>CAYXQN010000006.1:0-40322 GCA_964466825.1 uncultured Faecalibacterium sp. | reverse complement strand
AATGGAAAAAGCCCGCTGGATTCAAAGATCCAACGAGCTTTTTCTTGGCGGAGTAGGAGGGATTTGAACCCTCGCGCCGTTGTTTAGACGACCTACGCCCTTAGCAGGGGCGCCTCTTCGGCCTCTTGAGTACTACTCCAGAGCAAAGTGTGTAACACCTAATTAAAAAATGGCGGAGAGAGTGGGATTCGAACCCACGGTACGTTGCCGTACGGCAGTTTTCAAGACTGCTTCCTTAAACCACTCGGACATCTCTCCTTGTGGGCGCCCGGCTTTCGCCGCGTCGAACGCTTAATTACTTTACCAGATTTCTTTGATTCTGTCAAGTGTTATTTCAAATTTTTTCTTTTCAACTCATATTTTGCACTTCAACACAACCTTTTTGGGTCGACTTTTCATTCCCCTCTTTACAGAAACATCTTTTTGTTGTATAATAAATTTAACAAAAACCTCTATAAGGTAAAGGAGCCTATTATGACATTTGCAGAGCTTTTGAAGCAGTGCCGCAAAAAACAGGGAGTCAGTCAGGCCGAGCTTGCTTCCAAGTTGGGGGTGACCCAGCAGGCCGTTGGCAAATGGGAAAGCGGCAAATCTTCTCCCGATCCTTCCACCGTTGCGCGCATCGCAGAGCTGTTGAACACTACCGCTGATTATCTGCTGGGGCTGTACCGCCCGCTGAGCAGCACCTCTGCCCCGGAAGAGCGCTTTTTTGGCAGCTACTCAGAATGTCTGATCCCTGTGATCGGGACAGTCAAGGCCGGCTACGGCGCCCTGGCATTTGAAGAAGACTACGGGCATGAGTATGCACGCGTAAAGGACCCCTCCAACTACTTCTACCTGGTAGTGCGTGGCGACAGCATGGAGCCCCGTATCCAGGACGGTGATCTGGCACTGGTGCATCGCCAGTCCACCCTGGAAAATGGCGATCTGGGCGTGCTGATCTACGGTGAAGAGGGCGAAGGAACCCTCAAGCGTTATCTCCACCGCGGCAATTGCGTTGTTCTGCAGCCCTTCAACCCCGCTTACAGCGAATTGGTCATCAAGGGCGAGGATCTGAACAATCTCCATGTTGCCGGCAAGGTCGTGGAGACAAAGGCAAAATGGTAAAAATCCAGTAACTAATAAACGCGATGATAAGAAACGGCCGTGCGACAGCGCCGCAGACTTCATTGCACCATTCAAAGGGGAACGCTTTGCCGTTTCCCTTTTTTATTTCGGGAGGTTCGTATGGAACAAAGCATCATGGACAAGCTGACTATCCTTGCGGACAGCGCCAAATACGATGTCGCCTGCACTTCCAGCGGTGCATCCCGTACAGCACAGGCAGGCACTCTTGGCAGCTGCTACGCTCCCGGCTGCTGCCATGCGTTCACCGCCGATGGGCGGTGCGTCAGCCTGTTGAAAGTCCTGATGACCAACTGCTGCGCTTTTGATTGCAGTTATTGCGTCAACCGCAAGTCCAACGACGTTCCCCGCGCGACCTTTGCACCCCGGGAGCTGGCAGAGCTGACCATCGAGTTTTACCGCCGCAACTATATCGAGGGCTTGTTTTTGTCCAGCGCTGTGCTGGTCAGCCCGGACTACACCACCGAGCGAATGCTTGCTGTGCTTCGGCTGCTGCGGGGCGAATACCGTTTTGGGGGTTATATCCACGCCAAGACCATCCCCGGCACAAGCCCCGAGCTTATTCAGGAACTGGGGCTGCTGGCAGACCGGCTCAGCGTTAATGTGGAGCTGCCCAGCGAACGCAGCCTGAACCTGCTGGCGCCGGACAAAGGCAGGCACTCCATCTTCCGCCCCATGAAGCAGATCGCCGTGACCGGGGCAGCAAACAAAAAGGAGCTGACGGTTTACCGCCATGCGCCCCGCTTTGCCCCTGCCGGGCAAAGTACACAAATGATCGTAGGTGCTTCGCCCGAAAGCGACTACCACATCCTGAAGCTGACGGAAGGGATGTACCAGAAATACGGCTTGAAACGGGTGTTTTACTCCGCCTATATCCCGGTCACGCAGGACACCCGCCTGCCTGCACTGGACACAAAGCCCCCGCTTTTGCGGGAGCACCGGCTATATCAGGCAGACTGGCTGCTGCGGTTCTACCAGTTCCAGGCTGACGAGATCCTGGACGCCGAACACCAGAGCTTCAACCCCTATCTCGATCCCAAATGCAACTGGGCCATCCATCATTACGACCAATTCCCGGTGGATGTAAATCGTGCCCCCTTTGAAATGCTGCTGCGGGTACCGGGGATCGGCCCCAAAAGCGCCCGCCGTATCTGGAAAGCCCGCCGGCAGGCATCGCTTGGGCTGGACGAACTGAAACGGATGGGTGTCGTGCTCAAACGTGCGCAGTATTTTATCACCTGCAACGGCTTTGCCGGGGCACAGCCCGGACGCGGCAGCGCCGGACGGGAGCGCATCACACGGGCGCTGATCGACCCCAACGTGTTCAACGGCGGCTGCGAGCAGCTCAGCCTGTTTACCCCGCCTGCCGTGGATACCCTGATCGGGCAGGGCGTTGCGCCCCGGACGGCGCAGCGTATGGTACGGGAGGAGGCGGTGCAATGTCTGGCGAAAGCGTTGTGACCCCTGCCCGCAAGCTGCACGATGCGGATGTCGTTTATCTCTACGACGGCAGTTTTGAGGGATTTTTGTGCTGTGTGTTTGAGAGCTTTTTGTACCACGAGATCCCGTTTGCGGTCTGGACGCCCCAGCGGGAAACCGCCACCCTCTACCCGGTCAAGGAGATCTCCACCGACCCCGCCAAGGCGCAGCGGGTCTTCACCAGCTTTGGCAAAAAGCTGGGCAGCGAAACAGAATACCTTGTCAGCCGGGATTTCCTTTCCGGGCAGGAGGACAAAGAGCTGCTCCTCCTCCGGTTTTTGCACCTGGCCTTTGCGCTCGGCCCCGGCACAGTTAAGCGGATGGGACACCCGGATGTTGCACCGCTGTACGAGATGAAAAAGAGCCTTGACTGGGAGGTGGACAAGTTTCAGGGCTTTGTCCGCTTTGAAGAACACGACGGGATGCTGGGCGCTGTCATCCACCCCAAAAATTATATCCTCCCCCTGCTGCGCCGGCATTTCTGCGGGCGCTACCCGGAGGAGGACTTTATGATCTACGATGCCGTGCATCAGGCGGTGCTGCTCCAGCAGCACCACAAGGTGCAGCTGTTGGAGCTTGCCGAACCGCTGGAGCTGCCCCCGCCCAGCGAGCGGGAGCGCCAGTTCCAGGCTCTCTGGACACAGTTCTACAAAACGCTGGAGATCCAGACCCGCCATAACGAAAAATGCCGCATGACCCACTGCCCCAAACGCTTTTGGGCAGACATGGTGGAGATGCGCAGCGAGCTGTAAGGGCTTAGTGGCTGGCGGTGTCTTTTTCTTTTTCCAACCCTGCCTCCACACTGCGCAGCAGCTCGTCTGCAGGCACGCCGTACAGCCTTGCCAGTGCGACCAGATTGGAGGTATTCGGCTCGGATGCACCGCTCTCCCACTTGGACACTGCCTGACGGCTGACACCGACCGACTGCGCCACAAATTCCTGGGTCATCTTGCAGCGCATACGGTGTTCCTTGAGGACCTCTGCCAGCGAACGGCGCACCTGCTTAACTTCCTCGCTCATCTTCTGACGGTTGGAATTTTTGTAGATCCCCCGCAAGTAGAACACACCGGCGCACAAAATAGCGAACATCAGGATCCTTGGCAGATAGGTGTATACCATGATCGGAAGATATGCCCGAAAGAAAAACGTCTTATCCATGCCCATGATCGTTTCCATATAGCTCCTCCTTTTTTATTCCGTGCCATTCAGATGATGGCATTATTTTAGCAAAAAAGGGCGGTTGCGTCCACCAACTACCCTGTAAACTCTGGTTGCGGCAAGATTTCTTAGCCGTATTTTAACAAAAAGGTTGCAACTGCGCCGTTGCATCCCGCAAAAGCTATGGTATACTATAAGAGAGATCCGGGCAGTCCCCTGCCCCCCAACACCCCTGCATGGGGCAAGATAAAAGGAGTATTATAGCGTTATGATTCGCATTACCATGGAAGACGGCGGCATCATCGACATCGAGCTGAACGAGGAAGTCGCTCCCATCACCTGTGAGAACTTTAAGAAGCTGGTCAGCGAGGGCTTTTACAACGGCCTGACCTTCCACCGTGTCATCCCCGGCTTTATGATCCAGGGCGGCTGCCCGCTGGGCAACGGCACCGGCGGCCCCGGCTGGAACATCAAGGGCGAGTTCATGTCCAACGGTGTCAACAACCCCCTGAAGCACACCCGCGGCGTGATCAGCATGGCCCGCAGCATGAACCCCAACAGCGCCGGCAGCCAGTTCTTTATCATGCACAAGGATGCTCCCCATCTGGATGGCCAGTACGCTGCCTTTGGCAAGGTAGTTGCAGGCATTGAAGTTGTTGATGCCATTGCAGCCGTCCGTACCGACTGGAACGACAAGCCCACCACCCCGGTCAAGATGAAGACTGTGGAGATCATCGAGGGCTGATCCTCTTTTGTAAAAGCAAAAGCATCCACGACCCGAACAGGTCGTGGATGCTTTTTTGCTTTTTATGAAAGAGAAGACCTCTTACCGGCCTTCCTGCTCCACTGCGGCACTTTCGTCCACATGGTCCAGCTCTACCGCTGTAGCCTCGGCATCGGTACGGGTGACACTGGGCGCAATGACCCCGTCACGATTCAGATCCCGCCCGGTCAGATCCTCCAGCATGGACTGCGTTTCCGGGTGCAGCTTGGCAAACCGGCGCACAGCCAGCACCGTGTACAGTGCGCTGAACAGATTGATGGCACCTTCCACCACCAGAATAATGCCAATGGCCATGACCAGTGTTTCCATGGTGCCAAAGGGGTTCAGGATCATAACCACACCCAGCACTACACTGAGCACCGGCAGGAACAAAAAGCCTCTCCAGCTGGCATAGCCGCAGCGACGCAGATCCAGCGCATTCTGTACCCGGCCGATACTATCAAACACCACAAACAGGCCAAATACAATGGGAAGGATACTCACTACGATGTCACTGCGAAGGATGAGAAACGCCCCCAGGCCCAGACAGATCAGACCGGAGAACAGCGTCAGCTGACTTTGCAGCACCCCATGCTCCGAGATAAAATAGCGGACCAGCTGAGCAGCCGCACAGGCCAGAACGATCACGCCCAGCGCATAGCAGACAACATTCAGCGCAGTACCGGGACGCATGAGCAGAAAAACACCCAATCCCAGATACATCACACTCATCAGCAGCAGATTCCACTTCAGCTTTTTCACCATAGAACTCACAGTCCTTTCCTTCGTCCGGGGAAGTGATACGTCGGTCAATTTTGATACATCGGTGCTATGATCTTGCGGTTTGTGTACAGCATAAAGATGCAGCTCAGCATTACGCTGACGACTTCTGCGATCAGGAAGGCCCACCAGACCATGTTCACCTCACCGGTGAGCGAGAGCAGATAGGCTGCCGGCAGCAGCACCACCAGCTGACGGCAGACCGAAATGGTCAGGCTGAATACGCCGTTGCCCAGCGCCTGGAACACCGAGCCGAACACGATGCCCACCGCTGCCAGCATAAAGTTCGGGCTGATGATGCGCAACGCCGGAACACCCAGTGCCAGCATCTCCTCGCTTGCTGCAAACAGACCAAGGAGCTTGTCCGGCAGCAGCTGGAAGATCGCAACACCGATCAGCATGATGACCGCTGCATACCCGACTGCCAGCCGGATGGTCTTTTTGACACGCTCCGGCTTGCGCGCACCATAGTTGTAGCTGATGATCGGCACCATACCGTTGTTCAGACCAAAGACCGGCATGAACACAAAGCTCTGGAGCTTAAAGTATACACCAAACACCGCCACCGCCGTTGCGCTGAACGCCATCAGGATCTGGTTCATCACAAAGGTCATCAGACTACCCACACACTGCATGGCGATGCTGGGCAGACCCACTGCGTAGATACGGCTAATGGCCCTGCCCTCCGGCCGGAACCCCTTGAAGCCGATCTGGATATCCGGGTTCTTTTTGAGGTTAAAATACAGGGTCATGCCAGCGCCGCAGAACTGACCGATGACCGTTGCCACTGCTGCACCTGTTGTGCCGGACAGCGCCTCGCCGCAGTAACCAAAGATAAAGATCGGGTCCAGGATCATATTGACCACTGCACCCACCAGCTGGCTGATCATACTGAGCTGGGTACGTCCGGTTGCAGCCAGCAGCTTTTCACCCATCGTCTGGGTAAACAGGCCCAGGCTGAAGATACTGCACACCGACAGGTATTGGATACCCTGCTGTGCAATATCCATGTCATTGGTCTGTGCATAGAAGTACGGTTCCATACAGGTAAGACCGATCACAAAGAAGACCAAAAAACTGCACAAAGACAAAAATATGCCATGTTCCGCCGTCTGGTTTGCACGCCGCTGGTCCTTTTCGCCCAGGCTTTTGGACAACAGCGCATTGACGCCAACGCCGGTACCCACGCCCACTGCGATCATTACATTCTGCAGAGAGAACGCCAGTGAAACAGCAGTCAGCGCATTTTCGCTGACATGGGACACGAACACCGAGTCCACAACATTGTACAATGCCTGCACCAGCATGGAGATCATCATCGGCACACTGAGTTTGACCAGCAGAGGGTTGATCTCCATGGTACCCATGATATTTTCCTGCACTGCTGCAGAGGAAGAATGAGGTTGCTTGTTTTCCACGATTACTCCTTTTGACTGTTAAAAATTTGCAAGACAATTCCAATTTACGCTATGCTTAAAACATGGGCAGAGCGCAAAAGCGCCCTACCCACGCAGCATCAATGATTTTTAGGCAAGGGTCAGTTCATTGCCTTTTCCTTTGCAGCAACTGCATCCAGAATCATCTTTACACAGGTCTCACGGCCCAGTGCAGCATTGATCGCCAGATCGTAGTTGTGCGCATCGCCCCAGCGGTTCTGGGTATAGTAATTATAGTAGGCAGCACGGTTGCGATCGGTCTTTTCGATCTCTTCCTTAATGCCCTTTTCGTCCTTTGCCTTTACCAGCGGATCGGTCTTTGCCAGCTCGCGGCGCCATTCTACCGGTGCATAAATAAAGACACGCAGGACATCGTTACGCTCGCGCAGGACATAGTCACCACAGCGGCCCAGAATAACGCAGGGGCCTTCCTCTGCCAGCTGCTTGATGATACGGCTCTGCAAAATAAACACCTGATCGCCCAGCGGCAGCTCATTGCCCATGGTGTACAGACTGTACAGCAGGCTGTGGGTGTGGCGCTTTTCGCTTGCTGCGACAGCTTCCTCCGACAATCCGGATTTTTTGGCTGCCATCGTGATCAGTTCCTTATCGTAGAGCTTGACAGCCAGAGCCTTGGCCACATCTTCTGCAATGTAGTTGCCTCCGGTGCAGTACTCACGTCCGATCGTGATAATGGGTTTTGCCATAATAGTTTCCTCCCTATGTCAGTTTATCTGCCGAAAGCCCGGCACAGCCGGAATCACTCCCCGGCCTGACCTGCGCTTTGGTCACTTGGTTGTTGGGGCACCGGCGGCACAGGCAGGCGCACCTCTGCCACACGCATGGTGCCCGTCTGATCTACCGCATAAACACTGCAGCGGCCGCCCTGAGCCATCTGTTCTGCGGGGAACTTTACACCGCCATTTTCAGTGCGGCTCAGCCGGCAGAACGTGCGGTGCGCTGTTGTGGCATGCGCCACACCATCGTGTACCGCGTAGGCCACCCAGCCATCAAAGTCCTCCGGCAGCGGGTCCTGCTGGCCGCGCCGGGTAAAAATGTAACTACCGCCTTCGCCGTCTGCTTCCAGCTCACAGCGCAGCCGGAACGGACGGTTCGTCTCGATATTCCTCGGTTTTTTGTGCATTGCCACTGCACGGCCGGTATAGTAACGCAAAAAGTCGTTGAGCGCCATGGTACAGTTGACCGAGCCGTTAGAGTCTGCTGTGGGGTCGTTCAGCAGCACAAAATCTGCCATCATGGACGCCTCGTGCCAGAAGCCCCGCAGACCCATCCACAGGCGCACAGGCTCCCGCTGGTCCCGGATACGGCGCTCCACCTGGACCGCTACCGAACAGCCGTCGTGGATCTGAGCACGCAGTTCCCGCAGATCCATCCAGGCCTGCCAGCAGGGGTAGCCACAGCAGCCCGCAGCCGCTGCGCCGAATGCAGCGTTGTTGGTGCTGCTGGTGGCAGCATCCTGCATCACGCAGGCCACTTCTTCCGGCAGGATATCCTCTCCCCAGCGATTCATCAAAGCTGCCAGCACCAGCGGCAGATCCATATCACGGCCAAAGGTCGGATCGTGGGCGGCAAGGCAATATTCCGGCAGATAAAGCCGCCGGTTGATCGGATGACCGGGCTTTTTGTCCCAGGTCAACGGCCGCACCGATGCGGCCAGCAGCCGCACAGCCGGGCTGACTTTATCATCGTTGGTAGAGAGATTGACCTGCAGCTGCACACCAGTGCCGCCGCCAGGTGTTGCCACCGTTACGGTATCGCCCATCAAAAAGATCAGTCCGTCATCGCTTTGGGATTTTACGCTGCACCGGGGATAGTCCGGTGCCCATTTGCCAAAGCTCATCCAACCGGTCCAGCTGCCGCCGGCATATACCCGGCAGCGAACTTCCACCAGTGTATCTTTCGGGGCAAATGCGTTCCAGCTGACGTTCAGGTTGCAAAAGGCCGGCATTGCAAACTCCGGAGTGGTATAACTGCCGTAAAGCAGGCTGCGGCCTGCCACACTGTCCAGCACAAGAGCACCGTTGTCCAGCGCAACATTATCCAGCTGCCCGCGGGAAAAGGTCTCTGTTCCCTGTAGGATCAGATTGTTTCGTTGTTCCATTCAGCGCCCTCCTTCTCCCTCATTCCGGCTTGTTAATCTTCGTCCTCCGCAGCATCCTGGTCATAATCCTCCGCAAGCGCCGCTTCCAGCTCTGCGTCCTTGAGTTTACGGATGTTTTCCTCAATGTGGAACACCCGGTCCATATCGCCATAGATGATCTGACAGGAGACCTCGGTCACAAACCAGAAACCGAACACCACCAACAGCAACAGTCCCAGCGGCATACACAGGATCACGACGCCCCAGTACAGGATCTGGACCACACCTGCGGCCAATGCATGCGGCAGAAATGCGATCATACAGTTCAGACTGTTTTTCAGCGTCTGGCTCAACGGCTGATCCAGCAGAACGACCTGCGGCCACATATAGGCAAACAGCATCTGGAACAGCAGCAGATTGAGCACCGTCACCACCCACATAGGCAGACCCACGTTGAGCCCCTGATACAGCATATTGAAGCAGTAGTAGACCAAAAAGATCTGGAAGGTGACTACTACGCAGTAGAGCACACCCGGCAGGATGCTGGCCTTGAAATTGCGTTTGAATGCCTTGCGATAGGTATTCCACCAATATCCCGCTTCATCACGCAGCGCACGCAGGACCGTATCGTACATTCCTGCAAGCACCGGCCCCGCCAGGATGCCGCCCAGCAGTGCGCCGCCCAGCATCAGGAACAGGTTGCTGGCCAGAAAACCAATGTAGACCATGCAGATGACCGGCAAAAAGCCCAGACAGGTGAGCAGGTTTGCCAGGAACATACTGCTCATATCACGGCCGACCAATTCAAAAAAGCGGCCAATGCCGGTTTTGCGGGGTGCGTCCTTTTCGACACCTCTGCCCGCTTTGAAATCATTTGCAGACGGAAACAGACCCATAAGCACTAGGAACCTTTCTTTATTTCGCTTTGCGTTGTAATACCCGGCCGTCCGGGGCAGATCTGTACCGCCCCAAAACACCAGCTATTATAGTTATAACTATACCCGGATTCGGTCCATTTTGCAAGGGCGCCGAACAGTTCATTTGTAAAAATTGTGTTATTATTCCCATTTTATCAAAAAGTATGTTACAATAGAAAAAGCGGCATTTGCCGAGGAAGGAGAGTATTATGAGTATCATTCGCACCCTTGCGATGTTTCTTTATCTGTTTGGCTACATGATCGTGCACTATAGCGCACTGCAGCGGGGTGAAAAAGCCCTTGCTGCCGGGGACTCTGCCACGGTGGAGCAGATCGTTGCACAGCATATCCCCCACTGGAGCCGGACCATCCTGCGGATCACCGGTGCCTCGCTGACGGTGGACGGCCTGGAAAACATCCCGCAGGACACCCCCTGCGTATTCGTATGCAACCACCGCAGCTATTACGATATCCCTCTGCTGCTGGCCGGGCTGGACGCACCACACGGCATCCTTGCCAAGGAAGAGCTGGAGAAGATCCCCCTGCTGAACCGCTGGATGAAGCTGCTGGGCTGTGTCTTTGTGCAGCGCGATGATGTGCGCGCCTCGGTGCGTGCACTGAACGATGCCACCGCCATCGTGGAAGGCGGAAAAAGCTTTGTCATCTTCCCGGAGGGCACTCGCTACAAAGGGGAAGAAGGCGGTGTAGGTGAGTTCAAAAACGGCGCTTTCCGCATCGCTGTCAAAACAGGCGTTCCTGTGGTCCCTGTGGCCATGTCCGGTGCACGGGGCCTGTTTGAATCCAATGGCAACCGCTGCATGCCCGGCTCGGTCCACATCCAGGTGCTGCAGCCCATCCAGACGGCTGGCATGAGCAAAGCCGAACAAAAGCAGCTGCCGGAAGCTGTGCGCCAGTCCATCCTGGCGCAGCTGTAATGATCGTATCGCTTGAGCAGATCAGTTAGGAGAACACATGGCAAGTTATCGCTACGAACGCGACATCGACCCCAAGCAGATCGCCCCCCGCAAGGAACGGCAGTATACCCGCCGGGAACGCTGGGCCAACTGGTGGGATTATAACCTGAAGTGGGTCATCATCATCGGGATCGCCACGGCCTTTGTGGCTTACTGCTTTATCGGGCAGTACTTTTTTACCACCAAAGCCGACTACAACATTGCAGTGGTAGCCCCTCACTATCTGCCGGAGGCCACTACCACCGCTTTGCAGGATGCGTTTGCCGCTTACGGCGAGGATTGCAACGGTGATGGCAAGGTCGTGGTCAAGGTAAACGTCTACACTCTGAACTTTAACAGCCAGGAAGACTCGGACGCTTATCTGGATATGGCCGGGACCACCAGACTGTCTACGGACATCCAGGGCTCCCTCAGCTCCATTTTTATTTTGTACGATCCCAGCGGATTCCAGAGCACCACCGGCACCCTGCGTTACCTGGATGGAAGCCTGCCCCAGTCCGACGCTGACAGCGACTGGTGGAACATGGTCTACCGCTGGACCGACTGCCCGGTGCTGACCAGCCTGGAGCTGGGCGATTATTATTCGGACGCCGTGCAGAACAACAGCGGAAACAGTCAGGAATTGCTGGCAAACTACTACATTGGAATCCGCGGTGCCTGGATGACCGCCTCGGAGGAGCTGCTGGAAAACAGCGAACCTTTGTGGGCCGCCCTGACAGCCGGCGCGGTCTCCACTGTGACCAGCGAGGGCTGACAGGATGCGGTTCCGGAACAAAAACGAGCGGAGCGTTTTCCGGTTCGTCTTTGAGCGGCCGGTTCAGGACGAACCGCCTCATCCCCGGCCGGCTGTGACCGCAGCCGCGCTGGAAAATCCTTATGGGCGTTACTATACCCTGGCACGGACCCGGGAGGACCTGCAGAACGGCCGGTCCGGCTGCTGCAGCCCGGCAGATCACATCTGAACCTTTTACCGCTGCGCCTTTTGGCGCAGCGGTTTTTCTTTGCAATTTTCCTCTTTTTCCCGGGACGAAATCTGAAATTTCTTCCACCCTTCTGCCGTCCTGGCTTTATTGTTTCTCTGTCCCAGTTATGGTATACTAATCAAGTATCATTTTATATGGACGTATATCGTCCCGGGAAGGATGTGACACCATGGATGCACTGGAAAATGCCCGCGCCGAGATCGATGCGGTGGATGCGCAGCTGGCCGCTTTGTTTGAACGGCGGATGGCTGCGGTGCTCTCGGTGGCAGAATACAAGCGCGAACACGGACTGCCGATCTATGACGCCGCACGGGAAGCCATTGTGCTGGACCGCTCGGCCGCACGGATCCAGGACCCTGCCCTGCGCCCCTACTATAGAGATCATGTCCAGCACATGATGGACATTGCCAAGCAGTATGAAGCAAGAGTCCTGGGCCAGAACCGGGCCGCTTATCAGGGCGTGGAAGGTGCCTTTGCCCATATTGCACTCAAAGCATTGTTCCCTCACGCTGAGGCTATGAGCTGTCCCACCTGGGACGAAGTATTCGATGCCGTTGCAAAGGGCGATGCCGCCCATGGTGTGGTCCCCTTTGAAAACAGCCACGCCGGCGACGTCTCGGCTGTATTGGATCTGTGCTACAATCACCCGGAACTGTGGGTGGTGGATGTATACGATCTGCCCATCTCCCAGAATCTGCTGGTCCTGCCCGGCACGCAGCTTTCTGAAGTCAAAAGTGTTTACAGCCACCAGCAGGCCATCTCCCAGAGCGAGACTTTTTTGAAGCAGTTCCATCTGCCTGCCACCGCCATGCCCAACACCGCTATGGCCGCAAAATTTGTGGCAGAACAGGGCGACCGGACCATGGCCGCCATCGCCAGCTCTGAAACAGCCGCTCTGTATGGATTGGAGATCCTGGTGCCGCAGATCAACACCGACGGCGACAATACCACCCGCTTTATCGTGATCAGCCGCACAAAGCCTACGGCCGGCAACCGCTTCTCACTGTTGTTCACCGTAGACAACAAACCCGGCAAGCTGGCTGAAGTGATCCAGATCATCGGCTCCAGCGGTTTTAATATGGAATCCATCAAAAGCCGACCCATGCCGCATGTTCCTTTTGAATATTATTTTTATGTTGAGCTGGTGGGCGATCCTACCGGCAGCGAGACCACCGCATTGCTGCGGGAGCTTGATCGCACCTGCCGCACAGTACGATTGTTAGGAGTGTACAGCAAATGAGTGAATTTATTGGAACCAAGCTCACCATGAAGTTGGGCGAACGCAGTTATGACATCATCCTGAAGGGCGGCAGCCTGCACAATCTGTACCAGTTTACCCGGCTGGACCGCCGGGTGGCCGTGGTCACCGACAGCGGTGTACCCCAGCAGTACGCACAGATCGTAGCCGACCAGTGCAAGGACGCACACATTATTACTGTGCCACAGGGCGAAGCAAGCAAGAGCTTTAAAACTCTGGAAGTGGTCCTGCGTGAAATGCTGGACTTTGGCATGGGCCGCGGCGATCTTGTTATTGCGGTAGGCGGCGGAGTCGTAGGCGATCTGGCTGGTTTTGCTGCCTCGGTCTATATGAGAGGCATTGATTTTATCAACTGCCCCACCACCACCCTGTCCATGATCGATTCCTCCATCGGCGGCAAAACTGCCATCGATCTGGGCGACACCAAAAACATCGTAGGTGCTTTCTGGCAGCCGAAGCTGGTCGTTGTAGACCCGGACACCCTTACCACCCTGCCCCGCCGCCATTACATCAACGGTCTGGCTGAAGCGGTCAAGGCCGGTCTGCTGGCAGACCCGGAGCTGTTTTCCATTTTTGAAAAGGGCGATGTGGATGAACAGATCGGCGAGATCATCTGCCGCAGCCTGCGCTTCAAAAAGAATATCGTAGAGCAGGACGAGACCGAACAAGGTATGCGCAAAGCCCTGAACTTTGGCCACACCATCGGCCACGGCATCGAAGCCGTGAAGGGCGTCAAAGGCCGCCGCACCACCGGCCTGTTCCACGGCGAGTGCGTGGCGCTTGGTATGCTGCCCATGATCGAATCCAAAGCCCTGCAAAAGCGGGTACGGGCCGTATACCGCCGACTGGGACTGCCCACCCGTGTGACCTACGACAAGGAAAAGGTACTTGCAGAAATGCTGCACGACAAAAAAGCACAGGGCGGCCAGATCACGGTCATCAAGGTCCCCGGTCTGGGCTGCTGGCGTGCTGAGACCCTGCCCACTGAAGGGCTGCGTCCCCTTTTGGGTATTGAGGAATAAGCCATGAAAAACACCTTTGGCAACGATCTTGCTTTGACGATCTTTGGCGAAAGCCACGGCGCCGCCATTGGCGCTGTGCTGGACGGCATGGCTGCCGGTGTCCCGGTAGACGAACGTTTTTTAGCGGACTGCATGGACAAGCGCCGTGCCCGCGGGGATGGGTTGTCCACTGCACGGGTAGAAGCAGACCAAGTCCGTTTTTTGTCCGGCGTGGTCAACGGCCACACCACCGGCACTGCCATTGCCCTGATGATCGAAAACCAGAACACCCGCAGCGGTGATTATGCAAAGACCGCTGATCTGCTGCGCCCGGGCCATGCAGATTACACCGCCTACGCCAAGTACCATGGGTTTCAGGATGCGCGGGGCGGCGGCCACTTTTCCGGCCGTGTGACCGCTGCACTGGTAGCAGGCGGCGCCATCGTGCTGAGTGCACTGCAGCGGGCAGGCATCGACATCGCCACACATATCTCTCAGTGTGCCGGTGTGGCAGATATCCCTTTTGCGGCCAACGATTCCGCAAAGCTCGCCTCACAGGTCCTTGCACTGCACAGCAAAACAGAAGGCTTTGCAGTGCTGGATGCCGACGTTGAACAGCCCATGAAGGACGCCATCCGGGCAGCCGGGGCCGAAGGCGACAGCGTAGGCGGCATTTTGGAGACTGCGATCCTCGGGCTCCCTGCCGGCATCGGAGAGCCGTACTTTGACAGCGTGGAGAGTGTTCTTGCTCACCTCGCCTTTTCCATCCCGGCAGTCAAAGGCATTGAGTTTGGCATGGGCTTTGGCTTTGCCGGGCTGCTGGGCAGCGAAGCGAACGATAGCTTCCGCATGAGTACAGAGGGGCAGATCGTCACCGCCACCAACCATAACGCCGGCATCAACGGCGGCATTGCCAACGGGATGCCTGTGGTATTCCGCACTGCCGTCAAACCCACCCCCAGTATCTACAAAACACAGAACACGGTGGACTATCTTGCAAAGAAGGATGCTCAGCTCTCCATCCAGGGGCGGCACGATCCCTGCATCGTACCCAGAGCTGCCATCGTGCAAAGCTGCGCTGCAGCATTGGCTGTGGCTGATCTGCTGACCGCACGCTACGGCCAGCGCTGGATGACCGAGCCAACAGCCTTCCGTAAGGAGGACCTTTAACATGGAATATGGTCTTATCGGCGCAAAGCTCGGCCACAGCTATTCCAAGCTCATCCACGAGCAGCTGTGCGGCTACCGCTATGACCTTTGCCCGCTGCCCACCGAGGCAGAAGCCCGGGCTTTTATGCAAAAACGGCCTTTCAAGGCCATCAATGTGACCATCCCCTATAAAAAGCTGGTGATGGAATACTGCACCTACATCGACCCAAAAGCCAAAGCGATCGGAGCCGTGAATACGGTCATCAATAAAAATGGTCTGCTGTTTGGCTATAACACCGACTATCTTGGTTTTTCGTATCTGTGCGACGCCCATGGCGTGGACTTTGTTGGAAAAACCGTACTGATCCTTGGCACCGGCGGCACCCACAACACGACCCGTGCAGTTGCACTGGACAAAGGCGCCGCCCGGATCCTGACCGCCAGCCGCCACCCCAAAGGGGACGAGCTGAGCTATGAGCAAGCTGCTCACTGTGGCGCACAGATCGTGATCAACGCCACCCCCGCCGGGATGTACCCGGATGTTGGCGTATGTTATCTGGACGTTGCCGCCATGCCTGGGCTGGAGGCGGTCCTGGAAGTGATCTACAATCCGGAGCGCACTGAACTGCTGCTCCGCGCAGAAGAAGCCGGTGTCCCCATCATTGCCAGCGGCATAGAAATGCTGGTATCCCAGGCTCTGTATTCGGCAGAATACTTTCTGGGACAAAAGTTCGAGGACTCTTCGGGAGATATCCGGCGCATTACTGCATCGATCCGGCAGGAAACCCTGAACATTGCACTGATCGGTATGCCCTCCTGCGGCAAAAGCACTCTGGGACGGCTGCTGGCCAAACAGATGCAGCGGCCTTTTGTGGATCTGGACGAGGAGATCGTTAAAGCCGATGGACGCAGCATCCCTGAGATCTTTGCTGCAGAAGGCGAAGCTGGTTTCCGCGCAAAAGAAACTGCAGCGGCCCAGCGCTTTGGCAAAGAAAAAGGCCTGCTGATCTCCTGCGGCGGCGGCATCGTCCTGCGGCCGGAGAATCTCCGTGCCCTTCGTCAGAATGGCGTTGTACTCTTTTTGGACCGTCCGCTGGATGAGCTGTCTGTTGGCGGCGACCGGCCGCTTTCTTCCAGTATGGATGCCTTGCGGCAGATGGAAACTCAGCGCCGGCCTCTGTATCTGGCAGCGGCCGATGCCGTTGTGCCCAACACCGGAAGCATCAACACTGCCCTGTGCCGGGCAAAGGAGGCACTCCATGAAATTTTTGATCCTTAACGGCCCGAATCTGAACCTCATCCGATGGTCCGAGCCAGATGTTCCCGGCGAGTTGGATTACAACCACATGATGGATTTTGTACAGTCCAGCTGTGAACATCTGGGCATCGAGACCGATATCTGCCAGAGCAACCATGAGGGAGACCTGATCGACGAGATCCAGGCTGCACAGGGCCGGGTGGACGGCATTGTGCTGAACCCCGGCGGCTACGCATACACCAGCGTTGCCATCCTGGACGCTCTGCGCTGCTGCGGGGTCCCGGCTGTAGAGGTCATGCTCCGCACACCGGACGAGCGGGAACCGTTCCGGCAGACCGACATCGTTTCTTTTGGCTGCCAGGGACATTTTATCGGCGAAGGCCCTCAGGGCTATCTGCACGCCTGTCTGTATCTGACGCAGCTGCTGCGCACCGATGGAAGCACCAAGGCTCACATCGTGATGTAAAACGTTTGTCCGCTCTCTGTCACCACTACGGGGGATCGGCATGAGAGCATGGATATGAATGGGAAAGGAAGTTTTGTATGATCATCTCTACGAAAAAAGGCACTCCCAAAGAGGAGCTGGAAAAGATCGTTGACAAATTTGAAAAGCAGGGCCTGGATGTGACCCTGATCACCGGCAAGGACTATAATGTGTTCGGGCTGGTGGGTGACACCACCAAAATCGACCAGCGGGACGTCCTGGCCAATCCCTGGATCGACAATGTGACCCGTGTCTCTGCCCCGTACAAGCGCGCCAACCGCCTGTTCCACCCGGCAGACTCGGTCATCGATTGCGGCGGTGTAAAAATCGGCGGCAAGGAAAAAATCGCTGTAATGGCCGGCCCCTGCAGCATCGAAGGCCAGGAGCAGGCACTTCGTATCGCCCAGAGCGCCAAGGCCGGCGGCGCAACTCTGTTCCGTGGCGGCGCATATAAACCCCGCACCTCTCCGTACTCTTTCCAGGGCCTGGAGACTGAAGGCATCCTCGCCATGGTCAAAGCACGGGAGCTGACCGGTATGCCCATCGTCTCGGAGCTGATGAGCGAAGACCGCATCCCGGAGTTTGAAGAGTATGTGGACGTTGTGCAGATCGGCGCACGCAATATGCAGAACTTCCAGCTGCTCAAGGCGGTTGGTAAAATGCACAAGCCGGTCCTTCTCAAGCGCGGCCTGTGCAACACCATCGAGGAGTGGATCATGAGCGCCGAGTACATTATGGCCGGCGGCAACGAGCAGGTCATTTTGTGCGAGCGCGGCATCCGCACCTTCGAAAAGTATACCCGCAACACGCTGGACCTGTCTGCAGTGCCCATCATCCACGAAAAGACCCATCTGCCGGTCATTGTAGACCCCAGCCATGCTACCGGCAAGGCAAATCTGGTAGAGCCCATGATGATCGCCGCCATTGCCGCTGGCGCTGACGGACTGGAAGTGGAAGTCCACCACGATCCCGCACACGCATGGAGTGACGGCGCACAGTGCCTGACCCCGGATGCCTTTGCTCAGGCCATGGCAAAGTGCCGTCAGGTGGCATGGGCCATCGGCCGGGACCTGTAAAATGAAGGCGGTATTTCGTCCTGTCGGCCGGATCGGCGGCAGCATCACTGCGCCTCCCAGCAAAAGTATGGCCCATCGTGCAGTGCTTTGCGCCGCCCTCGCCAATGGGCGCTCTCATATCCAGAATCTTGAGTTCAGCAAAGATATCTCCGCTACGCTCTCGGCGGCAGAACAGCTTTGTGCTCTTGTAAAAACCGACGATACCAATGCCCTTGTAGAGGGTCTGGGACACTTTTTGCCCCTGTCCGCCCCGGTGGACTGCTGCGAAAGCGGCAGCACCCTCCGCTTTTTGATCCCGATCGCCAGTCTGACCGAACAGACCGTTTCTTTTGTCGGACGGGGACGTCTGATGGAGCGGCCGCAGTCGGTCTACGAGGCTCTTTACCGGGAGCAGGGCCTGACCTTTTTACAGGACAGCAACGGTCTGACCGTGGCAGGCAGACTTTCTGCCGGTGATTATACTCTGGCAGGCAATGTTTCCAGCCAGTTTATCAGTGGTCTGCTGTTTGCACTGCCACTGCTGGCCGGTGACAGCACTCTGCATCTGATCCCTCCCGTCGAAAGCCGCAGCTATATTGAAATGACCCGGGCAGCTCAGGCGGGATTTGGCATCGTCAGCCACTGGGCAGACGACGTTACACTGGTCATCCCCGGCGGACAGCAGTATCACCCTTGTGAT
Organism: uncultured Faecalibacterium sp.; assembly: GCA_964466825.1. Lineage (GTDB taxonomy): Bacteria > Bacillota > Clostridia > Oscillospirales > Ruminococcaceae > Faecalibacterium. Next base: position 21,701 of record CAYXQN010000006.1, on the reverse strand, counting down.
TATACCGTGGAGGGAGATTACAGCCAGGCCGCTTTCCCCGCTGTGCTGGGAGCTGTGTGCGGCGGTGTGACCATTACCGGACTTGCTCCGGATACCCTGCAGGGCGATGCAGTCATTCTGGACATCCTGCAGCGCTGCGGCGCAAAGTTCGACCGTTCCGGCGACAGCGTTTCGTTTGAAAAAGCCCCGCTGCACGGCATCGACATCGATTTGGCCGACTGCCCGGATCTTGGCCCCATTCTGATGGTTCTGGGCCTGTTGTGCAGCGGCACCACCGTCATCCGCAACGCTGAGCGGCTGCGTTTGAAAGAGAGTGACCGCATTGCCGCAATGGAGGCAGAACTGCGGGCCTGCGGCGGCCGGATCGAAAGCGAAGGCGGCACCATTACCATCCACGGCTGCGCCGACCAGCTGCATCTGCCTGACCGGGTCCTGTGCGGCCACAATGACCACCGGGTGGTCATGAGTCTTGCCATCCTCAGTGCCGCCACCGGGTCAACACTGACTGTGAGCGATGCTGACGCCATCCAGAAAAGTTGGCCCCATTTCTTTGAAGCGATCGAGCCTTTGGGCTTGGAGGTGGAGTATGCTGGATAAAAACAAACGTTATCTCATTGTTGGCCTGGGTCTGCTGGGCGGCAAGTACGCACTGGAATTGACCCAGGCCGGATTCCACGTAGATGGCATCAACCGCAGCGAGGGACATCTGCAGTTCGCCCTGGAGCATGGCTATATCCAGAACGGCAGGACCCATGACTTTGAAGATCTGGTGCGTCAGGCGGACCACATCATCTTCGGTCTGTATCCCACCGCTTTGCTGGAGTGGTTCAAAACGTATGGTCCGCTGCTCAAACCCGGCTGCATCTTTACCGATGTTTCCGGCGTAAAGACCGGGCTTGTGGAGCCGATCCAGGCACTGTGCCCTGCCGGGGTAGAGTTCATTGCCAGCCACCCGATGGCCGGGCGCGAAACTTCCAGCGTAGAACACGCCGCCGAGGTCAATTTTGCTCCCGCCAACTTTATCATCACCCCCACCGAAGCCAATACGCCGGAGGCGATCCAGTGGGCCAGGGACCTGGCCGAAGTGCTTGGCTTCAAGCACATCTGCACCCTGAGCGTACAGGAACACGACCGGATGATCGGCTATGTCAGCCAGCTATGCCACGCCATTGCCGTGAGCCTGATGTGCGCCAATGACAACACCTCGCTGTGCGAGTATACGGGTGACTCGTTCCGGGATCTGACCCGCATCGCCCGCATCAATGATAAAATGTGGGCCGAGCTGTTCCTCTGGAACAAAGAGAACCTAATCGCTGAGATCGACCAGTTTGACGCTGCGCTGCATCAAATGCGCACTGCTTTGATGACAGATGACCGGAACGGGCTGGAGGAAATGTTCCGCCTGTCCACCCAGCGCCGCGCCGCTTTTGACAAAAAGCTGCCGTAAAAACCGGAGCTATGGCCCGCACCGGGCACTATGCTTCTCGCAGGAGGTTTTCAAATGCCAAAACAAGAAGGCCAAAAGTCCAAGCTGCTGACCCTGCTGCGCATCCTGGAACAAAAAACCGACGAACAGCACCGGCTCAATGTGCCCCAGCTGGTCGCCTTACTGGAACAGCAGGAGATCCGGAGCGAACGCAAAAGCATTTACAGTGACATCGATACCCTGCGCAGCCTTGGATACGACATCCAGTTGCAGCGCGGCAGAGGCGGCGGATACTGGATGGCCGGACGCGCTTTTGAGCTGTCTGAGCTGAAACTTCTGGTAGACGCTGTGCAGTCCAGCAAGGTCATCTCGGCCCAGACCAGCAGCCACATTATCCGCAAGCTGGAGACCTTGTGCTCAGAACACGAGGGCCGGCAGCTGCAGCGTCAGGTCTATGTAGACGGACGCCCCAAAAGTGACAGCCGGACTCTTTTATACAGCATCGATGCACTGCACAGCGCCATCAACGCCGGCAGGATGGTTCGGTTCCACTATAAAAAGAACGGCACCCGTACGGTCAGCCCCTGGCAGCTTGCATGGGAAGGTGGCTGTTACTACCTGATCGCATACCAGGACGAAAAGGATCCGGTGGGCATCCGCAACTACCGGGTGGATCGCATGAGCAATGTCACCGTGTTGGACCATCCCCGCTGCGGCAAAAAGGAATTCCAGAAGTTTGATCTGCCCAGCTATCTGCGCAAACATTTCAATATGTTCGGCGGTGCAGAGCACCGGGTGACCCTGCGCTGTACCAGCGATCTGGACGGGATCATGCGGGAGCGCTTTGGCAAAACGCCGCTGTTCGTACCAGAAGACGACCAGCATTTCCACTTCGATGTTCCCATCTGCGTCAGTGACCAGTTCTTTGGCTGGGTGTGCGGCTTTGGCGGCAAGGTAGAGATCCTTGCTCCTGCCGAAGTGCGCAGCCAGATGTGTGAGCTTACTCAGCGCCTGGCCGGTCAGCACGAATAATAAAAAAGGATGCTGCATTTGCAGCATCCTTTTTTATTATTCCTCAAATTCCAGATCGCTGGGCAGGATCAGATCCAGCTCGGCGGCAGGTTCTGCCACAAGGCGGCGGCTCTGATTGAAGATCGCCTTTTCCAGCGTATTGCGCGCAAGACGGCCGTTGCCTGCGGTATGGCTGTCCCATGCCTGACAGCGCATATAGTAGCCCTGCAGCAACGTCAGGCAGCCTTCCTCCAAACGATAGCCCTTGCTTTTTGCCTGTACAGTCGTGATCTCCACCAGCTCGTCCGCCGTATAATCCGGGAACTCGATCTGATTGGGGAAGCGGCTTGCCAGACCGCTGTTTGCGGTCAGGAAGGTCTGCATCTCCTTGGTATAGCCCGCCAGAATGACCACCAGCTCGTCCCGGTGATCTTCCATGCCTTTGACCAGGGTATCAATGGCCTCCAGACCAAAGCTGTCCTGTTCTCCGCGATAGAGGCTGTACGCTTCATCAATAAACAGCACACCGCCCAAAGCGCTTTCGATCACGCTGTTGGTCAGCGGTGCGGTGTGGCCGGTGTAGCGGCCCACAAGATCCGCACGGGTCACTTCCACCAGCTGCCCGCCTTTGAGTGCGCCGATCGCCTTGAGATACTTTGCCACCAGCCGGGCGATCGTCGTTTTACCGGTGCCGGGGTTGCCGGTAAAGATCATGTGCATCGAGAGCTTTGCCGTTTTGAGGCCAGCCGCTGCACGGCGCTGCTGCACCTGCAGATTATCGGCCAGGCCAAACACATATTCCTTGACCGGGGCAAGGCCCACCAGCGCATCCAGCTCTGCACGGATCTCGTCTGCTGCGCCAGTATATTCGGCAGGCAGCAGCGCAAACAGATCACTTGCCTCACCATCATTCAGCGCAAAGCGCACCCCCTCCGGCTGCGCTGTCAGCTGTACCGTACCGGTCAGCTGTGTGTCAGTTTGCAGGCAGTATTCACTCAGCGCACGGAACATTTTGTCGCAGCAGTCTTCCAGTGCAGCTGCCCCCTTTTCTTTAGAGCACTGCGCCGCCACATGATCCCGCACATCTGCCCCGGCTGCAAGGGTCAGCCCCAGCCGGGCGTGGACCTTTTGTGCCAGAAGATTGAGCTGTCGGGCAGCCAGTGCGGCCAGATCTGCATGCTGATACGCTGTTGTTGTGCAGACATCGCCCACCGCTGCCACAAAGGATGCGCCAAATTTGTCTGCCAGTGCTTCCCGGCCATTGTTCGAGAAAAAGATCAGATATTTTCCGCGGGGATCAATGCTGCTGACTGCACCAGGTGCCAGCGCCGTGCCAGCGTCCACCAGGATTCCCTCTTTGTTTACAAGATACCGGCTGGACAGCGGCGCACTGCCCCGGACCGCCAGGTCTGAGATCACCTTCAAAAAACTGGTATGGCAGGTCTCATAATGTTCAAAAACCACGATCTCGCCGGGGGCATACAGGGCAGCGTACAGGTCCTGCAAAAAAAGCTTTTCAGCCCCCGCATTGGGATAAAGGGCCAGATCCATCACGGCCATTTTATCGTTCTGCAGCAACCCACGGGCCGCCATGATGCGGGCGGTTTCCTCCAGAGCAAAGTGCCGCCCGGTGCCTGCACCGCCGCACAGCAGCACCACATTGCGGGCCGCCGGTGCCTCAGTACCCAGCACAAAAGGCCGCCGCATCGCACGCACGACTCCATCCACAAATGCATCCTGCCCATAAACGGTCTTTTTGACCTCTGCCGCAAGCCCTTCAAAGCTGCCCATATGTTCCACCGGCGTATCAGCGGTGCCTTTTGCCAACAGTCCATCCTGTTCCAGGTCCCGCAGCATCTGACGGCTGTTTTCCAGTGCAGTCTGCGCCGCTGTTTCCTGCTGCTGAAGCTGTGCGTTTTGCTTTTTGAGCAGTTCATCCAGCTGCTTCTGCTGCTCCAGCAGCGCTGCATTCAGGTCCGCATGGCCGCCGGACCGTTCCGCTTTGGGCTGCGGCTGTGTACCCGCACCGAACTTAAGTTTTCCGCCGGAACCAAACACCCCGTTCATCAGCTCTTCCCAATCATCGGTATACCCCATGCTGCTGTCCTCCATGTGTTTTTCTTTCAGTATAGTGTACTGCGGATGGATTTGCAAGCAATTTTCCTCTTGCAAATCGGTGGCTCCTTGTTTACACTATGCTTATAAGATCCCTTTCCGAAAGGACTGAACGATATGAAAACTCCTGCACAGTGGAAAGAACTGTTTGAGAGTGAATCTTTTGCCCGGCAAAGCGCCTATTCCGGTGCGCTCGGCCCGGAATATACGCCCCAGGGCACCCACCTGCACCTGTGGGCACCTACCGCCGAGATGGTCTGCGTTGATCTGTACCATTGCGGAAGTGGTGCCGAATCCCCCCAGACTCTGCCCATGACCAAGAGCTGGCAGGGTGTGTGGAGCATTTATCTGCCCGGCGACCGCCACGGGCAGTATTATACCTTTACCGTTACGGTCGATGGCATTGCACGGCAGACCGGCGATCCCTATGCCCGTACCGCCGGCATCAACGGATGCCGCAGTATGATCGTTGACCTTGCCCGCACCGACCCGGCAGGCTGGGCCGAAGATGTACGCCCGGTCATCCCGCCCGCACAGCGCACAGTGTGGGAGGTAAGTGTGCGCGATTTCTCTCACAGCCTTGCCAGCGGCGTCCGGCCGGAATGGCGCGGAAAATTCATGGCCTTTACGCAAGAAGGCACCACCCTGTACGGCGACGGCATCCACCCCACCTGCCTGTCGTATCTCAAACGGCTGGGGGTAAAATATGTCCAGCTGATGCCCATCTTTGATTTTGGCAGTGTGGATGAAGGCCGCCCCTTGATGCGGCAGTACAACTGGGGCTACGACCCCACCAATTTCAATGTCCCGGAGGGCAGTTACTCCACCGATCCCGCTCGGGGCGAGGTACGCATCCGGGAGTGCAAAGCGATGATCGCCGCTTTGCACAAGGCCGGCATCGGCGTGGTAATGGATGTCGTGTACAATCATATGTACCGGTTCGAAAACGTGCTGAACCATACGGTCCCATACTATTTCTTTCGGCAGAACGATGACGGAACTCTGTCCAATGGCAGTGGCTGCGGCAACGAATTTGCCAGTGAACGTACCATGGCACGCCGGTATCTCCTGGATTCCATCCTATACTGGGCACAGGAATACCACATCGACGGTTTCCGGTTCGACCTGATGGGTCTGTACGATGTAGAGACCATCAACGAGGTCCGTGCGGCCCTGGACTGCCTGCCCCGAGGCCGCGAGATCCTGATGTATGGCGAGCCCTGGCAGGGCGGCTGCAGTATGCTGCGCCGGTACGAGGCCAACAAAGCCAATCTTTCCATGCTGCACGAGCGAGTCGGCATTTTTTGTGATGACACCCGGGATGCCATCAAGGGTGGCTGCTTTGATGCCCGGGAGCCCGGCTATGTAGAGGGAAAACCCGGTAGCTTCTGGGACATTGGCGGCGCTGTTGCCGCCTGGTGCCGCAGCGACCGGATGCCTGCCCATGCACCCAGCCAGATCGTAAGCTATGTATCTGCCCACGACAACTTTACCCTTTGGGACAAGCTGATGCTGGTACGCTATCCCCATCCGGAGTTTGGTGCCTCCGACCCGGTGGCCCTGGCTCAGAACCGCCTGGCTGCAGGCATCTATCTGACCAGTTTTGGCATCCCCTTTATGCAGGCCGGTGAGGAATTTGCCCGCACTAAAAAAGGCCAGGGCAACAGCTACCGTTCCTCTCCTGCTCTGAACCAGCTGGACTGGGAACGTGCCGAGCAGTATCACAGCCTTGTAGACTATTATCGGGGCCTGCTGGCTCTGCGGGCAAACTTTCCGCGGCTTGGCAGCAGTTCAGCCAGCGCACCGGACGCCCTGCGCTTTTTCGCTCTGGAACAGCCCCTGGTAGGCTGGACACTGCCCGCAGAATGGGGCGATGGCGCTGCCTGGCGGGCACTGTGCGTATTCTACAACCCTACAGATGAAAGCAAGATCGCACCGTTGCCCAGCGGCCGCTGGAAACTGCTGAGTGACGGCACTTCTTCCAGCCTGTGGCGGGGCGAAAGCCGTGTACTGACTGGTTTCGCTGAGCTTCTGCCTTACAGTGCGACCATTCTTGGTCAAATTTAACCTTTTCATCGAAAAAATCAACCAGGCTGCGAACCAAATGGGTTCGCAGCCTGGTTTTTTGCTTTTATGCTGCAGGTTCAGCGCAGATCTTCGCCGTTGGTAGCAATGACCTTTTTGTACCAGTAGAAGCTATCCTTCCGCTCACGGGACAGATCGCCGGTGCCATCGTCAAACTTGTTGACATAGATAAATCCATAGCGCTTTGCCATTTCGCCGGTAGAGGCCGACACAAGGTCGATGCAGCCCCATGGGGTATAGCCCATCAGATCAACGCCGTCCTTGACTGCCTCTGCCATCTGCTCGATGTGAGCGCGCAGATAGTCGATGCGGTAATCATCGTGAACGATACCATCCTCGCCCTTGACATCGTAGGCACCCAGACCGTTCTCCACCACCATCATGGGGATGCCATAACGGCTGTAGATCTCATTGAGGGAATAACGCAGGCCTTTTGGGTCGATCTGCCAGCCCCAGTCAGAGGCTTTGAGGTAGGGATTGGCCACACCCGTGATCAGGTTGCCGCCTGCCTTGTTCTGTTTCTCATCGGCCGTGATGCAGTTGGACATATAGTAGCTGCAGGTGTAGAAGTCCACCTTACCCGCTTTCAGGATCTCGTCATCCCCCGGCTCGGTCACGAGATGGATGCCATTTTCCTCAAAATAGCGTTTTGCATAATAGGGATATTCACCACGCACCTGAATATCCGAGCAGAACCAGCACATCATCTGCATCTGCTTCTGGCAGGCGATCACATCGTCCGGATCACAGGTCAGCGGATAGGAGGTTGCAAAGATATTCATATCGCCCATCTTGAACTGAGGATAGTTCTCGTGAGCATACTTGACCGCCTTTGCACTGGCCACGAACATATGGTGCAGTGCCTGGAAGCGGTCCTGCTTGTTGTCCGGCACCGCATTGACCGGGCCTTCGTACCCTTTGATCGTACCGGTGGAAAGCACCGCGCCCATCGGCATGGTACCGGCGTTGATCTCGTTGAAGGTGAGCCAGTATTTGACCTTATCCTTGTATCGCTCAAAGATCGCTTTGCAGTAGTTCATATAGAGATCGATCAGCTCACGGCCGGCCCAGCCGTTGTACTTTTCTACCAGAGCATAGGGCAGCTCGTAATGGCTGATGGTGACCAACGGTTCAATGCCGTACTTTTTGCAGCAGTCGAACACACGGTCATAGAATTCCAGACCCTTTTCATTCGGCTCGGTCTCCATGCCGGTGGGGAAGATGCGGGTCCAGTTGATGGAGGTACGGAAGGTCTTGAAGCCCATCTCTGCAAACAGAGCGATATCCTCCTCGTAGTGATGATAGAAGTCGATCGCCTCATGGCTGGGATACAGACGGTCCTGGTGGATAGAGGGGGTCACCCACTTGGGCACAGTATGGGTGCCATTGGTGCACATATCCGACACGCTTGCGCCCTTGCCATCCACATCCCATGCGCCCTCAAACTGATTGGCAGCACAAGCGCCGCCCCACAGGAAATCTTTACGGAAAACACTCATAATCAAAATCTCCTTTTTGTCAAAAATCAAGAGGTACCGCACCTCTTTTGGATATGATAATCTGGAACTCCCGCTTACTTGGACGCCTTGGCAGGCTCATCGGAATAGGTCAGATAGGTGATCACAAAGGTCACGACTGTGCAAAGCAAGCTGATGATGATCGCACGGATCATGCCGGAGGCATCGTTTGCCGGAGAGATGAACTGAGGCCATGCAAACACGCCCATACCAGCCATGCTGTACGCCACAGTATTGGTCATGATCAGAGCTGCGCCAGCCACAGCGGAAACCACGCAGGTGATGACGAAGGGCTTTTTCTTGGGCAGAGTAATGCCGTAGATCGCAGGCTCGGTCACGCCAGCCACAGCCGAGACAAATGCCGCCGGGCACAGACCCTTGAGCTTCGCGTTCTTGGTCTTGATCCAGATGGCAGCTACTGCGCCGGTCTGTGCAAATGTAGTACCCAGCATTGCCGCAAGGATCGTATCCTGACCTGCCATGCCGATGTTGTTGAGCATCATGGGAACCAGCGCCCAGTGCAGACCGAACATGACCAGAACCTGCCACAGAGCTCCGACCAGCAGACCAAAGACCAGTGCGCTGACGGATGCCAGCCAGGTGAAGAAGCTGCTGAGCAGGTTTGCTGCCGCAGAGGTAACAGGGCCGATGACCCACAAAGTCAGTGCAAAGGTCACGCCGCAGGTGATCAGCGGAACAACAAAGGACTTGATCGTGGCAGGAATGTGGTCCTTGAACTTCTTTTCAAACCAGGCGGCAAATGCCACTGCACAGATGATGGGGATCATGCTGGAGGAATAATCACCGGAAGCAGGCATGATGACCGGAATGCCAAACAGAGCATCGTGCGCCATCGTGGAAGAACCCAGCATATACGGGTACAGCATACCAGCGCCGATGAGCATACCTTCCATTTCGGGCAGGCCAAACTTTTTAGCGGCTGTGTAACCCAGAAGGATGGGCATAAAGTAGAAGAAGCTGTCGCCCAGAGAGTACAGGATGTTGTAGGTAGAACCTGCGCCATCCAGCACGCCCATTGCAGCAAACAATGCCAAAAAGCCCTTCAGGATACCACAGGCGCACAGCACACCCAAGCAGGGACTGAACACGCTGGTGACGATGCCGATAAATGCGTTCAGAGGGTTGAACTTCTCTTTGGGTGCGTCAGCAGCTTCGGCTGCAGAGCCGTCCTCATTGACAGCGCCGCCCGGGGTGATGTGACCCACTGCGCAGACTGAATCATAGACATCCGATACCTGATTTCCAATGACTACCATGTACTGTCCACCGGACTGGATGACGGTCACAACGCCATCGGTCTCTTTCAGGATATCGGTCTGTGCCTTGCCTTCGTCCTTGAGTTTGAAGCGCAGACGGGTGACGCAGTGGGTAAGCGAAATGATATTCTCTTTGCCGCCCACGTTCTGGATGATAATGCGGGCCAGACCATCGTATTTACTTGCCATAAGTAGATTCTCCTTTTTTTGTTCTTCATACGCCTGCTCGGTCAATTCAAGCCGAAGTTTCCCATTTTGCAGGTGGACTGCCGCTGCAAACGGCAGAACCGCCAGCGCCGCTGTATCCACGAGGCTTTCGTCCTTGAGATTGATAGAAATACGGTTGCCCCTGCGGACGATCGAGACCACGTTCGTCTCGCCGCCGACCAAAGGGGTAAGCTCTGCTTCCAGAGCTGTGACAGCACGTTCCTGCAGCATCGTGCATCGTCTCCTTTCCGGGCAGGCTGTTACCTGCTTATCAAAAAAACTATATACACGCACCCCTTTGCGCATCAGAGCTGCGGATATACCACAAAAAACAAAAGTCACCCAGCACAGCAGAACATATTGCGCAGCCTATGCGGGCGGCACATAGTTCCGATGTTCAGGGTGACGCCCCGCAAACAACGCGCGGGTAACGATCCGAAAAATCGAATAGATTCAGTTTATGTCCGCCGCCGTCCGCTCGACGCAGACCCGGTGGATGTGCATGATCAGATACATCTGTTCCTCTTTGCTGCAGGCCCAGCCATAAGTGTCCCGCAGGTAAAGGTCGATCTCCAGCACACAGCTGTAGATCTGCGGATATTCCTTGCGCATGGTGTTGAACATTGCATCCATGCTGTTATCGGAGTTGAGCGGTTTGCCGCGCATCATACGCTGTACCAGATACCGCAGGTGCATCGCAAACCGGGAATAGCTGAAGCTTTCTTTGTCCAACTGCACATCCAGTCGGTCTTCTACCAGCGCCGTCAGCTCGGAGATGACTTTGGCAGTCAGGATCGTGGAGTGCATATCCCCCACTTCGTTTTCTGCCGTGATGATGTGCATCGCAATGCTTATGATCTCTGTATCCGGCAGTTCCACCTGCAGCGTCCGGCACAGCTGATGCAGACCCTGTTTTGCAATGGCGTATTCCTGCGGATAGAGATGACGGATATCGTACGCCAGCGGAGTTGGCAGATCGATCCCCTCACGGCAGCGTTGGATGGCAAAGTTGAGGTGGTCTGCCAGAGCATAGGTCAGATTGGAATTCAATGTGCAATCCAGTTCTTCCCGCGCCGTATCGGCAATGTCATCTGCTGCCAGAACGATCGCCTCGGGCACATCCCGCAGCAGGTCAAAGTATTTTTGATCCACATCGTAAAAGCTGCGTTGTATTCCGGAAAGGTCTTCCAGCTCATAGGGCATCGGCGGAAATCCAATGCCTTTGCCAAACACGATCAGCTCACGCTGTTTTGCGTCCAGCGCCAAAGCGACATTATTGTTGATCTTTTTGATGATTTTCATAACGTCCTCTGCTCCGTCCGCAAAAAAATAACCCCCTGTACAGCAAAACTATAAAGTACGATCACAGACGAGTAAAAACAAGTTTGTATGCGTACAAGTAATGCCTCACAGAGAGTAACAATCTTGTAATTTCATAATACCGCAACTTTTTCAAAAAATCCATTCTCCTTATGCACAAAAAACATCTCAAAAAATTGTGCATACAGTCAACCCCCTCTTTTCCGAACGGTCTGTCTTCTGAGAACCACCTGCTTTTGACTGTGTGCACAAATGCGGTCTCCTTTCTTTGTGGAAACAGCAAATTGACAAAATTAACCATTATTTACTATACTTGTATCGCAAGCCTTTTTACTGGATGGAGGGTATACCAATGCAGAAAATAATATCGTGCTGAATGTATTTTTTATCAACTGACACCCGCCCTGCCGCCGGGCCTTCAGGGCGAAAAATCGGCTTTCCTCCTACATTTTTTCGGGGTCTCTTGTTCAGAAAGCTATTTACAGAAGATTTGTTTTCAGCTATAATTGAAACAACATCATTCAGAAATGCGAGGACAAAAAACATGGGTGTATCTGAAAATTTGAAGCGTGGCGTTACCGAGCTGGTCGTTTTGGCAATGCTGCATCAACAGGATATGTATGGCTACGAGATCGCACAGGAAATGCGCATCCGCAGCAATGATCGGTTCTCTCTTTTGGAGACTTCTATGTATCCCACTTTGTATCGTTTGCAGGAACATGGCTACATTACTTCTTACGAAAAGCTGGTAGGCGTGCGGCGCAGACGCACCTACTACCACATGGAACCGTCTGGCAAACAGTATTTTGAAAAGATCCTTATGGAGTATGTCACCGTCCAGAAAGGTGTCCAGCAGATCCTTGCAAGCTGCCCCATTGAGATCCCCACCTGATTTTGCCCCGCATGGTTGTCTTTAGGGAACGCACCTGACCATTACGGCCGGAAACTACGCTCGCTTTCACCCATGCTGGCAGACCGGTAGATGGTATTGGGGATACAGGTGTTCCCCGCGCTGAACAAATGCTTTTATCTTCTGAACTCTAAACGGGCCGGCTCCGCTCCCACAGGGGTCTGACCGTAACGATATTTCGCAGGAGGAAGTGACCGCACATGAGTACAAGCACACTCCAGCCAACCGAAAAACTGCTGCAGCAGTATCGCACCAAGCTGATGCAGTCTATGGCCGCTGTCCCGGCCATGCAAAACGCTACTGTAGCCCAGATGACAGATTCCATTGCAACTTATCTGGATGAGCATCCCCAGGCTGATTATTCTGACCTGGTGCAGGCCTTTGGTACGCCGGAACAGGCCGCCGAATGTCTGCTGAACGACATGGATGCTGAACAGATCAAAAACGCTCTGGCATCTTATCGCTGGAAAAAGCAGTTCCTGATCCTCGCCGCCGGTATATTGGCAGCTGTTTTGATCTGGTTTGCAGGGATCAACTTTTCAAGGTTTATCGGTGAGCGCATCCCGGAGCCTTATCTGGTTTATCCTTCCAACTCTGCAGGCCAATCCTTTCCGTAAGCATTTTCCTGCCGCACTACTCGCAGAACCTATGCAACGTTTACGACCAAGGAGGAACAAATCAGTCTATGTCCAATGCAACGATCCGATCCTCGAAAACTTTGACACAGCAGTATTGCCGCAAGCTTCATCGGGCTTTGGCCGCTCTTCCAGAAATGCGCGACCGCACTGTGAGCCAGATGACCGAGTCTATTTCAACCTATCTGGACGAGCATCCGGATGCAGACTATGCCGCACTGGTGGAGACCTTTGGAACACCGGAACAGGCTGCTGAAAATGTAATGAACAATATGGATGCTGCGCAGGTCAAAAAAGCCCTGGGCCGCCATCGCCGGAGACAATTTCTGACCGTCGCTCTTGTCTGCGTCATCCTTGCCGGTGCGGTCTGGGCAGCCGGTTCCCATATTGTCTATGCTGTCAAAGGTATTATCGATCCACCCTATATCGTCGTCACGGTCGGTGAATCAGACTCTCTCCCACCTTCTATGGCTAAATAAAGGAGGCTTCTGACATGATGACCAGATCCCTGCGGGCCTTTGTTGCTGTGGTCCTCTCCTTTGCTTGCGCATTGACTATGATCTTAAGTGCAAATGCCCTGACTCCTTCCAGGACCCAGACCCTTGTCTCGCAAACCACCGAGCAATTGAGCGAAGACGCTTACATTGTGATCAGCATCTATGATACTTCCACCGCCCGGTCCTCCAAGACTGGATATAAAACCTACGACTACGTTTATGCCGGGAAAGTAGCTTGGTCTTTAAGCGTGTACGGCACTTTTGAAAAAAGCTGGTTCAGCTACAAATGCGTAGCGGACTCCGTAACATACAGCACCGCTGCCAACTGGTCCTGCGTAACCGCCAGCAGTTGGCATGACGACGACAGTGCCACCGCCAGCGGCACATTTGATTGTTCGTCGGGCTTTACGGAAAGCGCTGAAGTTTCCCTTTACTGCGATTCCAGCGGAAACTTCTACTGATCCAGCCTTGCATGATCGTTCTTGAAGCAATTTTTCAAAGAACCGGACCTTTCCGCCTTATTGGCCGGAGGTTCCGGTTCTTTCAGCAATATTTTACAGAGTTTCTATTGCAAAAAAGAAACTTCTTTTCAAATTACTATTTATCAAACAATTTCATTGACAGTTTTCTGCTCAAATGGTATACTATTACCAAGGAAAATCACGATCTAAAGTGGCAGTTGTACCTTGGTACGCTGCATTCTTTCTCCTGTGATTCTCCGTTTTTGCCATCATAACAAGCGAGGCTGCTGACCGTAACAGGTCAACAGCCTCGCTTGTTTTATGCTGCACGTTGCAGCCCCCTTGGAACCATGCATTTTCTGCATCAAAAAAGGGCCTTTCCATCCGGAAAGGCCCCTTGTCTGTTTTTAGTTGCTTGCGCCCTTTTCGCCAAGTGTGACCATAGTGGTAACCATCTGGCCGCTGCGGGCCACCGTCATCTCCACTGCATCACCGGCATTGCAGCTCTGCAAAGCACTGGTCAGATCGGTAGAGGTCATCACCTCAGCACCGTTCATGCTCACAATGCGGTCGCCTGCGCACAGGCCAGCCTTTTCGGCCGGGCCGCCCTTAACAACTTCCACAATGTAAACACCGTAGGAGTTAACGCGCAGCTGTGCTGCCGCCTGCGCACTGGTCACCTCGTAGTAGCTGATACCCAGATACGGACGTCCGCTGACGTAGCCATTCTCCATCAGATCCGTTGCCACCTTGACTGCGTCATTGATGGGGATGGAGAAGCCCAGGCCCTCGGCATCACTGGAAGAAGACTTTGCGTTGACAATACCCACCAGCTCGCCTGCCATATTGAACAGACCGCCGCCGGAGTTACCGGGGCTGACTGAAGCATCCATCTGGATCAGGGACATCGTGTTGACCGAGTTGGTCCCCTGAATGGTAACACTGCGGTCCAGCGCACTGATCATGCCGCCGGTGACCGTACCGCCCAGTTCGCCCAGCGGGTTGCCGACTGCCAGTACCTGCTCACCAACTTTGAGGGTATCGCTGTCGCCAAGCGTAGCAGCCGTCAGGCCCTGTGCGTCGATCTTGAGCACAGCAATGTCGCTGGTCTCATCTTCGCCCACCACTGTGGCGGGATAATCGGTATCGCCAATGGTCACGGTCACATTGGATGCGCCGCTGACCACATGAGCGCAGGTAAGGATATAACCATCTTCACTGATGATCACACCGCTGCCTGCACCAGACTCCACCTGCTGCTGTCCATACCAGGAATACTGCGAATAGACGACCTGCTCCGTCGTGATAACGACCACGCTGGGGCTGACGATCTCTGCCACATCCGCAGTGGTCAGGCTGGAGCTGCCCGCAGAGGTGATGATCATGCCTGCGTCCACATTGTCCGCACGCTGCACCTGCTGGATGATCACCTGGCTCCGGCCAAACTGTGCACCCACATAACCGCCTGCAAAGCCCATGGCTGCAGCCAGCACCAGTGCCACAGCACTGCGGGCCACCCGGGCTGCATCGATATGCTTTTTGGGCTTGGGAGCTTCCGGCTGAGACTGGTATACCGGCGGCTCCTGCGGCGGCGGCGTGCTGCCCTGGTCGGGCTGAGGCTGCTCCACAGGCTGAGCCGGACGGTAATCATTCTCGTACTGGTTTGCGGTATTCATGCCACTGCTGCCCACATTGGGGTAGCCGGTGTCAGCCGCATTATCCTCTGAAGGGGAATTGGAAAATTCCCACTTGTTCTCATTATCCATATTGTTACTTCCTCCCTGAAAGGTACTGCCCGCCGGGGTGCATTCCCTTTGGACTGTCCTTATTGTAACCATGATTTGTGAAAAATCAACTGTTTGCGCCGTGAAGAAACTGTGAAATGCAGTCCCTTTTGGTCAGCTCTTGACAGTGCCGCCGGGAATTGCTATGGTAAAGGCAGAAAAACAAGGACGGAGGCGGCATTTTTTATGAAGCTGCAAAAGACTGAAACAGGCTTTACCCTGTACAAAGAGAACCGCTGCATCGGCCTGTGCGATGCAGTCTCCACCGCCAACGGAGCCGCACTGCACACCCTCTGCATCGACCCGCAGTGGCGGCGCAAGGGCTATGGCTCTTACCTGTTAAAAGAAGTATTGCGCAGCTTTGGCGGATATGACCGGCAGCTGGCCACCGTATTTACTGCACCGCTGCCCACCAACCCGGCAGAGACCGCTTTTTGGGCCAAGTTCGGCTTTTCTGCCCAAGGCGGCCAGCTGGTACGCCGCCACACTCCGGATCTGACAGCCGTAAAGTTTGTGCAGGATTTTTTGGCCTCCCGGCTTGTTACCCCAAGCCTTTGCATCGATGCCACCTGCGGCAACGGCGGCGACACCGCCTTTCTGTGCAGCCTCACCGCACCAGAAGGTCATGTGCTGGGTTTTGACATCCAGCCGGAAGCCATCGCTTCCACCCGCACCCGGCTGGAAAAGCTGGCTGTTCCCGCCGATCGGTTCAGCCTGATCTGCGACAGTCATGCAGAGCTTTTGAAATACATTGCTCCCGGCACAGCCGATGCAGTAATGTTCAACTTTGGCTGGCTGCCCGGAGCCGACCACAGTGTATTTTCCACTGCGCAAAGCAGCATCCCCGCTCTGGAAGCTGCTCTGGAGGCCGTGCACCCGGGCGGCATCGTCAGTGCTATCCTGTACAGCGGGCAGGTGATCGGCTCGGACGAAAAGCAAACTGTGCTCAGCTGGCTGCGTGATCTGCCCCTGAGCAAATATACCGTGCTGGTGTGCGATTTTGCAAACTGGGCTGACACTGCGCCCCTGCCCTGTTTTATCCTGAAAAAATAACGAAAACTATTGCAATGCGACGCATTTTCGGATAGAATAAGATGGTATGCGCAAAAAATGATCTGACCCCTGCCTTTGGGCAGTTCCAACAGGAGAAATATTATCTATGACAAATCGCGAAGAGATCGAACGCCGCCGGACGTTCGCCATTATCAGCCATCCGGACGCAGGTAAGACCACTCTGACCGAAAAGCTGCTGCTGTACGGTGGAGCCATCAACCAGGCTGGTTCTGTCAAAGGCAAGCAGAGCGCCAAGCACGCCGTGTCCGACTGGATGGATATTGAAAAGCAGCGTGGTATCTCGGTCACTTCCTCGGTACTGCAGTTCAACTATGCCGGCAAGTGTGTCAATATTCTGGACACCCCCGGCCACCAGGACTTCTCGGAGGATACCTACCGTACCCTGATGGCAGCTGACTCTGCCGTCATGGTCATCGACGCTGCAAAGGGCGTTGAGGCCCAGACCATCAAACTGTTCAAGGTCTGTACCCTGCGTCATATCCCTATCTTTACTTTTATCAACAAGATGGACCGTGAGGCACGGGATCCCTTCGAGCTGATGGAGAACATCGAGGAGATCCTGGGCATCAAGACCTACCCCATGAACTGGCCCATCGGCTGCGGCAAGGACTTTAAGGGCGTGTTTGACCGCAACGAGCGCAAGGTCCTGGCCTTCTCCAGCGACGGCCGCGCCAACGGCGTCAAGAAGGTGGACGAGATCACCGCTGAGCTGGGCGATCCCGCTCTGGACGATCTGCTCACCCCCTACCTGCACCAGCAGCTGACCGATGAGATCGAGCTGCTGGACGGCGCCGCCGAGGAGTTCGATCTGGAAAAGGTCCTGCATGGCGAGCTCAGCCCGGTGTTCTTTGGTTCTGCTCTGACCAACTTTGGCGTGGAGCCCTTCCTGGAGAACTTCCTGCGGCTGACCTCCACCCCGCTGGCCCGTGTGGACAGCCTGACCGGGGAACCGGTCGATCCCTGCCGTGACGAGTTCTCTGCCTTTATTTTCAAGATCCAGGCAAACATGAACAAGGCACACCGTGACCGTATCGCCTTTATGCGCATCTGCTCGGGCAAGTTCGAGCGCGGCATGGAAGCGTTCCATGTACAGCAGGGCAAGAACATCAAGCTTGCTACCGGCACCCAGCTGATGGCGCAGGACCGTGCCATCGTGGACGAAGCCTACGCCGGTGACATCATTGGTCTGTTCGATCCGGGCATTTTCTCCATCGGTGACACCCTGTGCACCGGCAAAAAGAAGATCGAGTTCGCAGGCATCCCCACCTTCTCGCCTGAGCACTTTGCCCGCATCGAGCAGAAGGACACCATGAAGCGCAAGCAGTTCGTGAAGGGTATGGAGCAGATCGCACAGGAAGGTGCGATCCAGATCTTCCGCGAAGTGGGCGGCGGTATGGAAGAAGTCGTGGTCGGCGTGGTCGGCGTGCTGCAGCTGGAAGTGCTGGAATACCGCCTGAACACCGAGTACAATGTCGAGATCCGGATGCAGCAGCTGCCCTTTGAGCAGCTGCGCTGGATCCAGAACGATCCGGACACCTACCAGCTCCGCGATCTGGACCTGACCAGTGATACCAAGCCTGTTGAGGACATGAAGGGCAACCGCCTGCTCCTGTTTACCTCTGACTGGGCTGTGCGCTGGGCAGAGAACCACAACGAGACTTTGCAGCTGAGCGAGTTCGGCAATATCTGATCCCAATAAAAACCAAGGAGCCTGACGGCGTGCCGTCAGGCTCCTTTTTTGCTGTTACCAGCCGTGGCAGTACAGGGTACTGCCACTGTTGTATCTGACGCTGCCGACGGCTGGGAGCTGCTCAGAGCTTCGCAGGATGTCAGAAAAAAAGCCGCTGCCAACAGCAGGATGATCCCCGCCACTGCAAGGATCGTATTCTTTTGCTTACGGCGGATCCCCTTTTTGATCTCCTGCAAGGGGGCCGCCGGTTCCTGCTCGATTTTTACCGGCACAGGAGCCTGCATCTGTGCCAGCTCGGCACGGCAGTCTGCACAACCTTCCAGATGTTCCTCGACCAGCTGCGTGCTGACCGGGCTTGTAATTTTTTCTGCGTAAAGCGGCAACAGATCCCGGATGACCTCACATTTTATTTTTCATTTCCTCCCTGATTAGCCTTTTCACTCCAATAACACCTGAACCGGAAAAACGTTACAGCTTTTTTGAAAAAAATTTGTCTGCATTATAGCCGGTTTCTTCTTATTTGGCAAGCAGAGCCCATTTTGTTCTCTCCGCGAGTACAGTTCACTGAAATGAATTTTTCGCAAATTACAACGAAATAAAAGTTTTATCCACACTTCAGTTTGCTATCTTAAAAAACCATACAGTTTTTGCCCGTATTTATTGTACAGTTCATCCAAACAGATAAAACTAATTTTAGTCACACTTATTTGACACCCTGACACAGATACGGTATTCTGTCCTCATCGCAAGAACGCCGGGCGCACAAGAACACCCGGCTTTTTTCGTACTCTGTCCGGGAAAGGCAGAGCTAGAGAGGGAGGGTATTTTATATGGCATCCATGAAAGACATCATCCAAAGCCCGCTGCTGCTGGCGCTGGTGGTCGGCGGCCTTTTGTACATCGCAGGCTTCTCGCTGGTGTACCTGAAAAAGGCTTATGATCACTGTCTGGAGCTGGGCATCACCCGCAAGGAACTGAGCAATGTCATCAAGTCCAGTCTGATTTTTTCCATCGTGCCAAGCCTGTCCATCGTGGTCGGCCTGTTCGTGCTGATCGCCGTGCTGGGCAGCGTGTGGGCCTGGTGGCGCCTGTCGGTCATTGGCTCGCTGTCCTACGAGACAATGATCTCCAGCTCCATCGCGCAGGTGCTGGGCTACGCTTCTTCGGCCGATATGCTGGAAGCTGCCACCGGCCGTCAGTTCGGCGTGGTCATGATCCTGATGAGCGTTGGCATGCTCAGCGGATTTCTGATCCTTTTGCCCTTTGGCAAAAAGCTTTGCAAGAGTGTAGACCGCTCGGCTGCCGATAAGGGCGGCAGCACCTGGAAAAACGTACTCTCCGGCGTATTTATGCTGGTAATGTTCTCGGTTTATATCCCCATCCTGCTGTTCACCGATAATATCCAGGCCGCCGTCATGATCACCGGCCTGGTGATCGCCGTAGGTGTGGGCGTATTGGCCAAAAAGCCGGGTCTTGCCTGGCTGAACAACTTTGTCATGGCATTCTCCATGCTGGGCGGCCTTGTTTCCTCCCTGCTTTGGGTACGCATTTTTGGTTAAGGAGGGCAAAACGATGAATCCGAAAACTGCAACTAAAATGGACTCCTTCCAGAGCTGGGCACACCGCTGGGGCCGTGTGGGCACCCTAATCGCCCTGATCTATATGATCGTGCTGCCCTTTATCGTGCTTGCATATTACAACTGCGTGCCGAGCCTTGGCGAGGTATTCAACCTGAACACCTTCAGCGTGCTGCTGATCTATATCCCGGTGGGCTTTTCGGAAGCACTGAGCTACACCCCCATTCTGGGCTGCTCGGCGTATCTGGCCTTCATCACCGGCAACATCATGAACCTGAAACTGCCGGTAGCTGCAAACGCAATGAACCTGACCAAAAAGCAGCCCAATACTCCGGAGGGCGAGGCCATCGCCTCGGTGGCTGTAGCTGTCTCCTCCCTGATGACGGTTGCGATCCTGACGCTGGCAGCACTGTTTGCCTCTTTCATCAGCCCGGTGTTTGAACTGCCCGCTGTCAAAACAGCATCCGGCTATCTGCTGCCGGCCCTCTTTGGTTCCATGGCGCTGGGTCTGTTTGCCAGCTCCTCTTCGGGCAACAAAGTGGTCAAGGGCGGCATCAAGGGCGTTCTGCCGGTTCTGATCATTATGACGGTGATCTCTATCGCTGCTCGTGTCGCAGGTTATGGCACCGTGCTGGGCGGTCTGGTCGGCATCTTTATCATCGTAATGCTGCCCATCGGCATCCTGACCTCCTATATCCTTTGGAAAAAGGGCAAGATCCAGGTGGTGGATAAGGAAACCGACAACTAAGAACATCCCCAGTGTGCCTCCGCACATCGTCACTCTGAAAGAAAAAATCGCTGCTGCACAAGAATTGTGCAGCAGCGATTTTTTGTCCAGCTTATTCCAGATTTCCGGTCAGGGTCATCACGGCGGAGAGCACCGCGAGGGGTGCGGTCTCGCAGCGCAGGATGCGCGGACCAAGACCGACTGTTTTTGCACCTGCCTTTTCAGCATTGGCGGCCTCTTCCGGGGCAAAGCCGCCCTCGGCACCGGTGATGATGGCGATCTTCAGGGTCTTGCCGTCGGCGGGTGTTGCTTGTGCCAGCAGCTCGCGCAGCGGCGCACCGCCGCATTCGTAGCAGAACAGCACCAGATCATACTGGTCCAGCGTGCGGCAGACCGCACCAAAGTTCGGCAGCGGCATAGCCACATCCGGCAGGACACCTCGTCCGCACTGCTTGGCAGCTTCCAGCGCAATGCGGTTGTAGCGCTCGTTCTTCTGCTCTTCCTTTTTGGGGGCGGCAACACAGTACCGGCTGAAGAAGGGCACAAAGTGGTTGCAGCCCAGCTCTACACCGTGGCGGATGATCTGCTCCAGCTTGTCCTGCTTGGGATAGCCCGCCAGCAAGGTGACATCCACGCTGGGCTCGGCAGCGCTGGGATAACCATCCGTGACTGCAAACTCTACACACTCATCTCCAAAGCCGGTGATGGTGCCGGTGTACTCAACGGCGTTGCCGTCACATAAAATAACAGTGTCGCCCATTCTGGCACGCATGACCCGCGCCAGATGGTGAGCATCTGCGCCCCGCAGCACGGCGGTGCCGTCTGCGACCTCGGTGGTGAAATAACGATGAGGCATGGATGATCCTCCTTAAAACGATTTATGCCTTTTTGCAGATGATGCACTCCCAGCCGCGCTTTTCCTTGATCTCGACGATGGAAAGCCCGGCAGCCTGCAGGGCAGCAACGACCTCGTCCTTGCGGGTGTCGATGATGCCGCTGGCGATAAAGGTAGCGCCATCTGCCATCAGGCCGGGCACAGCGGGGGCCAGCGACATGATCGCGTTGGCAACAATGTTGGCCGTAATAATATTGTACTTACCGTTTGCCTGGTCGGACAGATCGCCCACCAGAACGGTCAGCTTGTCCTGCACATCGTTCAGCGCTGCGTTTTCGCCTGCGGTGCGCACAGCGACCGGGTCGATATCCACGCCTTCTGCAGTGGCTGCACCCAGCTTCAGTGCAGCAATGGCAAGGATGCCGCTGCCGGTGCCGATATCCAGCACACGCTCGCCGCCCGCAACACGCTCATCCAGCGCCTCCATGCACAGGCTGGTGGTCTCGTGGCCGCCGGTGCCAAAGGCAAGGCCGGGGTCCAGCACCAGCTTGAC
>CAYXQN010000005.1:0-42515 GCA_964466825.1 uncultured Faecalibacterium sp. | reverse complement strand
CCACCTGTCCGTAAGGGTAGGTTTGATTGACCGCAGACGACCGGGCGGGATCTTTATTTGACTAACATCCACCGTTGTGTCCTCTGCTGGACTCAGCCGTGGATTTTTTTATTTGCAGAAAGGATGTGCAACCAGCATGAAAAGCGAACACCTTGTGGGGACAAGCATCCCCCGCTTTACCTACGACACCCCTATGCACCCCAGCAACGATTTTTACAAGCTGTGCGAGGGCAGTCAGCCTTTGTGCATGATCTTTCTGCCCGCCTTTGATCACCCGGTCTGCCGAGAATATCTTACCCGCTACCTTAAAACTCTGCCCGAGCTGAACGGTATCCGGCTTGCCTGTGTAGTGCGTTCCAGTGCCAAAGATGTTGCTTCTGCCACCCAGAATGCAGAGTTCCCCTTCCCCATCATCTGCGATGAGCCGGGTGTTCTGTACAATTATCTGGGCGTAGAGCAGACCCGCAGTCTGCTAAGCTGGAGTTTTACGGCCCAGCGCATCTACAAGGAAGCCAGGTCTGCCGGCTATCATTATGACCGCAATGCCCTGCAGATCCTGCCGCTGACCCTGATCGTAGGCCGCAACGGCAAGATACTGTTCACCCATTCCGGCCGCAGCCAGACCGATCTTCCGGATGACTGTACTGCCATCCGCGAGATCGTACAGGAAGTGATCCACACTTTTGTCAGCGACCACAAGCGTGCGCATCCCAGCGTCTCGGACGAGACCCTTACCCTGCCCGATCTGGTCGGCTGGGACGACTGAGCGCAGATATCTTCCGCCGAAAGCAAAAAAGCTCCGTATGCCAAACGGCATACGGAGCTTTTTCATGCGCCTGTTTCGTCCGTGAACAACCCCGGGATACCGCAGATGGCAGCGATCCCCACCAGCACAAATACGATGCGGGACCAGATAGAGCTACTGCCACCCAGCAGCCATCCCACAAAGTCGAACTGAAACAGCCCCACAAGCCCCCAGTTGATCCCACCGACGATCATCAGGATCAGGCAGATTTTATAAAAGGTCTGCACAACAAAAGACCTCCTTCCTTTGGGGAAAGTCTGCCCCAAAGGAAGGAGGTTTATGCATTTCAGCCGATCACCCGCGCGCCGCCCTTATCCGGCTGCGCTACATAGATCTGTCTCCAGCGCAGTTTTGCAGCATCTGCGGCAGACCGGGCGGACATTTCATCCCGAAAGATACCAAACACCGCTGAACCACTGCCGGTCATCAGAGCTGTTATTGCACCATGCTGGCATAGCAGTTCTTTGATAGCCGCTGTATCTTTTGCACCACTGCATTGTTCCAGTGCATTGCCTGCCGCAGCACACAGTGCATCCAGATCCTCCGCACGGACTGCCGCCTCCTGGGCCTCACAATCCGGATGCACCGAGCTGCCCACCTTATCATACGCTGCAAACGCCTCAGGTGTTGACACCCCATAGTCCGGCATTACCACAGTAAACCAGCACTCCGGACAGGGGGGCAGTGCTTTGATCAGATCTCCCACACCCTTTACGCGGCAGGTACCGCCCAACAGGGCAAACGGTACATCTGCACCGATCTTTGCACCCAAGGCACATAGCTCGCTCATAGAAAGCTTTGCACCATACAGCTCGTTCAGGCCTACCAGCACAGCGGCGGCATCTGCGCTTCCGCCCGCCATACCTGCCCGCACCGGTGTATTTTTGTAGACAGTGATATCCACACCAGCCAAAAGCCCCGTATAATGAAAAAACGCCAGTGCCGCCTTGATGGCCGTATTCTTTTCATTTGGAGCCACCAGACTGCCCGGCAGCGTAAGCCGTAAATGCTGGCTGCGGCGCAGCACTACCCGCTCGTGCAGGGTAATAGCCTGCATAATCATGTCCAGGTCATGGTAGCCATTGGGCAAAAGCCCCACCACATCCAGCGCCAGATTCAGTTTTGCCGGCGCAAGCACGGTCACACAGTTGCGTTTTTCCATGAGCGGCCCTCCTTATTTTTTGCAGTCGATGCCGTTTTCCTGCAAAAATTCCCGAATTCGTTTGAATGCCTCGGTCAAATGCTCCACACTGTATGCATAGGACACACGGCAATAGCCCTCACCCGATGCACCAAAAGCATCGCCTGGTACCAGAGCAACGTGTTTTTGTTCCAGTAGTTTTGTACAGAACTCCTGGCTGGTCATACCGGTGGACTTGATACAGGGGAATGCATAAAATGCACCTCTTGGCTCAAAGCAGGTCAGTCCCATCTCGTTGAAATTACGGACCACCAAACGCCGGCGCATATTGTACTCATCCCGCATCCGGTCGATCTCACCGTCGCACTCCCGCAGGGCCACGATCGCCGCATACTGGCTGGTGGTGGGTGCGCTCATGATGGCGCTCTGGTGGATCTTGGTCATGATCTTGATAATGGGTGCCGGACCGCAGGCATAGCCCAAACGCCAGCCAGTCATTGCATAGCTCTTGGAAAAGCCATTGACCACCACGGTACGATCCTTCATACCGGGCAGGGACGCAATGGACACATGGGGGCGCAGGCCGTAATTCAGCTCTGCATAGATCTCGTCCGACAGCACAATGATATCCGTATCCCGCAGGACCTCTGCAACCGCCTCCAGGTCCTCCCGCTCCATCACAGCACCGGTGGGGTTGTTGGGGAAAGGCATGATCAAAAGCTTGGTCCTGGGGGTAATGGCCGCTTTGAGTGCATCCGCACGCAGGCGGAACTCATCCTCCTGGCGGCACTCCACATGGACCGGCACACCGCCGGAAAGAGTGGTGATCGGCTCGTAGCATACAAAGCACGGCTCCGGAATGATCACTTCATCACCGGGCTGGATCAAGGTCCGGATGCACATATCAATGGCTTCGCTGCCGCCCACCGTGACCAGCACTTCGCTCAGCGGATCATATCGCAGACCCACACGGCGCTCCAGATAGCGGCAGACTTCTGCACGCAGCTCCTTGAGGCCTGCATTGGCAGTATAACGGGTACGGCCGTGCTCCAGGCTTTCAATGCCTGCTTCCCGCACAGCCCAGGGAGTCTTGAAGTCCGGCTCGCCGACGCCAAGGCTGATGCACTCCGGCATATCGGCAGCCAAATCAAAAAATTTGCGAATGCCGGAGGGACGCATGGCCGCAGCGGCAGGCGCGATCAACTTATCGTAATCCATCACAGCACCGTGCACTCTCTTTCATCGATCTCGTCATCCTGATACAGTCTGCCCTCTTTTTTGTAGGTGCGCAGGACAAAATGGGTCGCTGTAGACAAAACATCATCCAGCGGAGACAGGCGCTTTGCAACAAACAAAGCGATCTCCTGGAAAGTCTGGCCCTTGATGACCACCTGCAGATCGTATCCGCCGCTCATCAGCAGCACATTCTCTACCTCATCAAATGCCGCAATGGTGGCTGCGATCTCATCAAAGCCGCGGCTCTTTTTCGGGCTGACCTTCAGCTCAATGACAGCCTCCACGCGCTTTGCGTTGGTCTTTTCCCAGTCAACAAGGGTCTTGTAGCCCTTGATAACACCCTGCGCACGGGCAAGGTCGATCATAGCCGCTACTTCTGCAGCGGACTTATTCAGCATCGTGGCAATATCCTCTACCGGCAGCCGCGCATTGTTTTCCAGAACTTTCAAAAGCTGTTCCATAATTCAGGTACTCCTTCTCATCCCCAGATAGAAATGTGGAAATTATATTTAAGTATAGCACAATACCTGTGATAATGCATCTTAATTTTTGCTATAGACTGTCTTTTCGGGCTGAAAACTTCTCTTTTTTACAAAAAGAGTGTTCATTTTTTGCCAAATCTGCTATACTAAAAAGGCAAGTATCCCTGCACCCACCGGGGTGCATACATCATCCAGAAAAACGAGGGGTGGACACAATGAAAGCATTTATTACCGTCATTGGCCGTGATACCGTAGGCGTTGTTGCAAAAGTCTCCAGCCTGTGCTGCGAACTAAATATCAATATCGAAGATGTGACCCAGAGCATCCTGCAGGGGATGTTCGCCATGATCATGTTGGTCGATCTGACCAACTGCAACACCAGCCATGAGGAACTGCACAAGCGTGCCAACGCTCTGGCTGACGAAATGGGGATGCAGATCAACATCACCCGCCAGGAAGTTTTTGATGCCATGCACACCATCTGAACAAAGGAGTGACCCGTTATGAGTATGTTTAATACCGGCGATATCCTTGAGACCATCGAGATGTTCACCCAGGACAATCTGGATGTTCGGACGGTGACCATGGGTATCAGCCTGCTCGACTGTATTGATCCGGACCCTAAAAAGGCCTGCGAGAAGATCTATAACAAGATCACGACCCGTGCTGCCAATCTCGTCTCTGCCGTCGAGCATATCAGTGCAGAATACGGCATCCCCATCATCAACAAGCGTATCAGCGTTACCCCCATCGCTATGCTGCTGGGCGCCTGCCCGGACGCTGACCCGGTGGACTTTGCAAAAACGCTGGATGCTGCCGGTAAAAAGGTCGGCGTCAACTTTGTGGGCGGCTACACCGCACTGGTGCACAAGGGCTTTTCTGCCGGCGACCTGCGGCTGATCGAGTCCATCCCCCGCGCCCTTGCTGAGACCGATATCGTTTGCAGCTCGGTCAATATCGGTGCAACCAAAGCAGGCCTGAATATGGATGCCATCAAGCTCATGGGCGAAGCCGTCCGCAAAGCCAGCGAGCTGACTGCCGACCGCCAGTGCATTGGTGCCGCCAAGCTGGTCGTGTTCTGCAATGCTCCGGAAGATAACCCCTTTATGGCAGGTGCCTTCCATGGCCCCGGCGAGCCGGACTGTGAGATCCATGTGGGTGTTTCCGGCCCGGGTGCGGTGCGCGCAGCGCTGGCACGCCTGCCTAAGGACGCCCCTATCGACGAGGTAGCCGAGCTGGTCAAGCGCACTGCCTTCAAGATCACCCGCGTGGGTCAGCTGGTAGCGAATCTGGCTTCTAAGGAGCTTGGCGTACCTGCCGGTATCATCGACCTGTCTCTGGCTCCCACCCCTGCCATTGGCGACAGCGTTGCCAACATCCTGGAAGAAATGGGCCTGGAGACCTGCGGCTGCTGCGGCACCACCGCCTGCCTGGCTTTGCTGAACGATGCCGTTAAAAAGGGCGGTGTGATGGCCTCCAACCATGTAGGCGGCCTGTCCGGTGCATTCATCCCCGTCAGCGAAGATGCCGGCATGATCCATGCCGCTGAGACCGGCTGCCTGACCATTGAAAAGCTGGAAGCCATGACCGCTGTTTGCTCGGTTGGCATCGACATGGTCATCATCCCGGGCGATACTCCTGCTTCCGTCATCAGCGCCCTGATCGCCGACGAAGCCGCCATCGGCATGGTCAACAGCAAGACCACCGCCGTGCGCGTCATCCCGGCCATTGGCCGCAAGGCGGGCGAAGTGCTGGACTTTGGCGGCTTGCTGGGATACGGCCCCATCATGCCGGTCAACCAGCACGACCCCTCGGTGTTCATCAACCGCGGCGGCCGGCTGCCCGCCCCCATGCAGTCGCTGAAAAACTAAGAAGTCTCCTGAATAATTTTTCCAAAACAGGCCTATCCTCTGGATATCATCGTTCCAGAAGAAAGGTCTGTTTTTATGTTTCTCTCAATTTCCAGGCAGGGTATGCTGAGCAAACGCCAGATGCAGCTCTGCTTATTTTATCTCTGGCTGTCTCTTGGATTGTGCTGGCTCTGGCAAGCTGCAAGCTGGAGCCTTCAGGCAGGAAGCGCCGTCTGTGCCGATACCTTGCGGCTGCACATCCGTGCCGACAGTGATTCCATCGCCGACCAGACGGCCAAACTCATCGTGCGGGACGCTGTGCTTACTTACATGGATGCCCGCTGCCCTGCCAAGGATAAGAGTACCGCATTGGAATGGGCAGGGCAGAACCTGTTATCCTTACAGCTTACTGCACGCCACGCCCTGGCACAGTATGGCGTTCGTGTACCGATCCGGGTCCGGCTGGTAAGGATGTATTTTTCCACCTCCCATTACGCCAATGCACATCTGCCCGCCGGGCAATACGACGCCATCCGCATCGATCTGGGTGCCGACGACCGCTATGGACAAAATTGGTGGTGTGTGCTTTACCCTGGCCTTTGCCGTTCTGCGTGCGGCAGCTATGCTCTGCCGCAGCAGAACGATCTTGTCTGCGGAGAATACATCCTGCGTTTTCGGCTGGCCGACCTTTGGCAGCAACTGACCGCCAGCCGTGAAGATCTTCTCCTGGTATCCAGCTGACGCACACCATCTCTCCGCACGGCATAGCATGGAGAGAAAGGAGCGTGGACAACAATGGCGATCCCCGCATATTATTCTCTCATTCAGCGTGGTTCCAGCGGCCCGGACGTTGCTCTGGTACAGACCTGGCTCAACGGTATCCGGGACCAGTGCACCTGGTATTCTACTCTGACGACCGATGGACAATACGGCCCCAAGAGTGAAAATGCCATCCGTGAGTTCCAGACCAAAAACAACATGACTGTAGATGGTAAAGTAGGCCCCAACACCTGGAACGTTCTATATGCCCGCTATGCCGCCATCCATGGCCTGCCTGTGCCGTATCCCGGCCTCCCAATGCGCACCGGCAATGCCGGCGGCACCATACGGCTGGTACAGCAAAAGCTGAACAGTCTTGGCGAAAATCTGGCGACCGACGGGCGCTTTGGGTCCAAGACGGCCGCTGCCGTTCAACGTTTCCAACGCAAAAATTCTCTTAATGCTGACGGTGTGGTAGGCCCTGCCACCTGGGAGCAGCTCTTTACCTGACAACAGTCCCTCCGTTTTGCAAAAAGGCTGGCAGCCAAAGGTTGCCAGCCTTTTCCCTTTTTGAGCCGGTGGACAAATCCCTCTGCTTTTTTTATAATAGACGCAGAAAGAAGGTGTTCTCTTTGCGTTTTCTGCACCTGTCCGATCTGCATCTGGGTAAGCGTGTCTGTGAGTTTTCCATGCTGGAAGACCAACGTCATATTCTGGGTCAGATCCTGACTTTGCTGGATGATCACCCAGTAAACGGCGTGATCCTTGCAGGCGACCTGTACGATAAACCTGTTCCTCCGGCTGAAGCGGTACGGCTCCTGGACTGGTTTTTGACCCAGCTTGCCGCCCGAAAACTGCCTGTATTTGCCGTCAGCGGAAATCATGACTCCGCCGACCGTATCGCCTTTGGTGCCCACCTGCTGACCGACAGTCAAATCTATCTCAGCCCGGTATTTGAAGGTGCACCTGTCCCCATCTCCCTACAGGACGACTACGGCACAGTGGATATCTACCTGCTGCCATTTTTGAAGCCTGCCACTGTACGGCATATTTATCCGGATGCTGACATCCAGAGCTACAACGATGCCATTGCTCAGGTCCTGCAGCACTGCACACCGGTCCCCTCTCACCGCAATGTGCTGGTAGCACACCAGTTTGTGGCCGGTGCTGCTGCCTGCGAGAGCGAAGAACCCTCCGTTGGCGGCGTAGACTGTATCGATGCAGCTCTGTTTGATGCGTTTGATTATGTAGCCCTGGGGCACTTGCACAGCCCCCAAAAAGTAGGCCGGGACACCGTACGCTACTGCGGAACCCCTCTGAAATACTCTTTTTCAGAGGCAGCGCAGCAAAAAAGTGCCACCTTTGTCGAGCTGGGCCCCAAAGGACAGGTCCAGCTTTCTACCATCCCGCTGTCTCCCCTGCACGATCTGCGTCAGCTGCGGGGCAGTTACATAGAGCTGACCGACCGCCGCCGGTACGAGGGCACTGCCACAGATGACTATCTTCAAATCACTTTGACCGATGAACAGGACATTCCGGATGCCCTGGCACGGCTGCGGGTGATCTATCCCAATCTGATGCAGTTGGATTACGATAACCGCCGTACCCGCGAAAGCCGGGAGATCTGTGCCCCGGAACACACCGAGCAGCGAACCCCTTTGGAGCATTTTGCGGCATTTTATGAGCTGCAGAATAACCAGCCCCTGAGCAAGGAACAATCCGCTTTCTGCCAAAAACTGATCGAATCCATCTGGAAGGAGGGCGAGGACATATGAGGCCACTCCGTTTGACCCTGTCTGCCTTTGGCCCTTACGCAGCCCAGACCACACTTGCGCTGGAACAACTGGGAAAAGGCGGCCTGTACTTGGTCACAGGTGACACCGGCGCCGGCAAGACGACCTTGTTCGATGCGATCACCTATGCTCTGTACGACCACTCCAGCGGCGGCATACGAGAAGGTTCTATGCTGCGCAGCAAATATGCCGACTCCAAAACACCAACCTTTGTGGAGTTGGAATTTGAGGTAAATGGCCAGCGCTATACAGTCCGACGCAACCCTGAATACCTTCGGCCCAAAAGCCGTGGTGAGGGATTTACCAATGAAAAGGCGGATGCCACCCTGACCTATGCCGATGGCCGCCCACCGGTGACCAAAGCCAAAGAGGTTACCGCCGCTATTCAGGAGATCATTGGGCTGGACTATCACCAGTTCTGCCAGATCGCCATGATCGCACAGGGACAGTTCACCCGGCTTTTGAACGCCTCTACCGACGAGCGCAGCCGTATTTTCCGCAAGCTTTTCCGCACACAGCCTTATCAAAAGCTGCAGGAACGCCTTGCTGAAGAAAATGCCCGGCTATCCCAAAAACGGTTGGCGCAAAATGCCCTGCTGGACAGTATACTCTCCAATATACAGTTCGACCCAGAAGACCCTGCACAGCCAGAACTTTCCGCACTGACAGCCATGACCGCCCCAGATCAGGTCTGCTCTCTGCTGCAGGACCTGATCGCCCGTGACCTGTCTGCCCTGCAGAACGCAGAACAAGCCTTGCATCAGACGGAAGCCCATCTTGACGAGGTACAGCGCAGCCTTGGTGCTGCTCTGCAGGCTGAGAATCTTGCTTGTCAGCTCCGCCAGCGTCAGACAGAGCTGGAACAGGCTTTGCCCGCACGGGACGCTGCCCGGCAGGAAGCCGCCCGCCACACTGATGACGCTGCAAAACTTGACGCTTTGGCTGCACAGATCCAGAAAGCCCGTACTTCACTTGCCGAATACGACCGCCTAGATGCATTGCATCAGCAGCAGGAGCAGTCCCGCAATGCAGCACAGCTGGCACAGGCAAAAGCACAAAAGGCACGCACTCAGCTCAGCACACTGGATGCCTCTTTGGCTTCGCTGGATACCGTTCTTACCCAGCTGGAAGATGCTCCGGTCCGGCTTTTGGCCCTGCAGAACCAAGCTCGCCAGCTTGCCGAACGCAGCTGTGCTCTGACCACCTTATACAGCAGACTGGAAAGCTGCCAGAAACAAGCCCAGACGGCCAAGCGAGCCGCTGCTGCCTACCAATCTGCCGCACAGGCACAGGATACCACCCATGCCCAGCGGGATGCCCTGGAGCGTGCTTACCTGGATGCACAGGCCGGCCTGTTGGCGCAACAGTTGACCGATGGACAGCCCTGCCCGGTCTGTGGAAGCCTCCATCATCCGGCACGGGCTCTCTTACCCAAGTCTGCCCCCACGCAGGCTCAGGTCGAAGCTGCCAAAGCGGCGGCGGCAGCTGCTGACCAGAAAGCTCAGGAGACCAGTGCCGCAAGCCACAGTGCACGGTCTGCTCTGAACGAAGCCTTGCTCTCGCTGCGGCGGGATGCCGAGACCCTTCTGCCGGAACGTTTCACATCTCCTGACGGTGAGGTCCCCCTGACCTTCAGTATGATGTCTTCCATTCTGGAAGAAGAATCCGTCCTTTTAGCACAAGCACAAGCCGCCAACCGCACCGAGACCGCCGCTGCGCAGGCCGATTGCGACCGACGCTCTCAGCTGGACACCGAGCGCCAGACCAAAACACGGCAGCGGCCTGCTCTGGAAGCTACAGCTGCCGAATGTGATGCTACCGCCGCTGCACAGGCTGCCACTGCTGCTTCTTTGGAGCAGCAGATCCTGGAACAGCGTGCGGCTCTGCCTTATCCGCAGCGAGAGACCGCACAGCAGGAGCTTGCCGCATTGGAGCAGAACCGCACTGCCCTGCGTACCGGCATGGAGCAGGCTGAGCGTGGACTGAAGCATGCCGAACAGCTTTGTGCCGCTGCACAGGCCGCAGTGGATGCACTGCTTGCTCAGCAGGCTGCTGCACAGCAGACCCTGCCCACCCAGAGCGCCCAACAGCTGCAGCAGCATCAGGCAGAGCTGCTTGCTGCACGAGACACACTTCGCAACACGGAAAAACAGCTCAATGCCCGGCTGCTGCCCAACCAGAAAGCATTGCAGCAATATCAGGCCGCCGTCCAGGAAAGATCCGCACTGGAACAGTGCTGGCAGTGGGTGAATGCACTGGCTTCTACGGCCAGCGGCACGTTGACCAATAAGCAAAAGATCCGTCTGGAAGCCTATATCCAGATGAACTATCTGGACCACATCCTCATCTACGCTAATACCCGGCTGATGCAAATGACCTCCGGTCAATACGAACTGGAGCGCATCGGTGCGGAAAACCAGCGCAGCCAGTCCGGCCTGGATCTGGGCATTATCGATCATTACAACGGTACCCACCGCAGTGTAAAGACTCTTTCCGGCGGTGAAAGCTTCAAAGCCTCGCTGGCTCTTGCGCTCGGTCTTTCGGACGAAGTGCAAAGCACCGCCGGAGGCATCCGGCTGGACACTTTGTTTCTGGACGAAGGCTTTGGTTCCCTGGACGAGGAGTCTCTGGAACAGGCCATCCGGGTCCTGAACGGTCTGACTCAGGGCGACCGTCTGGTGGGGATCATCTCTCATGTAGGCACTTTGAAAGATCGCATCGACCGCCAGGTGATCGTGCGCAAAGAGCGCAGTGGCGGTTCTACCGTAGAACTTGTAGTGTAAGCCTGGCTTTTTGGGGCACACTAGGGGCGGAGGTGATTTTTGTATGAACTCTCTGACCCCGTTTGTCCGCCATCAGCTGGGACATCGGCCCGGCACATCCGCAGCGCCTTCGGCCGCCAGCACGCGTATTCAACCACCGCTGGGCTCTGCTCCCCTTCAGCCGCCTGCTCCACCGGATAATCCCGGCACACAGGTCCCGCCGCCGGAGTTTCCGCTTCCGGCTCCTGCACCGCATCCATCGCCTGATTCCCTTCCTTCGGCTGACGTCCCCATAACCAACGGCACCCCTGCAGGCTGCTTTCAAAAAAACGCCTCAGATTTTTTGCAGGGCCAGGTACCTGGGGTCATGGCACAGTATGCAGATGGGCAGTTCAGCTTCCAGCAGAAGTCCGGCTCCGGGCAGCCAGCTCCAGAAAATGATGCCGAAGCCGTACAACTGCTGGTGGACTGGCGTGAAGAAGCCCCTTATGGCTGACAAAAAACAGATTTTTTTCAAATTATTTTATTTTACCTGTTGAAATCTGGCCTCACTTCCCTTATTATGGGAGTAATCAAACATAAAGGCAGGTTTTGCAGTATGGCAGAAATCAAATACGAGATCGTTCAGCGCATTGCGACTCTTTCCGAGCGTCCCCGCGGGTGGGAGCGTCAGCTCAACCTGATCAGCTGGAACGACGGCGAACCCAAGTACGATATCCGTGACTGGTCTCCGGACGGCAGCCGCATGGGCAAGGGTATTTCCCTGAGCCACGACGAGCTGGCCATCCTCAAGGAGATTCTGGAGGATCTGGAACTGTGAGCGCCGGCACAAATGACCGTGAAGAATTTTTGCAGATCTTCCGGCAGTATGTGACCCGCCCCGGCAGTGAAAAGCTGCTGGACTGGTTGGAGAACAAGACAGATTTCTTTACCGCTCCGGCTTCGACCCGGTTCCATGGTGCTTGCGAAGGCGGGTTGTGTATGCACAGCCTGAACGTCTACCATGCACTGCACGACAACTATTTTACTGAGGGTGACAGCGAGGAAAGCTTTGCGATCTGTGCGTTGCTGCATGATCTGTGCAAGGCCAACTACTACAAGCTCGGCACCCGCAATGTAAAAAATGAGGTCACTGGCCAGTGGGAAAAGGTACCGAACTACAGCGTAGAGGATCTGTTCCCCTATGGTCATGGTGAGAAAAGCGTTTTTCTCATCGAACGGTTCATGAAGCTGCGTGTTGAAGAAGCTGTTGCCATCCGCTGGCATATGGGCGGTTTTGACGATGCTGCACGAGGCGGCTGCTTTGCCATTTCAGAGGCTTACGACAAATATCCTCTGGCTGTCAAACTGCACATTGCAGATCTTCATGCGACTTATCTGATGGAGCATCGTACCAGCGCGGTCCGATAAAATAAAACAGCTGCTGCATTGGCGATCGCCAACACAGCAGCTGTTTTATTTTTTCGTTTCTTACGGCATCATCGCATCGAACCAGTCGATCAGCCAGACAGCCAACTGCTCTGCAGCCGTTTTAGGCTGCCAAAGCGGCTCCTGTACAGGAGTTTCTTCTATGTCACAGGGGCACAGTTGCTCCGGCTCGATCTGTTGTACAGGTTCAGCCTCCGGCAAAGCCGGTGTCTGCGCAGACTGCTCCAGCATAGCTGATAACTCTGCCAGCGCATTCTCTGCCTGTTCTGCCCGCAGACGCACAAGCTGCAGCTCATCCTGCGCTTGCTCCAAACTGGTCTCAAGCTCCATATTTTCCCGCCGCAAAGCAATGACCTGCCGCTCAAACGCAAACATCCGGGTCTGATAACGCCGGATCTCTGTGCGGGCGGCTGTCAGCTTACGGCTCAACTGCTCGATCTGTGCCTGTGCGGCCTTTTCTTCTGCCTGGACCACCTGCACCGCAGCCTGTTGGGCATAGTAATGACGCAGCACATCGTTTTTACACTCAATCTGCGTCATTGCAACTTCCCTCCGTTCTCAGCTGCACAAATGCTCCATCCTCCGCATGGACACCAAGATCAGCCCACCGCAGATCAGCGGCGGCTGTTCAGGATCTTCATCAGATCCTCGTAGTAATTGTTGTCGGTGCTTTCTTCTTCCACGACCTTAGCCTTTGCAGCAGGCTGTACAGTCGTCGTATCGGTGCTGAACACAGCAGACGGTACCGGCTGCGAGCCGCCCATTGCGTTGTTGATGCTGTTGCGCAGCTCGCTGGGGGTCTTGTTGTCAAAACCCGTTGCCACAACGGTCACACGCATCTCGTCCGACAGGTTCTCGTCAAATGCAGTACCCCAGATGATGTTTGCATCGGGATGTGCGCTCTGTGTGATCAGACCTGCTGCGGTCTCAACATCCTCCAGACCGATATCCGGGCTGGAAGTAATGTTGATGATAACACCATGTGCGCCAGCAATGCTGGTCTCCAGCAGCGGGCTGGAAATTGCTGCCTTGGCTGCATTTTCAGCCTTGCCTGCGCCCTTTGCGCTGCCCACGCCCATGTGTGCATAACCAGCGTCCTTCATGATCGAGCGGACGTCTGCAAAGTCCAGGTTAATGAATGCAGGCACATTGATCAGAGCAGAGATGGACTCCACGCCCTGGCGCAGAACATTGTCTGCTGCCTGGAATGCGTTCATCAGAGTGATCTTTTCCTGGCTGATCATCTTCAGGCGCTCGTTGGGGATCACGATCAGGCTGTCAACGTGCATCAGCAGGTTGGCAATGCCCTGTTCGGCCAGACCCATCTTGCGCTTACCCTCAAAAGAGAAGGGCTTGGTGACGATACCAACGGTCAGAATGCCCAGCTCATGAGCAACTTCTGCCACCACAGGAGCTGCACCGGTGCCGGTGCCGCCGCCCATACCAGCGGTAATAAATACCATCTGAGAGCCCTTGAGTGCATTTGCGATCTCGTCCTTGCTCTCCTCTGCTGCACGCTGGCCGATCTCCGGGTCCGCACCCGCACCACGGCCCTTGGTCAGCTTGGAACCAAGCTGGACCTTTACCGTTGCATGGTTCTTTGCCAGTGCCTGCTGGTCTGTATTCATAGCAATGAACTCAACGCCCTGCAGACCATCGCTCACCATGCGGTTGACTGCGTTGCCACCGCCGCCGCCTACACCGATCACCTTGATCGTCGTAACGTTTTCGTCCATTTCTTCATCAAACATCAAAGCCATAACTACTGTCCTCCATCGGATTTTTATATTGGAACTGTGAAAAAATCACACAGATAATATCTCAATCGATACTTATATAGCATTATCGTATCATCTTTTTGCTCCGATTGCAAGATAATTTTGCTTTTTTGAAACTCTTTTTTTGTCCCCTGCGCATTCCGCTATGGTTTCTCGCCGGATTTGTGCCCCCAAACTGGTCATCATCCCGGCCAGATCACCATACCCTCTCTCAATATATCCGATCTTCCGGATCCGGCTTTGCCCTCGTGCTGCCAATGCTGCGATCACAAGCGCCGCCCCGCCACGCAGGTCCGGTGCTTCCAGCTGTGCACCGTGCAGCTGTCCTCCCGGATATATCAAAAGCTGCCGGCCTTCCTGATGCACAGCTGCTCCCAGCGCCTTGAATCCCCTTGCACAGGCAAACCGCTGCTCAAAGATCTCGTCCCGGATACAGCTTTCGCCCTGAGCGCACAAAGCTGCCGCCGCCAGCAGAGGAGCCGCATCCGTTGCCAACGCCGGATATACACCGGTCTGCACCGTCCCCATCCCTTTCAGTACCGCAAACCGTGCAACAGACACCGTTTTTCCGCTGCGATCCACCCGGCAGCCCATTTGTTCCAGAATTTCCAGCACCGGTGCATACCATGCCGGGTCACATCCCTGCAGCTCCACCCGGCCGCCCACCGCTGCGCAGGCGCAGGCCAGAGTGCTTGCCACGATGCGGTCCGCTTCCGGACGGAAAACGCAGCCTTTCAGCATCCGCCGTCCCTGTACCCGGATGGTATCCGTCCCGGCCCCTTGAACGCAGCCGCCGCAACGGTTCAAAAACAACGCAAGATCCGCGATTTCCGGTTCTTTTGCTACCCCTGTCAGGATCGTCTCGCCCTGCGCCGCAGCCGCTGCCATCATCAGCGTTTCGGTTGCGCCTACACTGGGGAACCGCAGGCAGATCTGCGCCCCATGCAGCCCGGTTGGCGCAAACAGGACCAGTTTTTCAGTGCCTGTTTGGCAGCACTGCACCCCCATCTGTTCCAGGCCCGTCAGGTGGATGTCGATGGGTCTGGCACCAATACGGCATCCTCCGGGCATTACAGTTTCGGCCCGGCCAAGCCGTGCCAGCAGCGGTGCACAAAACAGTACCGACGCCCGCATTTGTTTTGCAGCAGCCGGCAACAGACGGCCGTTCCGGGGGCTTCCGCTCACAAGGATATCCTGCTGCTGCCACTCTGCAGCGCACCCCACCCCCCGCAGCAGGGTCAGGCACTGTTCCACATCCGTCAGCTGCGGCACGGCCTGCAGCCGCACCGGCCCGCTGCACAAAAGTGATGCAGCCAACAGCGGCAGTACACTGTTTTTTGCTGCCGGGATCGTGACCGTTCCGTTCAGCGGGCGTCCACCCGTGATGATAAACTCCCCTGCCATGCAAAATCCTCCGTTCCGCAAAGATACCTCATGCTATGCAAAACAGCCGCAAAGGGTCCCTTTGCGGCTGTTTTTTGCTGCGGAAGCTGCTCTTTTATTTGTCCGGTCATTACTCCTTTTATGGGGCTGTTCTATCGTCTTCGACAGCACCCAGCTCCAATTCCAGGCACTATGTTTCCCCGCGGGAGACCGAAAGCACGATCCCCATCTCCCCTAAAAGCATCATCAGGCTGGTGCCTCCCGAAGAAAAGAAGGGCAGGCTGATCCCCGTATTGGGGATGGTATTGGTCACCACTGCAATGTTCAGCACCGCTTGCAGCGCCACCTGCACTACAAACCCCACCACCAGCAGCGCCCCAAACCGGTCTGGTGCGTTTACCGCCAGAACAATGCCCCGGCACAGCAGCAGTGCAAACAATAAAATCACAGCACTCGCACCCAAAAAGCCCAGTTCCTCGCAGAGGATGGAAAAAATAAAATCATTCTGCGGCTCCGGCACAAACAAATGCTTCTGCCGGCTGTTGCCCAGGCCCAGTCCTGCCGCACCGCCTGAGCCGATGGCATACAGGCTCTGGATGGTCTGATGTCCATCCCCCAGCGGGTCGGCAAAGGGATCCAGCCAGGAGGAAAGACGGCTGGCTGCGTAGGGCACCAGATCCGGCATTACCACGATCGCTGCTCCTATGGCCGCCGCACCGCCTGAGCCTGCCAGTACGAACCATTTGATCCCGGTACCACCCACAAACATCAGCACTGCGCCAATGCCAAGGATCAGGACTGTACCGGATAAGTGGGGCTCCAGCAGCATGAGCACCGCTACGCACCCCAGCACCAACGCAAAGGGCAGGACTCCTACAGCAAAACTCTGCATCCGGTCGTGATTCATTGAAATAATGTGCGAAAAAACAAGCACTACCGCAAATTTTGCGATCTCGCTCGGCTGCAGTGTTCCAAGCCCCGGCAAAACGATCCATCGCTTGCAGCCGTTGTACTCCGGCATAAAAAGCACCAGCACCAGCAGGAGCATCGAGATCCCCAGCAGCCACCATCCCAATCTGTGGTAGATATGGTAGTCCACCCGGCTTGCCACCCACATGGCCGCGATCCCCATAGCTGCATACAGCAGCTGCGGACGCAGATAGGTAAAGGCATCCCCACGGCGGTAAAGTGCTACTGCACTGCTGGCACTGCCCAGCATCACCAGCCCAAACCCAACCAGCGTAAGCACCAGGACCAGAAAAGGCAGGTCCATTGCAGGCAGTCTGCGCCAGGGCAGACCAATTTTTGTATGCTTGCCCCATACCATTCTTTTCATCCACGCCACCTCCGACCTTTGCTCCTTTATTGTACGCCAGCGGCTCTCTGGTTAGTCATATACCGGTTCCATCCAGCATACCATAGCGGTGTCAAAGGAGGGGTTCTCATGGCAAAGCTCCCGCCATCGGTTCATTCTCTGCCAGAGCGCAGTTTCCGCACCCGAGCAAAGCTGGTGGCACTTCTGCTGTGCGGCTTGTGCTTTACCGGCCTTATCGCACGGCTTTTTTATCTGCAGCTGATCACCAGCAGCTGGTATACCCGCCGTGCACTTGGCCAACAGCTGCGGGATACCGTCGTTCCCGCAGACCGGGGCCGGATCTACAGCGCCGACGGCGTTCTGCTGGCAGCCAACAGCAGCTGCTGGACCCTGCGCGCATCCCCCCGGGAAATGCCGGAGGACAAACTCTCCCTTGCCGCCGAGGGGCTTGCTGCCATCCTTGAGCTGGATGCCGATGCACTGCTTGAAAAATTCAGCGTCCGCAGCTCCAACGATTGCCTGCTGAAGTATCGCATTGAGCGACAGACCGCTGATGCTGTGCGGGATTTTTGTGAACAGAACGGCATTACCGGCATCCGTATCAATCAGGACTCCAAACGGTGGTATCCCCAGGGTGAGTTCCTGGCCTCCGTTCTGGGCTTTACCAACGTTGACAATGCCGGCGTCAGCGGACTGGAGCTTCAATACGATACACAGCTCACCGGCCAGAACGGCGTTGTGCTGACCGCTGTCAACGCCTGGGGTTATACTCTGGAACAAAGCTACGAGACTGAGCAGCACCCCATTGAAGGATACGGCCTGCGGTTGACCATCGACGCAAACATTCAACATTATCTTGAAAATGCGTTGAATTATGCCGTGCAGGAACATCATGTCGCCGCACGCAGTGTGGGCATTGTGATGGATGTAAATACCGGCGCCGTGCTGGCAATGGCAACGACCCCTGCTTACGACCCCAACCAGCCCCGTGTGATCTACGATGCTGCCGCACGCAGCGCTGTGGAAGGCCTCACCGGCGAGGAGCGCATGGCTGCATTGCAGCTGGCCCAGCAGACCCAGTGGCGTAACAAAGCTGTGAGCGATCTGTACGAACCAGGCAGCGTATTCAAACTCATCACCTGCGCTGCCGCTCTGGACTCCGGCGCCATCAGTAAAAAATCCACCTTTTATTGCGGAG
Organism: uncultured Faecalibacterium sp.; assembly: GCA_964466825.1. GTDB lineage: Bacteria > Bacillota > Clostridia > Oscillospirales > Ruminococcaceae > Faecalibacterium. Next base: position 24,585 of record CAYXQN010000005.1, on the reverse strand, counting down.
AGTCCATCTCGGTATCCGGCACCCGATTCCACTGTGCCAACCACAAACGGCATGGCAGCCAGACTGTGACACAGGCCTTGGAAAACTCCTGTAACCAGAGTTTCATCCAGATTGGTGCACGGCTTGGCAAACAGGCATTCTGCGATTACTTTGCTGCCTTTGGTCTGCGGGAACCTACTGGCATCGACCTGCCTGCCGAGCCCAAAAAAAGTCTGTACTACACCGCCGACCGCATGGGGCCGGTGGAACTTGCCTCCTGCGCTTTCGGGCAGAGCAGCAAGATCTCCTACCTGGAAATGGCTGCTGCCGTCTGTGCAGTGGTCAACGGCGGCAGACTGATGCAGCCCTATCTCGTCTCCGAACTTCTCAGCCCAACGGGTGAAGTGTTGGAACAGACTGAACCGGTATGCAAACGTCAGGTGATCCGTGCCGAAACATCCTCCATAATGTGCCAGATGATGGAGTCGGTGGTGGAAAACGGCGGCGGTCGCAACGCCCGTATCCAGGGCTACCGTGTCGGCGGCAAAAGCGGAACCAGTCAAAAACTGGACAGTGCCGACGAAAAAGCCCGTATTGCAAGCTTTGTGGCCGTAGCACCCATGGATGAGCCGCAGTTTTTATGCCTTGTCTGTCTGGACGAACCACACAGCTGGACCACCGCCGGCGGCAGTCTCTCAGCCCCGGTCTGTGCCGAGGTGCTGGAACAGACCCTTGTTTACAAAGGCATCCCCCGTGCAGCCTCAGAAAGCAGCAGCCTGGAAACATCAGCCGAACTGCCTGCCGACGGTGACAGCTTCAGTGGTGCCTAGCTGTTCCGCCAACTAAAAAACGCACCGCCTTTTTCAAAGCGATGCGTTTCAGCAGTTATAAAAATCAGTTCTGGTGCGGCTGGGGGCGGAAAACGATCTCGCCGGTAGCACTGTCCATCGACTCCACGATCGCCAGGCTCTCCAGCTGAATACCTTTTTCCCGGATCAATGCACCACCGGTCTGGAAGCCCTTTTCCACAGCGATGCCAATGCCCTCTACTGTTGCACCTGCTTCCTTTGCAAGCTCCAGCAGACCCATCAACGCACAGCCATTTGCCAGGAAGTCGTCGATGATCAGAACATGGTCATCCGGCGTGAGGAACTTTTTGGACACGATGACGTTATAGATCTTTTTGTGGGTAAAGGACTGGATCTTCGTCTCATAGTTGTTGTAATCCAGGTTGATGCTCATGGACTTTTTGGCAAAGACCACCGGCACATTCAGTTCGCTGGCCACGATGGCTGCAATGCCAATGCCGCTGGCCTCGATGGTAAGCACCTTGTTGATGGGCTTGCCCGCAAACAAGCGCTTCCACTCCCGCGCCATCTCACGGAACAAAGGGATGTCCATCTGATGATTGATAAAGCTGTCCACCTTGAGCACGTTGCCTTCACGCACGATGCCATCGGTACGGATGCGTTCTTCCAGCAGTTTCATAAAGTTCCAAGCCCTCCCGCCTGTATTTGTTGTACTCCAGTATACCGGATTCTTCCGGATTTTACAAGATACATTCCTATCCAGACTGCATAGCAGATTTGTAATTTTTTTGTTCGATATCACAAAAAACAAATCCAGCAAAAAGCACCGAAACTCCGTGTAAAAGGCTGCCGATTTTCAGCTGTTCGTCTCTTGTGCTTTTTGCAATTTCGAGTATACTGTAACTATTACAAAGGTCTTTCCGCTGCGTGTACAACACGGCGAGGATCAAAGGAGGACAGGGGTATGAAGACAGGACTTGTACTGGAAGGCGGCGCCATGCGCGGGATGTTCACCGCCGGTGTGCTGGACGTTTTAATGGAACACGGCATTGCTTTGGATGGTACCATTGGCGTGTCTGCCGGCGCAGTATTTGGCTGCAACTACAAATCGCATCAGATCGGGCGTGTTATCCGCTACAATACCCAGTATTGCAATGATAAACGCTATGCGGGCTTTGGCAATCTGCTGCGCACCGGCAATCTGTACAGCGAGCAATTCTGCTATCACACTGTACCCGAAAAGCTGGACCCCTTTGACGAAAAAGCCTTCCGCCAGAGCAATATGGACTTTTTTGTAGTCTGCACCGATGTACGCACCGGTGATCCGATCTACCATAAATGCCGTACCGGTGATGCAGAGGATGTGCGCTGGATGCAGGCTTCTGCCTCCATGCCGCTGGTGTCCAACATCGTCAAGATCGGTCATTATTCCCTGCTGGACGGCGGCATTGCCGATTCCATCCCGGTCCGCTTTTTCGAGTCCATCGGCTACCGGCGCAATCTCATCGTTCTGACCCAACCCAGGGGCTACGAAAAAAAGAAGAACAAAATGCTGCCTGCCATCCGGGCACGGTATCTGCGCTATCCTGCTTTTGTAGAGGCTATTGCAGATCGGCACGAGCGGTATAACGACACTCTGGCCTATGTTTCCATGCTGGAACAGGCCGGTCAAGCCTTTGTCATCCGTCCGCCTATCCCTCTGGAGATCGGTTCCATGGAGCGGGACCCTGCACAGCTGCGTCGTGTGTACGAAACCGGCCGTGCGGTGGCAGAAAATCAGATCGATAAGATCGCCGCATTTGTTCAGGCTTCCAAAGCATTGCCCACAGAAGAATAAAACCGTCTCTGCAATAAACAACAAACCGCCCCGGAGCATCCGGGGCGGTTTGTTGTTTACTGCCCGTTATTTTTGTTCAGATTTTTCCAAAGTAGATCTTCCGCATCGAACACAGCGACCTGGTAACCGGCTAAAACATCCTGAACATTCTGGCCGCTGCTTCCATCCGCAGCCGTATCATAACGGCCCAGCGCCAGCTGTGCCAGAGCCGGCTGGCTGTCCCACCGGACCAGGGCTTTTTCCCAGTCGGCGCCCAGCACTTCGTTCAATGCACCATAGGCCTGTTCAAAGCCTACCGCATCCTCAAGGATCCACAAAACGCTTTCGTGATTTGCAAGGTCGGTATTCATCTGGGTGGCACCTGCCATCTGGCCGCTCATATCGGTCAGTTCTGCGTTGGCGCTCCAGGTATAGTTATTCACCTGCACGACCACTGCGCCATCTCCATTGGTATCCTCGGCATAACGCGCCAGCTCGGTCTGCAAGGTATGGATCGCTTCATCCGGCAGCGCCTGCCCGGACACCAGCGCCACGGTGCAGTCCGGGTCCACAGTCGTCAGCAGTCCATGTGCTGCATAGACCACACTTACGGTCAGCACCGCTGTCACAGCGATGATCCCCCAATTGTAATACCACCAGTTGGCACGGGACCGCCTTTTTTGTTCTCTTTCGGTCAACGGATGATCCGGCTGTGCCGGGCGTGGAATGGCATGGACTTCGACTCCGTAAATGGATCTCAGGACCGGGAACAGCGTCTGCATTGCCGCCAGTACCGGCAGCCAGAAGCCGAACAATACTGCCCAGAACACACTGACCGGGAACAGCAGGATGATGCCTCCGATCCCCGCCATCAGCAGAAGCGCCGCTGCGATGCAACGCCCCGGCGCCTCCAGTGCAAGGGCTGCACAGCGGCGCAAAATCGCTGCCAGCGAAAGAGTTTTGACATCTTCCAGCGGCAGTGCTGCCATGCTCAGAGTAAAGACCAGCACAAAGACCAACAGATCCAGCGCTAAAAACATCAGTACCGCAAGTCCCGGATAATATCCCTGCTGTGCCGCTGCCTCAAACACAAACGCAGTTACGAAGCACAGCGCCCCCAATCCCGCCGTCCCTGCCGCTCCCAGTACTGCGGCGGTCTTCCAGCGTGCCATCAAAGTCTGTTTTGCCCGGGGCAGCCATTGGGAAGGGTCGTTCTGCAGGCTGCGCAGAGAACACTCCGCAGCCAGAAGTGCTGCCTGCCCTACTAGGGTCCCGGTCACTGCTCCCAGTACAAGGGTCATCGGCAGCGAAAGCAGGATCACTCCCAGCGAAACTCCCAGCGCTGCCGGGAGGATCAGTACACAGACCATCAGATTTGTCCCCAGCAGCTGCCCCAGGTCGCGCCCGATCATCTCGCAAAAGCGGGAAAATCCCTTTTTTTCCGGCTGGTTCGGGTCCACACCGTGTCCCTCCCTGCCATAAAAGGCCTGGTACATACTCATTCTGCGTTCACCTCAGTTCCAAAGGCTTCCAGCTGAGTCAACGCCGGAAACGGCGATACGCCCTCTGCCTGGATCAGTTCTTTCAGCACAAAACTGCGCACCTTTTTGGGTGTAAAGGTCACACTCTGCGGCTTAGCACTGCGCACCAGAGGAATCTCCAATCTCTCTCCGTCCGAAAACTCCACTGTAGCTCTCACCCAATAGTTATCGTGGGGGAAGTCTGCCCGCTCTGTAATGCGGATCTCGTCCAGCAGTACCTCACGCCCAAAGTCCAGAGTCAATGCAGCATTCGGATCCCGGTTGATGCCCCAGCTCTGGTACGGGTACTCGCCGTGAGCACTGTTTTCAAACACACCGTCGATGGCATTGCGGGCGGCAAACACCGCCTCGCCCCGGGTCTCCACATTGGCACTGGCGTGAGGGTAAAACCCGGTATCGCCGTGTTCATCGTAGCAATTGAATGCAAGATTGCGCCGTGCGGCGACCTCCTCCGGGCGTGCCAGACGGGCACGGATCACATGGCGCTCGCCCACAAAACTTTTGGGCGAATAGGTGATCGCCTGCTCGCCAAAGGGAATGTGGAAGTTTATCTCCCGCTTGACCACATACACCAGCGCCTCGGGCATCGTATCTTCGAACTGGATCACACAATACTGACCCGGGTGATCGATCTCCAACGCAACACGGTCACCAGGACGATAGGCATTGGTATACACCAGCGACACCTGTTCTGCTGCATCACAGGTCATCAGGGTGTGACCCGTTTCATCCAAAACTTTCAGTTTGATGGTCTCCATAAAAACTCCTTTTATTCCAACGTCAACAACAGCTTTTCCGCAAATTTCAGGGTAGTCTTATACAGCACTCCGCCGTGCCACGCCGTCAGCAGCCTGGGATCTTTGATGGGCACCTCGGCCGTTTCGGCCTGTACACTGTCAGGGTCAAAACACATTTTGCCCAGTGTGCCCACCTGCAACCCCTCCGCAACCGGTTCCGGCCTTTGTTCCGTAAGCAGGGTCAGTTCCACTGTTCCCTGCCAATCGGTCACATCCTCCAGTACAACGCTCTGTTCACTTATCGCAACACTGCGCCGATAACTCGTCAGTCCCTTGATCGGCGGGTAGGCACCCGCCAGCTCTGCCGTGATAGAGCAGCCGGTGGTTCTGATGTCGCTTGCTGCATATTCTGCACCGGGCAGCTGCTGCACTCCGTCAAAGGCAGGCAGATTGTGCCATGCGCTCTGCATGGTCCAGATCTCGTACCGCTGCGGACTGAAGGTCTTTTGGGTATAGCTTTCTACCCCCACATCCACAAGGAAGGGCCGCCCTTCCTTGTACACCGTAATGCTGCCGGTATCGTTGTGGTTATGGCTGTCGCCGTTCGACCCCATCTTGGCGCCCAGCACCCACTCGCCCTTCCGGGCAGCATACACACCCACACTGGGGTACCATACTGTCCCCTGACAAACAGGTTCTGCGACATATTCCAGCATTTCCTGCTGAGTGAATGCCGTAATAAGCCGATACCACAGGTTGATGTGGGTACTGCCGTCCTGTTCCAGCAGGCGGTCCGGGTCGGCATCCTGACGCAGGTCTGCCGCAGCAAGAGCGCACAGAGCCGTGCTGCCCACTGCCTGACCAAAACGGTATTCCCGTGCACCACAGCGCCCTGCCAGCGGGCTGCAATCACCAAAATTAAGATAATATGGTCCTTCCACATGGACGTTGCAGATATACTCCGCAATATTTTTGATCTTAGGCTGCACAAACAGCGGACGGAACGCATCCGGCGCTGCGGCAGACAGGATCTCCAGTGCTCCCCACAGGGTCAGACCTGCATGGCGGTAATACTGCGCCCCCTCGTTGCAGCAGCCATCCTCACCGTAGTCCTTCAAAAAGCAGTCCAAACTGTACACTGCCTGCTCCACTGCAGCACGGCGTTCCGGCTGGCTGGTGGGCAGCATAAAGAATGTAAGCAGAACATTCTGGGTGCACCAGCTCGTCCAGTTGCACATAGGTTCCTCTCCATTGCCCATCCACCAGAACCGATCCTTGAGGTAAGGCATCAGGATACGGGTGCGCAGTTCCCGCTCGATCCGGCTGCACAGCCCCGGAGCTGCAGCTTCCAGCTCAGGCTGCAGCAGATACCGCACCAGTGCCAGCAGCGCCCCGGTCTCGGCAGCAAACAATTCAATGACAGGCCGGGATGTATCCGGCAGAGGAAGCTGCGGTGTATCCCGGATATAGCTGTTGTGCGCCGGGAGCTGCCATGCACTCTCCTCACAGATCGCCCAGACTGTATCTGCAATAGCCTCCACAAAACGCCCCTCATGCTGTACACATTCGGCAGCCGTCAGTGCACACAGCCGCGCCCTGCGGGAAAAATACGCATTTTCCCATTCCGAGCGCCTTCCTGTGCGGATAAAATCCAGCCAAAGCGAAAGCGGCAGCGGTGCGATCGGCTTTGCCATCTCCGCTTCCCCTGCCGTCAGAAAACGTTGACGCACCTGTTCCGGCAGTGCCGCCCAATCCGGGCGGTGTGCCGCTGTCGGGAACGGATGATAGTCCGGCAAAAAATCCGGCAGATAAGACAAACATTCGGTGACCATTCTGAACCTCGCTTCCCATTGTTATAAGCTCTGCTGATACTCCCGCGGACTGAGCCCTGTGACCTTTTTGAACACTTTGGAGAAATAGAACGAGCTTTCAAAGCCTAATTTTTCTGCGATCTCATACACCTTCAGATCGCCGTCTTCCAGCATTTCTTTCGCTGCTGCGATCCGGGTCTCCGTGATATACTCCACAAAACCCGCATCTCCATACTTACCAAACAGCTGACTGAGATAATTTGGCGAAAAATTGAACACCGATGCCACATCGGCCAGTGTAAGCTTTTCGGACAGATGTTCCCGGATATACTCCTGCACCTGTGCCACCACCTGCATCTTGCCCGCCGTAGCATCCCCCTCGCTCACCTCTGTAAAAAGGATGGGCGTCTCCGCACTCAGCAGCGGCCGAAGATGTTCGGTCTCTCTCCAACGCCGAGGAAGCCCCAGCAGCGAATTAGCCGGCCGTCCCACCGCCCAGAACAGCCGTACCGTAAAATAGTTGTACAGGATCTGGCTGGTCTTTTCCAACAAAGGCTGCAGCACAGTACGGTAATTTTCCCGCTGGGAATGGGTCAGGCAAAACAGCACACTGCAGCGCAGCGCATCACTGCCTGACACATAACAGGGCAGATAATTCTGCAGTGTGTTTTCCAGCATTTTAGCACAGGAAAAACTCAACTTCAGCTGCTGCGCACCGGTCAGCCCCGCACTGGCCGGCTGCATCTCACAATGCGCCACCAGGTATGCATCGCTGTCCAGCCGGATCTCCAAATGCTGCAGCGCCTGTTCCAGCTCCTGCTCATCCTTGATGAGCCCTGCATACAACCGTACAAAAAACCGGTCCTGGTAACTGCGCATACTCTGTGCAAGATCCGGCTGCACCGGCAGCTCACCCTGCAGAGCCCGTTCTTTTTTGACCCGCTCTGCCGCCTTTGCCAGCGCCGTTTTCAGTCCTTCCGGGGTCAGTTCCAGCTTGACCAGATAATCTACCACGCCTGCCCCCATCGCCTGGCGGACATAATCAAATTCTTCAAAACTTGTCAGAATGATAAACGCCGGCAGCGGCCCCCGGTCCCGGCAGGTCCGGGCCAGACTCAGGCCATCGAGCATCGGCATTTTAACATCGGTAACAACGATATCCGGCTTTTCCCGTTCAATGATCTCCAGCGCCTGCTTTCCATTACGCGCCGTGGCGCAGATGGTATAGCCCAAACTCTCCCATTCCAACATTCCCTGTAAACCGATCAAAACCAGTGGCTCATCGTCCACCAGCAGGATCCTCATCATGGTATTCTCCTTTCTTCTGATACGGCAGACGGATGGTGATCTCCGTGCCGATTCCCTCCTCACTCTGCACCGCAAGGCCATATCCTTCGCCAAAAGCATACTGGATCCGGCGGTGCACATTCCACAAACCAACGTGTCTGTACTTTTCTTTCTTTTCGGCTTCTTTCTCCGGCTCATCCAACAGATGTGCGGTCTGTTCCTGCGGCATTCCAACGCCGTCATCGGTCAGGATCACCAATACATCTCCCGTCTTTTCGTCTGTTCGGATGTCCAGCAAGACGCTGCCTCGTCCCCCTTTTGGCTCTATGCCGTGGAAGATCGCATTTTCTGCCAACGGCTGCAGCGTGAATCGCGGGATCATACAGTCCCTGCAAAGGGTCTCGTCCTCAATGCGGGCTACCTCGATCTCGATATCTCCGCCATAGCGGTAGCGCTGGATGGTAAGATAATCGTTGAGCAGTGCCAGCTCGTCCTGCAGGGGCACCAGCTTTTCGGTCCCCTTGGAGATGCTTTTGGTCAGCCGGGCAAACGCCGTTACCATCTCCGCAATGCCGGGAGCATTCTGGATGGTGGCCATCCAGCGGATACTATTAAGGGTGTTATAAATAAAATGCGGATTCACCTCGTTTTGCAGCATCCGGTACTCCAGATCCTGTTTGCGCCGCTCGTCTTCAAGCCGGCGTTCCAAAAGCTCATGCACATCTTCTGCCAGCTGGTTGATGCCCCGGCCAATATCTCCCAGCTCATTGTCCCATTCAATGCTGCGGTCTTCGGTAAAATCTCCTGCACCCACCGCAGCAATGCGGTTTTTCAGCGCAGTGACCGGCCGGGTGATCGCCCATTCCAGCCAATACTGCATCACAAAGCTCAGCAGCCAGATCATCACAATACCAAAGGCGATAAAGCCAAGATATACAGCCCTCTGCTGTAAAAAGGTGCTTTCCGGCAGGATCTGCAGCAGAGCAGCCCCTCGCCCCTGCAGGCCGACCCGGATAACCAGATACTTTTTTCCGTTCAGCGTCACCTTGCCCTGCATGGCATCCTGTTCCCAGCGGACTGCATTCTCCTGCGGAACAGCAACATAGTCCACCTCTGCAAGAAAGTTATCTTCCTCTGTCATGGAGCCGCCATCGATCTTCCACAGTCTGCCTCCCAGTTCCCAATACAGTGCACTATCCTCGCTCATGGCATAGCCCTGTGCCGGACCTGTGATGACCGAAAGATTCAGCCCGAGATAAACCGTACCGCCGTGCTGCGTCCCCTTGGAGGATATGATGGAACGGCTCATTACAAGACACTGCGGGTTGCCCGGCAAAAGCGGATCCTCTGCGATCTGTGTACCGTACCCCAGCGATAAAAACTGCTTCACGCTTTTGCGGTTCAGTGCGGGTGAACTGGTCATCAACGTACCGTATTGTAAAAAGCGATCCGTCTCGTTGGTGATAAAAAACCGGGTCACCCGGGTCTGCAGCGGGCTGGAAAGATATTTTTCCTGTGCCGCATTGTACGCTGTGATGATTTGCGTTCCGTTCAATCCCTCCTGCGACAGATACCTCCGCACAGAGCTGTCCACCGCCGCCCAGTTCAGCAGACTGTCTGCATTAGCCAGACTTGTCTCAATGCTGGTCGTCACCATTCTCAGGTTGAACTCTGCTGTCTGCAGCGCATTTGTGCGCACATACTGGTCCGAGATCAGATACAGCGCAATGCCCACCGCCAACGAGGTAACAGCCGTAAACAGCCGTACGCTCCAAACGATCTGTCTGCGCAGCGGAAAACGATGCAGGTTGGACGCCATGATGCTTTCTCCTTTTTTTGGCATAGAAAATCCTTATCTTTTATATAACAGCTTTCGGTCCGTTTTGTCAATCGTGCTTTTGTATATTTTATATCATTTTCCACCGTTACGATTTTGTAATATGTGCAAATTCTATAAAAAGTGCAAATCCGAGAATAAAATATTACATCTTTTTTGAAACTCCGGAAAGAATTTGCAATCTTTTCCGGAATATTTCCATTCCGAAAACAGCCCTTTTGCTGTAAACTCAACTCAACAAAAGGGCGTGTCCAGGACCTGTGTGGCACTGCCCATCATCGTGAATTATCTGAAGGAGGATATCCATTATGAAAAAGATCTCTCGTCGTTCGTTCCTGGCCGCTGCTGCCGTGTGCGGTACTGCTGCTGCCCTGACCGCCTGCGGCGGCTCCAACAGCACCTCTGCCACCGCTTCCTCCACTGCAAGCTCTGCTGCTTCTACCGCTGCTCCCGCCGGCCCCGTCACCCTGCAGTGGGCGATCTGGGACAAGGAATCCACCGCTTACTGGCAGGCTATGGCAGACGGCTATATGGCAAGCCATAAGGATGTCACCATCGAGATGGTGGACCTGGGCTCCAGCGATTACATGACCGTTCTGGCTACCCAGCTGGCTGGCAAGGCAGATCTGGACGTTCTGACCATCAAGGACATCCCCGGCTATGCAAACCTGATCAATCTGGACTACCTCAAGCCCATGAACGGTATCCTGACCCGTAACACTGCAGACTTCAACGGCACCATCGAACAGCTGACCACTGATGACGGCAGCTTCTACGCCGTCCCCTTCCGCAGCGACTTCTGGGTGCTGTTCTACAACAAGGATCTGTTCGATAAAGCTGGCGTGGCTTACCCCTCCAACGATCTGACTCTGGAAGAGTACGATGCTCTGGCCCGCAAGATGACCAGCGGCACCGGCGACGGCAAGGTTTACGGCTGCCACTATCACACCTGGCGCTCTGCCGCTTCTCTGTTTGCCATCCTGGACGGCAAGAACACCATCATCGACGGCAGCTACGACTTCATGAAGCCCACCTATGAGATGGTCATTGCCCAGCAGAAGGACGGCATCTGCATGGACTACGGCTACCTGAAGACTTCTTCTCTGCACTACTCTGCAGCTTTTGAGAATCAGCAGTGCGCTATGCTGAACATGGGCAGCTGGTTCATCTCCACCCTGCAGACCTACATGAAGGATGCCGAGACCAAGTTCAACTGGGGCATTGCAAAGTATCCTCACCCCGCCGGTGCACCCGCTGGCTCTACCCTGGGCACTGTGACCAGTCTGGCCATCAACGTTGATTCTCCCAAGGCTGATGCAGCTGCGGACTTTATCAACTGGTGTGTCTCCGAGGAAGGCGCACAGGCCATTGCCAAGACTGGCACCTTCCCCGCTTGCGGCTCTGCTGAGACCAGCGATATCATCAAAGCAAGCGAAGGCTTCCCTGCTGACGATGCATCGGTCGAGGCTCTGTCCACCAGTGCTGTCTATCTGGAAATGCCCTACACCATGTATGCTTCCGACATTGAGACGATCCTCAATGCCGAGCACGATGCCATCATGACCATGAGCGAGTCCATCGACGAAGGCATTCAGAACATGAACGACCAGGTCCCCGCCGTTCTGGGCTAAGACCTGAGCTCCAACGAGTTTCTTCTCCTTCATTGATTCCCTAATATCCCCGCAGGAAACGGGGCGGGTTTCATCGCCCGCCCCGTTTTTTATGAAAAACCATCTGCTCTTTGTCTTGGAAAGGAGGCCCCTTGTATGGCAAGCGCTGCCGCAACACCAACCAAAGCGCCCCGTAAGGTGCTAAAAAAATCGACCCGTGATTCCCTGATCGCGTATTCCTTTATTGCACCAAACTTCATCGGTTTCTGTGTATTCACACTGGTGCCCATGGTGTTTGCGATCGCGCTGGCGTTCTGCTCATGGGACGGTCGTCATGCCATTGAATTTGTGGGCCTTGCAAACTTTGTCAAGCTCTTTACCACCGATAAGATCTTTCAGGCAGCACTCAAAAACACCATCGTCTACGTTGTGGGCACTGTTCCTCTGACGTTGGTCTGTTCGCTGGCCATGGCTGTTCTGCTCAACCAGAACGTCAAACTGCGCAACTTTTTCCGTACTGTGGCATTCTTCCCCTATGTTGCCTCGCTGGTTGCAGTAGCTGCCGTCTGGAACATGATCTTCAACCCGGCCATGGGTCCCATCAATATGCTGCTCAACCAGTTCTTTGGCGTTGCCGTAGAGGATCTGCCTCGTTGGGCGGCCGGCAAGGACACTGCAATGATCACAGTTATCCTGTTCAGCGTATGGAAGAACATGGGCTACTACATGGTCATCTATCTTGCAGGCCTGCAGGGCTGCAATCCCGACCTGAACGAGGCTGCTGAGCTGGACGGTGCAAACCGCTGGCAGCAGTTCTGGCACATCACCCTGCCCCAGCTCCGTCCTACCACCTTCTTCGTGGTCATCATGCTCACCATCTCCGGCTTCAAGGTCTATGACCAGATGTACATGATCACCCAGGGCGGTCCGGGCAATGCAACCATGACACTGGTGTACTACATTTACAACGTTGCCTTTGTCAACACCCCGAAATACGGCTATGCAAGTGCTATCTCCATGGTGCTGTTTGCGCTGGTCCTGGTAGTCACCATCATCCAGTTCAAGGGCTCCAAGGGCGAAAACTAAGAAAGGAGGAAGCAAATCATGTCTGCAACCGTCGCAAAACGCAACGCTTCCCAAAAGCGCCGCAACTTCATCTCCAAGTTTCTGATCTACTTCTTCCTTGTCGTGATCACCGCCTGTATGCTGCTGCCCTTTTTGTGGATGCTGTCCTCCTCGCTCAAGCTGAACAAGGACGTTTTCGGCTTCCCGATCCAGTGGATCCCCAAAAATCCACGCTGGCAGAACTATGTGGATATCTGGACCGAGATCCCGCTGCTGACCTTTGTAAAGAACACGGTCAAGATCACGCTGGTGGTCACACTGCTCCAGCTGTTCACCTCCTCTTTTGCGGCATACGCCTTTGCAAAAATGCAGTTCAAGGGCAAGAACATCCTGTTCCTCGGCTACATCGCCACCATCGCTGTGCCCTGGCAGGCATACATGGTGCCGCAGTTCATGATGATGAGCTCCTGGCATCTCAACAACACCCATCTGGCGATCATGTGCCTGCAGGCGTTCAGCGCCTTCGGCGTGTTCCTGATGAAGCAGTTCTATGAGGGCGTCCCCTCCGAGCTGTGTGAAGCAGCCCGCATCGACGGATTGTCCGAGTATGGCATCTGGTGGCACATCATGCTGCCGCTGAGCCTGCCGGCACTGTCCACCCTGACCATCTTCACCTTTGTCAACACCTGGAACGACTTCCTTGGTCCCCTGATCTACCTGACCAAGACCGAGCTCAAGACCATTCAGATCGGTCTGCGGATGTTCATCACCCAGTATTCTGCAGAGTATGGTCTGATCATGGCAGCATCGGTGGTCGCACTGATCCCCGTTCTGATCGTTTTCCTGTCCCTGCAGAAATATTTCGTACAGGGCGTTGCATCCACCGGCATTAAAGGTTAAACTACCCGTAAGCGGGATGTGGGCAAAACCCGCATCCCGCTTTTTTATTGGAGGAATTTATCATGAAGCACTACCCCAATCACGCTATGACTGACACCGAAGCCAGACAGGCGCTTGCCGATGCCTGCCGTCAGGTAGAGGCGAACCTGCCGCTGTATACCTACCAGTGCCAGAACCATTCCAGCGTAGATGGCATCTATCCCGGCTGCCCCAACAACCAGTGGACCTGCGGCTTCTGGCCCGGCGAGATCTGGCTGGCATACGAAGCCACCGGCAAGGAAGATTTCAAGGCTGCTGCTCTTGTACAGGTAGACAGCTTTGCGGACCGCATCCGCCGCAAGGTGGAAGTCGATCACCACGATATGGGCTTTTTGTACAGTCCCACCTGCGTGGCAGCATGGAAGCTGGTGGGCAGCGAGACTGGCAAAAACGCTGCTATCGCCGCCGCCGAGCAGCTTTTGACCCGCTATCAGCCCAGCGGCAGGTTTTTGCAGGCATGGGGCACCATGGACGACCCCGACAACTACCGCTACATCATCGACTGTATGCTCAATGTTCCGCTGCTGTACTGGGCAAGCGAAACGACCGGAGACGACCGCTACCGTAAGATCGCCGCCGAACACACCGCCACCACCCTTGCCAACTCCTTCCGGGAGGACGGCAGCACCTACCACACCTTCTTTATGAATCCGGATGGCACCCCCAAGGGCGGACGCACCTGCCAGGGCTATAAGGACGACAGCTTCTGGGCAAGAGGACAGGCATGGGGCGTGTACGGCAGTGCTATCGGCTACACCTATACCCACGACGAAAAGTTCCTCGATGTGTTCCGCAAGGCACTGGACTTCTATCTGTCCCGTCTGCCGGAGGATCTTGTGCCCTGCTGGGATATGATCTTTGCGCCGGAAAGCGGTGAGCCGCGGGATTCTTCTTCTGCTGCTATCGTTGCCTGCGGCCTGCTGGAAGCCGCAAAGTATGTCGGCACCGAAGAAGCCGAACAGTGGCGCACCCTCGCCCGCCAGATGCTGGCAAGCCTTGCCGCAAACTACGCTGTCCGGCCCGGCACACTCGGTTCCGGCCAGCTTGTCCACGGCACCTACAGCAAAAAAAGCCCCTACAACACCTGCACCCCCGAGGGCGTGGATGAATGTACAAGCTGGGGTGATTACTTTTATATGGAGGCGCTGACCCGCCTTATCAAAGATTGGGAGATGTACTGGTAATGATCCTGCATACAAAATCTGATTTTACCGCCTTAATGCGCAAATTTCTCGACCCGCTCAAGCCCCTGTACTCCGATTCCGGTGCAAGGCTGCATCTGGGCGAGACTGGCGTGACCTACGATCAGAACGCCATTGAGCTGGAAGCCTTCAGCCGCCCGCTGTGGGCGCTGGTGCCCTTCTGGGTCGGCGGCGGCTCCGACCCGGAGTTCGAAACCATCTACCGCAAGGGACTTGCCGCCGGTTCCGACCCGGAAAACCCTGATTACTGGGGCAAATGCAAGGACTACGACCAGTGTTTTGTGGAGATGGCAGCCATCGCCTGCGGCATCCTGACCGCACCGCAAAAGCTCTGGGAGCCGCTTTCGGACACCGAAAAGCAGAACCTCGCCGCATGGCTTTCACAGATCAACGAGCATACCATCCCGGATTGCAACTGGCAGTTCTTCCGCATCCTGACCAACCTCGCACTCAAGAGCGTCGGGATGCCTTACAGCCCGGAGCTGCTGGCAGATGGACTTGCCAAGATCGACAGCTATTACAGCGGGGACGGCTGGTCCACGGACGGTGCATCCGTCCAGAAGGATTACTACATCCCGTGGGCGATCCAATATTACGGGTTGCTCTATGCAAAGTTTGCCGAAGATACGGACCCCGAGCGTGCAACGCTCTACCGCCGCCGGGCAAAGCTGTTCAGCCAGCAGTTCGTCTACTGGTTTGACGAAAACGGCGCCGCCCTGCCCTTCGGGCGCAGCCTCAGCTACCGTTTTGCACAGAACAGCTTCTGGGCTGCCTGTATCTGGGCAGGATTGGAGCCGTTGCCCCTGCCGGTGATGAAGGGCCTCATCGTGCGCAACTTCAACTGGTGGCTGGAGCAGAAGATGTTCGACCGGGACGGCATCCTGACCATCGGATACTGCTACCCGCAGATGTACATGGCAGAGCGTTACAACGCCCCCGGCAGTCCGTACTGGGGCATGAAGAGCTTTTTGCTGCTGGCGCTGCCGGACGATCATCCCTTCTGGTCTTCCGAAGCCGCCCCACTGCCCGAACTGGACGAACTCAAACCCATGCCCCACGCCAATATGCTGGTGCATCGGCGTGACGGCAGAGTGACCGCCTACGCCGCCGGTGTCAATGAAGGACACGGTCACGGACAGTTCCCGGAAAAGTACGCAAAATTCGCTTACGACACCCGCTTCGGCTTCTGCGCATCCCGCAGCCGGGAGGTACTGTGTCAGGCTGCACCGGACAGTATGCTCGCCTTTGTCATGGACGATAACGTGTTTGTGCGCAAAGTCTCAAAAAGCTGGAAGGTGGAATACGATTCTGTAGTATCGCAGTGGTCCCCCTTCCCCGGTATTGAGGTGACCACCACCATCACCCCCACTGAGACCGGACACCGCCGCCGCCACGAGATCGACAGTGCCTATGTCTGCGAAGCCTATGACTGCGGCTTTGCTGTGCCGAACTTTGCCCCCGGCTACGCTGAAAACGTCATTGGCGAGTGGGCAGAAGCCCATTGCAATAAGCTCTCCTGCATCGTGCAGGGCGCAAACGGCGAAGGCGTCGTCATCGGCTGCGATCCCAACACGAGCCTTTACTATCCCAATGTCCATCTGCCTGCGGTGCGTTTTGCCATCCCGCAGGGGCACAGTGTGATCGATACCGAGATCATCGACAGCGCCGAATAAAAAAGAGAGGTGTTTTGTATGCCTTTGAAAGCGCCTATCTCCCCTGAACTGCTGGCAGATCCCCGGCAGTTCCAGCTTCACCGTTTGCCCGCTCATGCAGCGCTGGAACAAAGCAGCCCTGCACTGCCCCTGACCGTTTGTCTGGACGGCGAGTGGGATTTTCGCTATGCAGAAAATCTGGCAGAACCTTTTTCCGCATGGGACAAGCTGACCGTACCGGGGCTGATCCAGCTGCAGAGCCTGCACCGGGAGGGATCCCCCTACGGCACGCCCCATTATGTTAATACACAGTATCCCTGGGATGGTCATGAGAAACTGCACCCCGGCGAGATCCCTCAAGCGTACAACCCCATCGGGGAATACAAGCGCAGCTTTGCCCTGCCGGACGGCTGGTCGAACTGCTTTTTGCGTCTGAACGGTGCGGACAGCGCCGCAGCTGTCTGGTGCAATGGGGTCTTCGTGGGATATTCAGAGGACACCTTTACCCCTGCTGAGTTCGATCTGTCTGCCGCCGTACATCCGGGCGAAAACGAGCTAATCATTCAGGTCTATCGCTTTTGTTCCGGCAGCTGGCTGGAAGATCAGGATTTCTGGCGGATGAGCGGATTGTTCCGCTCGGTCGAGCTGTTCACAAAGCCTGCCGTCCATCTGGAAGACGTATTTGTCCGGCAGAGCTTTGCCGAGGATCTTTCCCGGGCGGAAGTCACTTTTGAATGTCAGATCTCCGGTGAGGGCGAGGTAAGCATCTGTTTTGACGGAAAAGTACAAACCACTTCTGCCGCAGACACCTGCGCCCTGACCTTTGCAGTCGAGCAGCCGGAGCTTTGGAGCGCCGAATCGCCGAACCTGTATCCGGTGGAAATCACCCTTTCACAAAGCAGTGAATGGATCGAACGCACCAGGTTGAAGGTCGGTCTGCGCAAGTTTGAACTAAAAGACCGCCAGATGCTGCTCAACGGCAAGCGGATCGTATTCAAGGGAGTCAACCGCCACGAGTGGAGCTGCAGGACCGGGCGCACGGTCAGCCGGCAGGAGATGCTTTGGGATGTCCAAAATCTGAAAGCACACAACATCAATGCCGTGCGCACCAGCCATTACCCGAACGACCCCTTTTTCCTTTCCTTGTGCGATGAATATGGTCTGTATGTGATCGGAGAAACCAATCTGGAAACACACGGAACATGGCAGAAGCTCGGGGCGGACGGCTCGGACGAATGGACCCTGCCCGGCAGCCGCCCGGAATGGCGCGACAGCGTGCTGGCACGAGCGGAGGCCATGCTCCAGCGGGACAAAAATCACCCTGCCATTCTCCTCTGGTCCTGCGGCAACGAGAGCTACGGCGGCAAGACTCTGTGGGAGATGAGCCAGTATTTCCGCCAGACCGATCCCAGCCGCCTTGTGCACTACGAGGGCATCTTCTGGGATCGCAGCTATCCCGACACTTCGGATGTCGAAAGCCAGATGTATACTCCCGTGGCAGGCATCCGTTCCCACCTTGCCAAACACCCTGAAAAGCCATTCCTCATGTGTGAGTATTCTCATACCATGGGTAACAGCTGCGGCGGAATCACCGAATATACCGAGTATGCCTATGAACAACCCCTTTATCAGGGCGGATTTCTCTGGGAATACATTGACCACGGCATCCAGCTGACCGACCCGGACGGGTCTGTTCACTACGCCTATGGCGGCGATTTTGGCGACCGCCCCACCGACCGGGAGTTCTGCATGGATGGCCTGGTCCTGCCCGACCGCCGCAACACCCCCAAAATGGACGCCGTCAAGGCTGCATACGCTCCGCTGCGCATCTTTTTCACCGAAAGTGAAGTTGTGGTGGAAAACAGGTCGATGTTCACCAATCTGTCTGCCTATGACCTTGTGCTTTGTTCCAGCGTGGACGGCGTATGCCAGCGCACCGCCACCCTTCACACTGCCTGTGCGCCGGGGCAAAGCGTCCGCCTTCCGCTGCCTTTTGGTCTGCCGGACGAGGGGCTTAGCTGCCTGACCCTGACCGCCGTTTTACGCACAGCACTGCCGGGGCTGCCCGCCGGATATGAAGCAGCATTTGGGCAGACATGGAAACAGCACCCCACCGCCCGGCTTACAATGCCCCGCCCGCAGCTTGTACAGTCCGACTATAATATCGGTGTACACGGTGACGGGTTTGAGTATCTGTTTGCCCAGGGCAAAGGGCTGACCTCCATCCGGTACAAGGGCGTTCAGCTGTTGGAGGACACCGTCCGGCCCAACTTCTGGCGCGCGCCCACCAACAACGACGAAGGCTGTGCTGAGCCATTCGAGTTCGCCTTCTGGAAAACAGCAGGGCTTTACGCCAAGTGTGACGCACTGACCGCTGCAGAGCGATACGATCATATTCTGGTGCAGGCAGTCTACACCTTGCCAAACGGCGAAACTCTGCCCATCGACTTTTCCATTGATGGGGCCGGGCGGTGCGACATCACGATGCACTGGCAGGGCTCACACACGGAACTGCCGGAATTCGGCCTGCTCTTTCCGCTGCGTGCTGCACTGGACGATCTGCATTATCTGGGCCTTGGCCCCCGGGAAACTGTTACAGACCGTACCGTTGGCAGCAAACTGGGTGCGTTTGGCTACAACATCCGGGAAGATTTCAAGCAGAACAGCCCTGTTTACCCGCAGGAATGCGGCAGCCGTACCAGCGTATATCGCGCCGAACTTTCCGGCAGCATCCCCGGTATCCGGTTCGTCAGCAGCGAGGGGATGGTCTTTTCAGCTCTGCCCTACACCCCCCACGAGCTGGAGAATGCCCGTCATCTGGAAGACCTCCCCCGCAGCGACCGGCGTACCGTCGTGCGGTGCGCCGACTTCCAGCGTGGTGTCGGCGGCGATAACAGCTGGGGCGCAAAACCTCTGCCCGCCTTTTGTCCGGCCCTTGAACCCGGCCAGTGCTTCTGTTTTACAATTTCACCGCCGAATCCATCTTTATAACCAAAAAGGACTGCGCTTCTTCATAGCGCAGTCCTTTTTTCACGTTCTTATTTTCAAGGCTGTCATACGTTTTTTGCTGCCGCCTTTTTCTGGCGTTTCAGCAGCGCAAATGCGATCAAACAAATAATGACCGAGATCAGTGAGCCCGATGCCGTGGCAAGGCCCATCGGCAGCAATGTATCCGGGAACATTCTGGAAGTCAGCCAAACTCCCGGCACACGCATCAGCCCAATTGCAATGATGTTGTGCAGGAACGAAAGTTCCGATCTTCCAATGGCGCAGAAATAACCGCTGAAACAGAAATGGATCCCCGCAAACACGCAGTCCCAAACATATCCGCGCAGATATTGCCCGCCCAGCAATACCACCTGCGCACCGGCAGCGGTCGCCGGGTCGGTAAACAGCGCCACCACTTTCCCTGCAGCAAACTGCATTATAATGGCTACCACCAGCCCAAAGCTCACTGTTATGGCAATGGCATAGCGCAGCGTCGTCTCAGCCCGTTCCGGTTTGTCTGCACCAATATTCTGGGCACACAGCGCAGACACTGTGGACAGCATGGAGGATGGCACCAGAAACAAAAAACTGATGATTTTTTCCACGATCCCCACTGCAGCCGAGTCGTTCAACCCGCGCTGATTTGCAATGATAGTAATGATAATAAATGCCACCTGGATCAGTCCGTCCTGCAGAGCCACCGGCATACCGATCCTTAAAATGCTGCCCATGACCGGTTTACTGGGCCGGAAATCCCTCCGGCTCACCTTGATCCCGGCCGAATGTCTGCCCATCACACAGACTGCGATCAGCACACTGACGGCCTGCGAGAGGGTCGTACCCAGCGCTGCACCGGCGGGGCCCATCCCCATTGCTCCCATAAACAGCACATCCAGCCCAATGTTTACGGCACAGGCTACTGCAACAAAATACATCGGGCTTCTGGAATCTCCCATCCCCCGAAAGATGGCGCTGAGCACATTGTAAGCCGTAATAAAGGGTATCCCGATAAAGCAGATGGTCAGATATGCCACAGTCCCTTCTACAGCGTCCGCCGGGGTGGACATCACCGCTGTGATCGGCCTTACCAGCATCACAAGCACCGCTGTAAGCGCTACCGATACCAGCATAAACAGTGTTACCGTATTGCCTACGCCCTGCGAGGCTTTTTCCCGGTCTCCGCCGCCCACTGCCTGTCCGATAAACACCGTCGTTCCCATTGCAAGGCCCACGATCATAACCGTGATCATATGCATAACCTGCGACCCAATGGACACCGCCGTGGTCTGTGCCACCGTACCAAAGCGTCCAATGATGTAAAGGTCCGCCATTCCATAAAGAGTCTGCAGCAGATACGACAACAGATATGGCCCTGAAAACCGTAAAATGCTGCGCAGTACACTGCCGCTTGTCAGATTCTTTTCCATCGTACTTCCCTCCCTGTAAAACCGTACAGCATATTATAAACACCCCTATCGCTTCGGAGTCAATAGTACTTGTAAAAAAAATTCAAAAAAGAGACTGCATCTCTTTTGGAGAGATACAGTCCCTTTTGTCATGTGGTTTTTACAGCAAAATCATTTGCTTACATTTTGTTACAGAACGATGCTGATATTATTAATGCAATTGCTCCCCACCGTTATATCATCCGGTTTCTTTACTGCTTTCGATACGCCAGTGATCGTTGCTTTCACAGGAATTCCCTGAAGCTTAAAGTAAAAAATACGATCCAGGTCAAAGACATTAAAAATGCTTTGGCAGATCATATCACACGTCTTCTCTGAAACCGATGGAACACTGATCAGAAAAATGTTTCTTTCGAGATAGGCATCCCGGTCAATAAAAATCAAAGCTGGCAGAACGGTTCCTTTCACTTCAATTTCCACGTCCCAGTATTTGAACATTGGCAAGTCAGAAGCCTTATCCATAAAAGGCACTCCATAGTTTAATAGTAAATATAATTTCGTTATCGTTCCAAAAAAGCCAAAGGTCCTCTCAGCCCGATTCTATTATATCTCCTATCCTTGCCTATCCGATATCTCATCTGTAAACTCAGCCCTCGTAACCCTGGGGCATCTCATTCTTGCGGTTACGGTCCATCAAGATCCGCAGTGCATCGCTGGCACTCATGCCTTCCTTAACAATGGCATTCACTGTCTGTACGATGGGCATTTCCACCTGATACTTCCGGGCCAGCTCCATAGCACCGGGCAGTGCATTGATACCCTCTACGACCATGCCCACTTCTTTGACCGCCTGCTCCGGGCTTTCTCCCTTACCGATCAGGATACCTGCACGGTTGTTGCGGCTGTGCATACTGGTGGCAGTCACGATCAGATCACCGATGCCTGCCAGGCCTGCAAAGGTATGGATATTACAGCCCATTGCCACACCCAGGCGGGCGATCTCGGCAATGCCGCGGGTGATCAGCGCTGCACGGGCATTGTCTCCGTAACCCAGACCAGTGGAGATACCCACGCCCAGTGCGATCACATTCTTCATTGCGCCACTCAGCTCTACACCCTTGATATCCGGGTTGGTGTACACACGCATACAAGTATTGCTGAATGTCTCCTGTACAAACTCTGCCGCCTCAGTATCCGGGCTGGCCGAGACGATCGTAGTGGGCAGGTCCAATGCCACTTCCTCTGCATGAGTCGGGCCAGACAGCGCCACCAGACGCACCGGCTTTTTCAGTTCATCGGCCAGCACCTCAGTCATGGTAAACAGCGTATCCGGCTCCATGCCCTTGGCCACATCCACAATGATCTGCCCTTCTTTGACAAAGGGGCGTGCCTTTGCGGCAGTAGAGCGTACAAATACCGACGGCACGGCAAACAACAGCACGTCCTTGTCCGTGCAGACTTCTTCAATATTTTTGGTAAACAAAAGCTCCTGCGGGATGGTCATCCCCGACAGGTTGGGGTGTACACGGGTGGCGGAAAGATTGTCGATCTCCGCTTCAATGGCAGACCACACCTGTACGGTATGTCCACTGACCGCCAGCATTTTGGCAAGCGCCATGCCCCAGGTGCCAGCACCCAGAACGCCGATCGTTCGTTTCATCACTTTGTATCCTCCGTTTGGCACGGCCCAGCAAAAACGCTGTACCGTGGATTTGCAGCATCGGCAGCCCGTACTGCATCTTGAGTTCATTTTACACGAAAGCTTCGATACAGTCAACTATTTGCCACATTGTATAAAGCTGCTGCCGCAGCTTCGTACTTTTTTATGGACCGTCCCGGTTTACCAATAAACCGATTGCACTTGTCGGAAATTCATGCTATAGTATTCTGGTAGGGATTGTAGGATTTTGCAAAAAAGCTTGACCTGTACCCGGCTTCAGGGTCTATCCTTCTGAAGCATCGATTTTTTCACTGAACATTCGAGGTAGTATCTCCCATGCTAGAAACCTTGCTTTCCAACCGCACGGTCAGCGTTCTGATCGAAGCGCTGCCCCGTATCCTCCTGTCCGGTCTGACCATGACCATCCCCCTGACGCTGATCTCGTTTTTCTTTGCCATGATCATCGCAGTGGCAGTGGCACTGGTGCAGTATGCCCGGGTGCCTGTACTGCGTCAGCTTGCCCGGTTCTATATCTGGGTGGTCCGCGGCACACCTCTTCTGGTGCAGCTGTTCATCGTATTTTACGGCCTGCCCAGCGTCGGCATCATGTTGGATGCTTTTCCTGCAGCCGTCATTACCTTTGCCATCAACGAAGGTGCTTACTGCGCCGAGACCATGCGCGGTGCGCTGGAAAGCGTACCGCAGGGTCAGTTGGAGGCCGGCAGCTGTGTCGGCATGAGCTGGTGGCAGATCATGCGGCGCATCGTGCTGCCGCAGGCGCTGCGCACAGCCGTTCCCGCCCTTTCCAACTCTTTGATCGGTATGATCAAGGATACCTCTCTGGCCTCCAATATCACTGTGGCCGAGATGTTCATGGCCGGGCAGCGGGTCGCCGCACGCACTTACATCTTTCTGCCCATCTACTGCGAGGTCGCCGTGGTCTATCTGCTGTTCTGCACAGTCATCACCAAACTGCAAACTCTGTTGGAACGCCAGCTCAACGCCCACGGTTTCCAATAAGAAAGGAGCGTCTGCTTTTTATGGCAATGTTAGAGATCCAAGGCATCCATAAGTCCTTCCTGGTCACCGACACCTCCAAGGCACGTTCCGGCCTGTTTGGCAAAAAAAATGTCCAGATACCGCTGGATGTTCTGTGCGGCGTGGACCTTTCTGTGGAAAAGGGCGATGTCGTTGCCATCCTTGGCCCCAGCGGTTCCGGTAAGACCACCCTGCTGCGCTGCCTGAACTTTTTGGAAACAGCAGACAGCGGCACCCTGATCTTTGATGGCGAACACTTTGATCTGGGCCGCATTTCCCGTTCCGATATTGCACGGCTGCGTAAAAAGACCGCATTCGTGTTCCAGAACTACAACCTTTTCCGGAACAAAACCGCCCTGCAGAATGTGACCGAAGGGCTGATCGTTGCCCGCAAAATGCCCAAAGAGCAGGCGGATGCCATCGGCCGCAAAATGCTGGCCAAGGTGGGTCTGGCCGATCGTGCCGACTCCTACCCCAGTCAGCTCTCCGGCGGCCAGCAGCAGCGTGTAGCCATTGCCCGTGCCCTTGCCACCGATCCGGAGATCATCTATTTCGACGAGCCCACCAGTGCGCTGGACCCGGAGTTGACGGGCGAGGTGCTGAGCGTAATGCGTCAGCTTGCTGAGGAAGGCATGACCATGCTGGTGGTGACCCACGAAATGGGCTTTGCCCGCAATGTTTCTTCCAAGACCGTCTTTATGGAGAACGGTGTTGTTGTGGAACAGGCTCCCTCCCGCGACTTTTTCGATCATCCCAAAGAGGAGCGCACCCGTGCCTTTTTGCAAAAGATCGCACATACTGAATAATCATACGAAAGGATCATAAAATATGAAAAGAAGAACTTTTATCTCCCTGATGAGCGTTATGGCTGCCGCCGGTGCTTTGAGCCTGGCTGGCTGTTCCTCCGAGAACAAGACCGCTGCCGCTTCCGGCAGTGCAGACCAGCTGGAGACCATCCGGAAAAACGGCAAGCTGATCGTGGCGCTGGAAGGCTCCTGGCAGCCCTGGAGCTACCACGATGAGACTGATACTCTGGTGGGCTACGATGTCGAGGTCTCCCGTGCCATTGCCGAAAAACTTGGCGTGGAGCCGGAATATGTCGAGAGCGACTGGGACAGCCTGTTCGCCGGTCTGGATGCAGGCCGCTACGATTTGGTCTGCAACGGCGTTGAGGTGACCGAGGAACGCGCCAAGACCTACGATTTCAC
>CAYXQN010000004.1:11379-42572 GCA_964466825.1 uncultured Faecalibacterium sp. | reverse complement strand
ACTACCGCTGCGGCACCGGTCACAGCGTCAGCTTTGTGGGCAATGTCCACGAAGGTCCTCATGCCCTGAACGGCCGCAACACCACCGTGTTCAAGCCGGGCATGATCGTCACCGACGAGCCGGGCGTGTACGAGACCGATCTGGTGGGCATCCGCATTGAGAACGAGCTGGAATGCTACCACAAGGCAGATAACCAGTACGGCACCTTCCTGGCATTCCGCCCGGTGACCTTTGTGCCCATCGACACCAGCCCGCTGGTGCCCGGCGTGCTGACGCAGGATCAGCTGGACTGGCTGAATGCTTATCATCGTGAGGTCTTTGCAAAGCTGGCACCCCGCCTGAACGAGGACGAGCGTGACTGGCTGGCCAAGAAGTGCGCCGCGATCGGAAAGTAATAAAAAGTGGAACGGTGGCCTTTGCCGTTTCCGCAAAAAGCAAAGAAGCCGCAGGAGCTTTGACGGCTCCTGCGGCTTTTGATTATTTTGCAAGGGTCACTTTTCGTCCCGTGCTTCACGTTTTTCTTTCCAGTAGGCGCGGGCTTCTTCAATGATATCCTTAAAGGGGCCGTAAGGATAGGTGCTTTCAGCCATATCTACAAGGAACCTGTACAGCTGGGGGCGCACTTCTTCATACATTCCAAGCCGGGTATACAGCTCTTTGTAATAACCAAAGCTTTGCAGTTTGTTCTGCACCAGAGTGGCGGCATTGATCCGGGTGTGGCAGATGCTTTGCGGGTTCTGCACATAGTAGTAGCCCGGTTTGTCCAGCGAGACAAAGGTCTCGGCATATTGGATGTACTGCAGGTTGAACACAAAATCCTCGGCCCACTTTACCTCACTGGTAAAGCAGATCTCGTGCTGCAGCAGCAGCTCCCGGCGGTAAAGTTTGTTCCAGAGCACGCCGTAAAAATAAGAGGCGGGTTTGTCCATCAGGCGGCGGGCAAAGGCATCCTTGTTGTAGATGCCTGCGGGCAAAAAGCCGTATTCCCGCACTTCGGGCGGCCGGGCCACAGTCATAACGCCCAGCTCATCCTGGATCTTGTCCAGGACCTGCTCTGGCTTGGAAGCTCCGGCGGGGATGACCATCTTGTAAGGTGCAATGACCAGATCTGCCTGATTTTCCTCAGCAGCGGTAACAAGGCGCTGGGTAAAATCCAGGTCCAGATAATCATCGCTGTCCACAAACTGGACATACTTGCCGGTGGCCAGCTTCAGGCCGACGTTGCGGGTGTCTGATACACCGGAGTTGTCTTTGTCCACCAGTACGATGCGGGGGTCTTTTGCGCGGAAGGCGTCGCAAACGGGCAGGCTGTGGTCTTTGGAGCCATCGTTCAGAACGATGATCTCCAGGGCGGGCCAGGTCTGGCTGCAGATGCTTTCCAGGCAGCGGGCAATGTGGTTTTGGGCATTGTACACCGGCAGGATGATACTGACAAGAGGTTTTGTCATGGCGGCGGCTCCTTTTACTTCAGGATATTGAGCAATTGATCTTTAGTGCTATCATACTCCAGCTGTGTCCAAAATGCAAGAGCGGCACGGCAGCAAAGGGGAGGGGAACTTATGGTTTTTCATATCGCTGTGTGCAGCCAGGATGCGGCACTGCGCAGTGGTCTGGAGCGGCAGTGCATCGAGTACTATGCCCGCAGGTCGGGTGCGTGCATCGTGGAACATTTTTCCGATGAGGAAATGCTGCTGCGGGCAGATACGGCGGGGGAGCGGTTTGAGCTTTATCTGATCGAGCTGTCTGCAACTGCCTCCCCGGCGGGGCTGGCAGCTGCCGGAGAGCTGCGGCATCGGGGCCGTCGTGCTCCGCTGGCTTTTATTGCCCGTACCCCGGCCCATGCTTACAGTGCGTACCGGGTGGATGCGATGCAATACCTGTTGCTGCCGGTGCGCCAGCAGGAGATGTCGGCGCTGCTCAACCGTGCAACGGAGCCGGAGTACAGCCCGGCGCTGACCATCAATACAGCAGCAGGGCTGCGGGTACTGCGTTATCAGGAGATCGAATATCTGGAGTGCACCCATCATGTGGTACACTTCCATCTGACCAGCGGCGAGGATGTAGCGTCGCTGTCGCTGCGGGTGCCTTTTTCAGCAGTTGCAAAGCCGTTGCTGGAGGATGGCCGTTTTTTGCAGCCCCACCGTTCTTATGTGGTAAATCTGGCAGAGGCAGAGCTGCTTGCCGCCGGAGAACTGAGGATGCGCAGCGGAGTGCGGATCCCTATCCCACGGGGCAAAGAGGGCACGGTGAGGGATGCACTGACCAAGTAAACTGAAAACAAATCAACAGGCCGGATGGTGCGGGAGCACCATCCGGCCTGTTGATTTTTGGAGAACAGTATGGAACTGCTGAATGGCAAATAAGATCAGTCTTCGTTCAGGCAGCTGCCATTGGTCTGGATGACCCGGCGATACCAGTCAAAAGATTTCTTCTTGTAGCGTTCCAGTGTGCCGGCGCCGTCATCGTTGCGGTCAACATAAATAAAGCCATAACGCTTTTTGAGCTGTGCGGTGGAAGCGCTGACCAGGTCGATGCAGCCCCAGCTGGTATAGCCCAGTACCTCTACGCCGTCCTGGATAGCGTTGCTCACCTCGATAAGGTGACGGCGCATATAGTCGATGCGATAATCGTCCTGCACGGTGTAGCTGTCCTTTCCGTCCGGTACAAGGGTGTCCACTGCGCCCAGGCCGTTCTCTACAATGAACAGGGGTTTCTGGTAGCGGTCGTAGAACTGATTCAGCACGATACGCAGGCCTACCGGATCGATCTGCCAGCCCCATTCGCTGGTTTTCAGGTAGGGGTTGGCTGCACCGCCCAGAATATTGCCGCCGCACTGTTCATAGGGCTTTGCACTCTCGCAGGCACTGGCATAATAGCTGAAGGAGATAAAGTCCACAGTGTTTTTCAGTGCCTGTTCGTCCTCCGGCGTAATGTCCAGATGCATGTTCTGCTGGGCAAGATAGGAGTTCAGATATTTGGGATAGACACCCCGCACATGGACGTCTGCAAAGAAATAGTTCTTCTGCTCAGTCTTTAATGTGGCAAGCACATCCTCGGGGTCGGGGGTCAGCGGATAGGTGGGCACAGCAAGGATCATGCAGCCTACCAGCGCACCGGGCATCATCTCGTGGGCCAGTTTGACCGCCAGTGCAGAGGCTACCAGTTCATGATGGATCGCCTGATACAGGTCCTGTGCGGTCAGCTGGTCTTTTGGGGTCAGGATACCGCCGCTCATCAGGGGCGAATCCAGGATGGAGTTGATCTCGTTGAAGGTGAGCCAGTATTTGACGCGGCCGTTATAGCGTGCAAACAGCACCTTGCAGAAGTTGAGATAAAAATCAATGAGCTTACGGCTGCGCCAGCCGTCATACTCCTTTGCAAGGTGCAGCGGAGTCTCGTAGTGAGAGATCGTGACCATGGGCTGGATGCCGTATTTCTCGCACTCAGCGATCACGTTGTCGTAAAACTCCAGGCCCTTTTCGTTGGGCACCAGCTCGTCCCCAAGTGGGAAGATGCGGCTCCATGCAATGGAGAAACGGAACATCTTAAATCCCATCTCGGCAAAAAGTTTGATGTCCTCCTTGTAGCGGTGGTAAAAATCCACGGCCACCAGCTTCATGTTGTCGGCAGTCGGTTCGGCAGTCGGCGCTCCTTTGATGCCATGGGGCATGATATCCTGGATGGAAAGCCCTTTGCCATCCTCATTATAAGCGCCCTCGCACTGGTTGGCAGCAACAGCACCGCCCCAGAGGAAGTCGTTGGGGAATTGAATTTTCATGATAAAAATTACTCCTTTCCGGAAATAGAAAGCGTTCCCGGGAGAAAATCAGACACGGCAGAGAGCGGGACATCTCTACAACAAGGTCGCTGAGATGTCCCGCTCTCTTTATGATGAAACAGGGGAATGATATGGGTAGATCAAAGTGCGGGTCTTACTTGTCCTCGTTGTAGGTCAGGAACACACCGATGAACGATGCGACCATGCACAGCAGCGAAACGACGATGGCAACGATCATGCCGCCGGTAGCGCCCGTTGCGGGATCGACGAAGGAAGGCCAGGAGAAAACACCCAGAGCGCCCAGAGAATACTGCACGGTATTCAGAGCGACCAGCACCGCACCGCCGATGGCGGAAACGACACAGGTGATGGCGAAGGGGGTCTTTTTCGGCAGGGTGATGCCGTAGATCGCAGGCTCAGTGATACCGGCAATGGCAGAGATGAAAGCCGGAGGGCACAGGCTCTTGATCTTGACGTTCTTGCTCTTGACCCAGATGGCAGCCACAGCGCCCATCTGTGCAAAGGTGGTGCCCAGCATGCCGGACATGACGGTAGTAGAGCCGGAGATGCCAAGGTCATTGATGCCCAGCGGCACGACTGCCCAGTGCAGACCAAACATGACAAGGATCTGCCAGAAGCCGCCGACCACAGCGCCCATCAGGACGGAGCTGAGGCTGTTCAGCCAGCCCAAAGCAATGTTCAGACCCTGAGAAGCCAGAGAGGTGACAGGACCGATGACCCACAGAGTCAGGCAGAAGGTAACGGTGCAGGTGATGAGCGGCACCGCAAACAGCTTGACGCTTTCGGGAACATGCTTTGCGTACAGCTTTTCAAACCATGCGGCAAAGGCGATGGAGCAGATGATGGGGAGCACGCTGGAGGTGTAGTCGCCGGTAGCAGGCATCAGAACGGGGATGCCGAACAGGCTGTCGTGCAGCACGGTGCTGCTGGAGACCAGAGAGGGATACAAAAGACCGGCTGCGATGATCAGGCCTTCCATCTCAGGCAGACCGAACTTGCGGGCAGAGGTGAATGCCAGCAGGATGGGCATGAAGTAGAAGAAGCAGTCGCCCAGAGAGTACAGGATGTTGTAGGTGGAGCCTGCGCCGTCGATCAGACCGGCAGCAGCGGCCAGGGCCAGAACGCCCTTGATGATACCGCAGGCAGCCATAACGCCCAGGCAGGGGATGAACACGCTGGTAACAATGCTGAGGAATGCGTTCAGCGGGTTCTGTTTGGCTGCGGTCTTGGGAGCTTCTTCGGCAGCGGTGCCGTCCTCGTTGACTGCGCCGCCCGGGGTGATGTGGCCTACTTCACACACGGCATCGTACACATCACGGACGTGGTTGCCGATGACGATCTGATACTGACCGCCGCTCTTGAGCACGTTGATGATGCCGTCAGTGTCCTTCAGGATATCAGTCTGTGCCTTGCTTTCATCCTTCAGGGTAAAGCGCAGGCGGGTAATGCAGTGGGTCAGGTTGAGGATATTGCTCTTGCCGCCAACATTCTGGATGATGATGCGGGCAAGGCCGTCGTATTTACTTGCCATAACATGTTTCTCCTTTTTAACTACCAGAGCGGTGCGGGGAACAGACCCGGAATCGTCGGCTCCCCGCACCCTGTCGTTTCCTGCTCTGATAAGATGATGATACAGTAAACTCGGGGGGATCAGCCGCGGATCAGCTGGTACAGTTCGTCGTCAAAGCTGCTGTCCTTGCACTCGCACTTGGTATCGAGGATCATGGTGCGGGGCTTTGCATTGGTATAGGGCTCCCATGCCAGCGTCTTGGTGGAAGGATCGCCCGTTGCGCAGAATGCAGCCAGAGCGCTTGCCATACGGTCTGCCAGCTTGTAGGCGTTCTTCTCGTCGCCGGCGATCTGGTAGGGAACGTTGTCCAGAGAATGGAACCAGAAAGCAATATCGGCAGTGTGGATCATGGTCATGCCGCCAAAGTAAGGCATGGTGTAGGTGACCAGATACTCATAGACCTTGGGAGCGCGGGCGGCGGTGCGCTTTGCAACGCTGCTGCCGGCAAAAGAGGCCAGAGAGTTCAGATCATACAGGTCATGGTTGGGATATGCCTTCTTGAAGGCAGCAACAGCGCGGTCGTAGTTTGCGCCAAACTTCTTCTGCAGGCGTGCTACGCACTCTGCGTCCGAAACGTTGCACTTTGCCTCGCCCGGCATGCTGTACAGCACAGCGTCAGCAGAGTTGTTGCCGCCCATCTCAGCCCATGCAGCACCGAACATATAGGTATACTGTGCAGCAATATCGTTCAGCACGCCGTTGCCGTCAAAGAAGTTGGAGCTGAAGTAGGGAGAACCGGTGGTGTGGGTGTAGTTGACTCTTGCTGCATTGCACAGATCGACCAGCGTATCGTAGTGGACATTCTGCAGGTAGGCAAAGATCTCGGCATTGGTGGCGTTTTCCATGCCGGTGATATCGGTACGGACCTGAGCGACCAGCTTCTGAGCGTTCTCAGCTGCTGCTTCAGGGGTGCGGCCGCTGGCAGTGCCACCGCTGACGTACACGACCTTGTTGAACAGGCCCTGTGCTGCGGGGGCGCAGGCCAGAGAGGTGACCTTGGTGCCGCCGCCGGACTGACCCAGGATGGTCACGTTGGAAGCATCGCCGCCAAACTTGGCAATGTTGTCACGCACCCACTGCAGCGAGAGGATCATATCGGCTACGCCGATGTTGGCGTCGCCGCCAATGCAGGTCAGATCCAGGTAACCAACGTAGTTCAGGCGGGCGTTGACCGAGACGAACACGCAGTCAGTGTAGTCTGCAAAATAACGGCCGTCGTAGATCTTCAGCTCCAGAGAAGAACCATTCTGCAGGCCGCCGCCGTGCATAAAGACCAGAACGGGCTTCTTTGCGCTGGGGTCCAGAGAATTGGTCCAGACGTTCAGGTTCAGGCACTGGCTCTCGGTGCTGAACATATCCGACTCGGAAGGAGTCATGAATGCAGCGGTTGCAGCCCAGTTGGAGTACCTGGTCTGGGTGTTGCTCTGGGGAGAAACGGAACCATTGGTCAGGGCGCCGGTGGGCCGCTCTGCGGTGCCGTAGTTGGCGGGGGTAGCATACTTAAAGCGCTCGTGGACGCCGTAGGGGATGCCGCGGAAGGTGTGGACACCGTCGTAGACGTAACCCATGACATAGCCGCGGTCCAGCTGGACTACAGAAGGCATGGTAGGAGCATTTTTGCTCTTGGAGACCAGAGGCAGGCAGTTCTCCTCTTCCGGAGCAGCTGCGCTTGCTGCCAGAGGCATTGCGCCAGCCAGTGCTGCCGCTGCACCGGTCAGAGCGGAAGTGCGCAGGAAATCACGACGAGTCAGTTTTTCCATAAAAAAATCTCCTTCTCTTGTGTTTCAGTATCGTACCGTTTTTGCACTTGTTTGTGCATCTTGTACAATAACTTTAACATGATAGAGAAAGAGATTCCACAACGTGTCATGAAAGCTGGTTGCAAAAAAAGAAAATTCTTGTATCCTACAAATCGGCCCGGTAGAACAGGGAGCTGAGCATTTGTGCCAGGATCATCAGCGAGTGGTAACCGCTGTTGGAGGAGCCGCTGCATCCATAGCGGTAGAGCAGCTCGCTTTCTACGCCGTCCATCGGCTCATCCTGGGTAAACAGAATACGGTAGGCTCCTTTTTCTTTGGCAGACTGGCAAAGATGGGCCAATTCCTCGTTGTACCAGCTGGCCTTGACCGAAAGCATAACGATGGCGGTGTTCTGGTCCATCTGGGGGACGGTGCTTTTGGAGATGTTGTCGATGTTGTACAGGTAAGCAGCCCGGCCGCTGCACATCAGATCCAGCTGGAAAGAGTAAAAGCAGTAAATATCCCGGGTGTCGCCCACAAAGTAGATGGTTTTGGCACGGCGCAGCTGCTCGATGATGACCCGCAGGTTGGAAAAATTCATGGTCTGTACCGTCTCATTCATGTTTTCCAATGCACTTTGGCACAACTGCTGGGCGATCTCCGGGTTGGACTTGCCGTAGTCGGCGGTGAGCCGGTCCTGAAACTTGCGACGCCCGCGGAGCGACAGAAAGGTGGCTACCTGCTTCTTGAATTCCTGAAAGGAATCAAAGCCGCATTTATGTACAAACCGGCTGACCGACGCTTCGGACAAATGAGCCTCGGCCGCCAGAGTCTCCTGGGAGACATCCAGAATGTTATCCATGTGCTGGAACGCAGCGTGGGCAATGCTGTAATCGCTGTTGCCGGGGATCTGTTGGTTGCCATAGCAGATAAAATGCTTGCCGGTACGCTCCGGGAAGTTGGATTTGATCATCGTTTGCACCTCCTTGAAAAGCTCATATCAGGGGGGAAGAAGGACCGGAGAGCGGGGGGGTCATACACGCTCCCAATCCAGGGCTGTCCAATCGGGCAGAAACTGATTTGCGGCAGAACGCATGGCAGATTCGTCCCGGGCGCTTACGGCATCGGCGATGCCAATAACATAAAAGCCGGCATCGTGTGCAGTGGCGGCAGCATAGATGGCATCTTCACATACGGCGCAGTGTGCCGGATCGCTGCCGCCCAACCGCTGCATGGCCTCCATAAACACTTCGGGGTGGTGCTTGCTTTTTTCGCCCTGTGCAGTGATGTAAAATTCAAAGTAGTCTGCAATGCCAAGCCGGGTCAGAACAGCCTGGCACTGCTCGGCCCAGGTGTTGGAACACAGGCAGATGCGTGCGCCTTCGGCCCGCAGCCGGGCAAGCATTTCCCGTACACCGGGTTTCAGCTCCACTGTCTCGTACAGTTCGGCGATCACAGCCCGCATGGTTTCAAAATAACCGGCCTCATCCAGGGGCAGGTGATATTCCTCGATCAGATACTGAGCGCTGTCGTACATTCCTTTGGTCAGCAGGATGTCGTGCAGGTCGTCTTTGGGGGTCACGCCAAACCGGTCCAGAATGGCCAGCGGTGCACATCGCCAGACGGTGGTCATGCTGTCGGTCAGGGTCCCATCCATATCAAAGATCCATTGCTTGCAGTGCATGAGAGAGCTCCTCCTCAAAAAATGTGATAAAAAGATTCTTTTCCAGTATAACACGAAACTTTCACAGGAGAAAGCGGTTTGTCTGCAAAAACAGCGAGAGTTTTTATCTGAAATATGATATACTTTAAGCGAATCAGGAGGTGAACGGATGGGACAGCGTGAAACAAGCTGCAAAGCATTGGTGCTGGCAGGCGGTGGTGCAAGAGGCAGCTATCAGGTGGGCGTATGGCGTGCATTGATGGAACTGGGCTGGACTCCGCAGATCATTACAGGAACCAGCGTGGGCAGCCTGAATGGCGCAATGTTCGTGCTGGATCTGTACGAGACGGCCCGGGATATGTGGCTGACCATCCGCAGCCGGGATGTGATGGAACTGCCGGAAAAGGATGCTGACCTGTCGGCACTGCATGAGTTTTTGCGCAACGCAGTGCGGGAGGGCGGCATGGATGTGACCCCTCTGGAGGAGATCGTGGAGCGTGTGCTGGATGAGGCGGCGCTGCGGGCATCCGATATCCGGTTTGGATTGGTCACGGTGGAACAGCGCAGCCTCAAGGCCCGGGAGCTGGAGCTGAAAGATATCCCGCAGGGCCGGGTGAAGGATTATCTGCTGGCATCGGCAGCCTGTTTTCCGGCGCTTCGTGCGCGGGAGATCGATGGGGTCAGGTTTTTGGATGGCGGCTACAGCGATAATATGCCCATGGGCCTTGCAAAAAAGATGGGCGCAGAAGAACTGCTGTGTGTGGACCTGGAGGGAGTAGGCATTACCCGGCCCAATCTGACCGGGCTGCCCACCCGGGTCATCCGCAGTTATTGGGAGTTGGGGGATATCCTGCATTTTGACCCGGACACTGCCCGGCGGAACATGGAGCTGGGGTACTACGACACACTGCGCAGTTTTGGAAGGATTCGCGGTTGTGCCTATGCGGTGGATGATGAAGGACAAAGTGCGGTGGATGCGGCAGAGTTCCGGGCAAAGTTCGACCTGCTGCAAAAACAGGTGCGGGAAAAATATCCTGTGACCCTGACGGCACAGGCTGCCCTGCGGTTGGCAAAACTGCGGGATCCGGAACTGGCGCCGCTGGAAGCTGCGGCAGAAGATGCCGGAGTGGACCCCACCCGATATTACACGACCCGTACATTGGCCGAGGCGTTTTTGGCCAGCTGTGACCGGGAACGGCTGCAGAGCTTTGCACCCTTGTTTGAGGGCAGCAGCTCAGCAGCACAGTCAGCCTTTGCAGGGTTGCTGCCCAATACATTTTTGCAGGCGCTGGTATACCGTGCGCTCACGGTCCAGACGCCTGTGCTGCCGGAGGTGAACCTGGATGAAAAAGTATAACGGGATCGGCGCATCTCCCGGTGCGGTAGAAGGCCCGGTGCTGCGGCTCAGACATAGGGCGGGGCCGTTTGGCATTGGACCGTTTGACCTCGTAAGAGAGCAGCAGCGGCTGGCCGAAGCTCTGCTGATGGCCCAAAAGGAGCTGCAGGATATTATGAACTGTCTGCCTGCAGAAGAACAGGCCATTGTGGAGTTTCAGTGTATGCTGCTGGAAGATGACGGCCTGATGAACGAGGTGCGTGCCGGCATCCGTGAAGGTCTTTGTGCGGCAGAGGCGATGGACCGGGCCGGGAGGCTCTATGCACAGCGCTTGCTGTCCCTGCAGGACAATCCCTATATGCAGCTGCGAGGCATCGACATCCTGGATGTGTCCGGGCGGGTGGCGGATATCCTGAACGGGATCCCCCGGGGCCTGCCGGAGCTGGATCAGCCGGTGATCCTGGCGGCAGAGCGGATGATGCCGACTGACCTGTTTTGTGTGCCGTCCGACCGGATCCTGGGCGTGGTGACGGCGGAGGGCAGCAAAGAAAGCCATGCGGCGATCCTTGCCCGGGCAATGAACATCCCCGGCATCGTACAGGTCGGATATGATTTTTTGAACCAGTGTGAAGGTCATGTGGTAAGGCTGGACGGTACTACCGGCGAGTGCATCCTGGACCCGGAAGGTACCGTGCAGCAGGCGGTTGTACCGGCTTTTTCCACGGTTTGAGGGTGTTGGCTGAAACATTGTTTCAGAAGGGCGGAACGTTGTGACATTTTGCACGGAAAGAATGAAAAAATGTACCGTATTACTGGCTTTTTTGCGCAAAGTGTGATAGA
Source organism: uncultured Faecalibacterium sp. (assembly GCA_964466825.1). Classification (GTDB taxonomy): domain Bacteria; phylum Bacillota; class Clostridia; order Oscillospirales; family Ruminococcaceae; genus Faecalibacterium. Next base: position 31,625 of record CAYXQN010000004.1, on the reverse strand, counting down.
CTGAAACTATCGGTAAGACTGCGCATAGGGCGTGGTCGAAATCAACTGTAGAAGATAAGTGAGGTCGTTTGCTGTGAAGATCATTCGTGCAAAAGATTATGCGGATATGTCCCGCAAGGCCGCCAACATCATTTCCGCTCAGGTCATCATGAAGCCCAACTGTGTGCTGGGTCTGGCAACTGGCGGCACCCCCGTGGGCGCTTACGAGCAGCTCGTGGACTGGTACAACAAGGGTGATATCGATTTTTCTGAGGTCACCACTGTGAACCTGGACGAGTACCGCGGCCTGCCCAAGGAGCATCCGGAAAGCTACTGGAGCTTTATGCACCGCAACCTGTTCGACAAGGTCAACGTCAACCCCGAAAAGATCAATCTGCCGGACGGCACCAATCTGGATGCTGACGCAGAGTGCGCACACTACGACGAGATCATCCGCAGTGTGGGCGGCGTGGATCTGCAGCTGCTGGGCATTGGCCACGACGGCCACATCGGCTTCAACGAGCCGGGCGATGCGTTTGAGCTGGGCACCCACTGCGTCGATCTGACCGAGGAGACCATCGAGGCAAACAAGCGTTTCTTTGATGGCAACGTCGATCTGGTGCCCAAGCAGGCTTACACCATGGGCATCAAGACCATCATGCAGGCCCGCAAGGTGCTGATGGTGGTCAACGGCGCTGGCAAGGCAGAGATCGTCAAGAAGGCTTTCTTTGGTCCTGTCACCCCCGAAGTCCCCGCAAGCATCCTGCAGATGCACCCGGATTTCATCCTCGTTGGTGACGAAGAAGCATTGAGCCTGATCTGATTTGTACTCCAATTGGCAACCAAAGGGCGTGCTGCATTTGCAGCACGCCCTTTTTGTGATGGATGCCGGCTCTGCTTGCTGCCCCGCTGCGGTCTGTTGACTGGCAGAGCATCCTGCGGGCCGCGCAAGGCGGGTACAGTATGGAGGAGTGCGCACGAACAGCAGACTCCCCAAAATTGATTTGGGCGTTTTTCGGTCCCGCCGCTTTACAATTTGCAAAAAAGGCGGTATTCTTAGTTAATAACTACCCTTATAATGCTTTCAGGAGGAAATGCATGGATATCCGCCAACTGCACTACTTTTTAGTACTGTGTGAAGAAATGAACTATACCCGCGCATCGCAACGGCTGTTCCTGTCCAGGCAGGCACTGCGCCAGAGCATCTCTGCGCTGGAAGCGGAGCTGTGCGGGCCGCTGTTTGTCAGTGCGCATCATAAGCTTTCGCTGACGGACCGGGGCATGAGCCTGCAGCGCCATGCAACTCCAGTGGTCGAGCAGTTCCAGCAGATGCAGGCTGCCCTGCGTGCAGAGATCCAGTCGGTGCATCCGGTGTGCATCGGCATCAGTGTGGCGCTGGTCCCGGACTATCTGCCGGGTCTGGAGACTCAGTTGGATAAGTTCCGTCAGCAGTTCCCTCATGTGGAAATGCGATTCCGGCTATTGGACAACGATGCGGTGGCCCAGGCTGTGGAGCAGGGGGATCTGGATGCCGGTCTGGTCATCGACCTGGGCTGTGCAGCGCCGGCTTTGGCACGCACGACCTTGCGTGCGGACCCTGCCTGTCTGTTGGTACCCAGAGAACACCCGTTCTGGGAGCGTGAGAGTGTGCCCATTGCAGAGCTGCGGGGGCAGCGCGTGCTGCTGCCCAGCCTGCGGCAGGATCTGTTTGGGCCGTTGTGGTCTGCCTGTGCGCAGGCGGGATTTGCACCCAATGCAGAGATCGGGCCGAGCTTTTATCAGGCGTATTATCTGGTGCAGGAACAGCTTTGCACCTGCCTGACTCGCTATGAGCCGGGCGCACGCCGGGAACTGGACCGTGTGAGGGATGTTTTGCTGGAAGATCTGCCTCCGCTGTGTGTGTCGCTGGTACAGCGCAGAGATGCAAGCTCGGCTTATATCGATCTGCTGCGCAGCTACCTGATGGAGGTGCTGGGCAGTTCGGCTTCGCTGCCGCCCCGCCGGGGCCGTCCGGCAAAGCCGTTCTATAATTCGCCAGTGCTGTCCAGCCGTACCACAAAGCCGGAGCAGGAACACCCGGTACCGGGCACCCAACTGTCTTTTGAGGGCGGAAACAACTTCCGGGAGCTGGGCGGTTACCCTGCCGATGAGGGAAAGACCGTTCGTTGGGGTCAGATCTACCGGGGGATCCCCACGGGGGCCTTGTCCTCCGGGGCTGACCGTGCAAAACTGGAGGCGCTGGGTCTGCGGCTGATCCTGGACCTGCGCAGTGAAGAAGAAGCAAAGCGTTATCCGGATCTTGTACCGGACGGTGCACGGCTGGTGCGGCTGTGTGCACTGTGCGCTGATGATGGATACGAGATCTCCTTTGCACCAGGAGACATTGAGCGGCTGACCGAAGGGACCGACATCAAGGATGGAGAGACCGCTTTTGTGCAGCTGATGTACCGCAAAATGCTGTTTGGCAATAAGGCGTTCAAGGAGTTGTTCCGTGCGCTGGAAGCCGGCGAGGCCCCCATTTTGTTCCACTGTTCGGCCGGCAAGGACCGTACCGGCGTGGCGGCAATGCTGATCCTGCTGGCGCTGGGTGCGTCGGACGAAACGATTTGTGCGGATTATGCGCAGACCAATGTTTGCCGGAAAGAGCAGGTCGATGCACTGTTGGCAGAACACGCAGAGCAGGTCGCAGCAGATCCTTCCAAAAAACTGCACTACATGGGTGTGGCAGGCGTGGATCCGGATACGGCATCTTATGTGCTGCGTACGATCCGGGAACAGTGCGGCAGTGCGGAAAATTACCTGGAGCAGGAATATGGTCTTACACCCGCCCGCCTGATGCGGCTGCGCAGAATGTATCTGGAATAAAAGGCTGTCCTTTGAGGGCGGCGCCAAAGGCTCTCCGGACCGGAGGGCCTTTTTTGTAGGGCGGGTGCGGGAACGAATGGGAAGATTGACCAAAGAATATCAAAGGCGTTTAGGCAAACCGCTATAAGATTGATATTCTAATACATCACATTTGCTGAAAAACAGAATGCTGGTTGCAAAACCAAGGGTGAATGTGCTAAGATGGTTTTGCACAGGATCCTTCGCCGGGACTTTTTATGCTTTGAGGACCGGTGCGACCCCGCAAAAAAAGTATGATGGAAAATCGGAGGTTTTAGAACGATGAGACGCGCTTTTAAGAAGATCGTGTCCCTGGCACTGGCAGCCTGCGTTGCAGCAGGTGCTGCAATGCCTGCGCTGGCTGCTGCAGAGGAAAACTGCATTGGCGCCTGGTATGAGTCCGCAGTCCGCAGTGCATTGGGTGTGGACCCGGTAGAGGGCTATACCCGCGAGTACAACACCGAAAGCCCGTATCTGAACGTCAACGTTGGCCTGTTCCACAATGTGCCTGTTGATGCAGGCAATGGCTGCACCGGCATTGCAACCTACTATCTGCCCGATGGCATGAGCCCCTGGGCTCCCGGTGTCATCATTATGACTCCGGACAATACTACCGCTGAGGAATTTTCTCAGACCGTTACCGGTTTGCAGTGGTGCAAGGTCGCTGATGAAAACAAGATCGGTATCGCATTCGTAGAGCCGGAGAACGGCGGCGAGTGGAACCTGACGCTGGACAAGGACGGCCGTGATGATGCTGCACTGCTGGATGCACTGTACCAGCTGATGCGCAAAAAGAGCACCAAGCTCACCGCAACCTGGTCGATGGACAAATCCCATACTGCACTGGTCGGCTACGAGGAAGGCGGCGCAGCTGCACTGCTGTTTGGCGGCCGCTGGGCAAGCGACTTCAGCTCCATCGTGGCAGTGGACGCAGCCGAAGTACCTGCAGAGTCGCTGAAGACTCTGGGCGAGGGCTATGTCCTGCCGTTCCCTGGCGATTCTACCCGTGGCGTGGAAGAAGAAGCCATTGCCGCCAAGACCGTGGATACTCCGGTCTGGTTCATCCGTTCGGATGTCAAGGGCGACAACGAGGCTGCTTTTGTTTACTATCTGAACGCAAATCAGGCAGTTTCTGCTGGCGAAAATGAGCTGGCTGAAAAGATCTACACCACCGGCCGCGAAGGCTCTGCTTCTGAGGTGTGGGTCAGCGAGGGCAAGCAGTCTCCGGAGACGATCTGGAACGAGTTCTCCGGCCAGTACAAGCGCTTTATGGCAATGCAGCTGCCCGGCCGTGTGGCAAAGAGCGAAGACTTTACCCGTACCGGATTTACCATCCATGAAGAAGAAGTCAATGGCGAGATCCGCCGTTGGATGACCTATGTGCCTTCTACTTACACCGGCGATACGGAGGTTCCGCTGGTTCTGGTTTGCCACGGCTACACTGCATCGATGTACGCCATTGCAGAGGAGTCCCGCTGGTATGATGTAGCGGAGGAGAATGGCTTTATCGTTGTGTTTGCACAGGGCCAGGTCCGTCCGGCAGGCCTGATGGGCAATATTCCTACCGCAATGTGGCTGGGCGGCGCATTCAGCGCACTGGCAGGCGATGCAGACCCGGCTGTGGACGAAAACTTCCTGAACACTCTGCTGGACCGCATGGAAGCAGACTTTAACATCGACACCGGCCGTGTCTATATGACCGGTCACTCCAATGGCAGCCTGATGACCTGGGCAATGGCAGCAGCTTCTACCGAGCGTTTTGCTGCGATCGCTCCGGTCGGTTACATGAACACTCTGGATGCAAAGGCATCTGAGGATCTGCTGCTGCCCATCTGGGCGTTCCTGGGCGAGTACGACTCTGCTGGCGATCCGAACCTGGTCGAGGGCAACGCTACCGTCAAGAGCCTGCAGCGTGCAAATGAGTATAACTGCACCAACGAGGAGTGGATCATCGAAAGTACCTCTTATGACGGTGCATTTGTGACCAAGACCTTTGCAAACGACAGCGAAGTGCCGCTGGTCAAGTTTACCGAAGTAAAGGATACTCCTCACGTTTATCTGCAGGAGGAGAGCGTTTCGATCTGGAACGAGTTCTTCTCCAAGTACAGCCGCGGTGAGGATGGCACCCTGTATTATCAGGTGGATGCATCCGCTCAGCCGGTGGCAGTGACCCCGGGCGAGTACACTGCAAGCAGCAGCTGGTACACCGCACAGTAAAAAACATGGCCCCCCACCACAAGAACTGACCCTGTAACCTAACACAAAAAGCACCCGGTATGCAGATGCCCTGCGTACCGGGTGCTTTTTGCGTTGAGATAAAAAACACCCCCATTGTCATTCGACAATGGGGGTGGGGCTATCATTCTACCGGTCGCATACTGGCGGGGTCTTCAACATTGGCCGCTGCGGGACGGTCGGTATCATCGGGCAGCCGCTTCATGCCGGCAGGGTCTGGCGGCAGGGTGGGCAGAGTGAAGACGAACCGGCACCACTCGCCCTGCTGGCTTTCGACCCGGATCTGTCCGCCGGACAGATTGACCAGGACCTTACAGATGTTCAGGCCCAGACCGGAGCCGCGGGCGTGCAGGCCGCGGGAGCGGTCTTCTTTATAGAAGCGCTGGAACACATAGGGTAATGCCTCCGGGCTGATGCCCTGACCGGAGTTCCAGATGGAGACCTCTACATCGGGGCCGAGCTTTTCCACATGGAAGCGGATGGTGCCGCCTGCCGGTGTGAACTTGATGGCATTGTCCAGGATATTATACACCACCTGATGGATCAGATCGGGGTCTGCATAGACCAGAACACGTTCGTCCATGGTCAGGCCTTCCAGCTCAATCAGGCCGTCGTTGATGCGCTGTTCTGCCGAGAGCGCTGCTCCGGTGATGGTCTCCCAGATGTTGAACATCCGGGCGTTGACCTGATACTCGCCGCTTTCCAGCTTGGACAGGTCCAGCATATTCTGGATCAACCGTGCCAGACGGCCGGTCTCCTCGCTGACCAGCCGCAGGTAGTGGTTTTGCATATCCGGCGGGATGGTGCCATCCAGGATGCCGTCCACAAAGCCCTTGATGGTGGTCATGGGGGTGCGCAGCTCGTGCGCAATGTTGCCCATGAACTGCCCACGGGAATTGTCGTTGGACTGGATGTTCTCTGCCATCTGGTTGAAGGTGTTGGCGAGGTCTGCCACTTCACCCTCGCCATCGACCCCTTCCACACGGACCGAAAGATCGCCGCCGCCAAACTGCTGGGCTGCAGCGGTGATCTTTTGCAGCGGACCGGTAAGATTGTGCATCATCATACGGGTAAGAATGCTGGCGAACAACAGCATCAGACAGGCCGACAGCAGGAAGTTGGACCAGAACTGGCTCTTGAATTCTGTGAATTGCGCACCGGAAGCGCACAGGAACAGATAGCCGTTGTGCTCACCCAGTTTGCCCCGCATCCGGCTGACAGCTACATAGCTTTTTTCGGCCAGGGCGCCATCCAGATCGCCGAAGGCGTGATAATTTGCAGGGGCCTGTTCTGCTTTTTGCAGCAGTTCCTGCGGGATGGCCGGCTCTGTAAGCATAGCAGGATTAGAGGCCAGCATCACATGGCCGCTGTTGTCGGTAAAAAAGAGATAAGCTTCCGCGGTCTCGCCGATGATCTCCAGCTTGGTGTGCAATTCTTCCAGCTCAGAACCTTCCGGCAATGCAGCAGTCCGGGCAAGGTACTGCGCCGCCTGCTGTGCTACATGGGATACCTCGTCCAGGGTGTCGTAGCGCTCCTGAGCAAAATAATGCCGGAACAGTACCCACTCGGAAAGACCCATGATCGCAATGCCCAGCACCATCAGGGTGGATATGGCGGAAAAGAAGGTGACTGAAATACTTTTACGCATTACTGACGAACCTCAAACTTATAACCTACGCCCCAAACGGTCTTGAGCTCCCACTTGTCCGACGCACCGGACAGCTTTTCGCGCAGGCGTTTGACATGGACGTCGATGGTGCGGCTGTCGCCGTAATACTCAAAGCCCCATACCTCGTCCAGCAGCTGGTCACGGGTATAAACGCGGTTGGGATGAGAAGCCAGGCAGTTGAGCAGTTCCAGCTCTTTGGGCGGCGCTTCCACCACATTGCCCTTGACCCGCAGCTCGTAGCTGTTCATGTCCAGACGCAGATTATCAAACTCGATCACGCCCTCGGTGGATTCGGTCTGTGCAGTGCTGGTGGTGGTGCGGCGCAAAACGGCCTTGATACGGGCCACGACCTCTTTGGAATCGAAAGGCTTGACCATGTAATCATCGGCACCCAGCTCCAGGCCCAGAACCTTGTCAAAGGTCTCGCCTTTGGCGGTGAGCATCATGACCGGGGTATTGCCGGCGGCACGGATGCGGCGGCAGACTTCCAGGCCGTCCATGCGGGGCATCATCACGTCCAGCAGGACCATATCGGGCTTGACCTGGTTGAACTTTTCCAGGCCGGCCTCGCCGTCGTTGGCAACAGTGACCTGATAACCTTCTTTGGTAAGATAGAGCCGAAGCAGCTCGCAGATATTCATATCGTCGTCCACGACGAGGATCTTTTCGTTGGCCATGATTCCATTCCTCCTGTTTTTGGTCCATGATCCTCCGGCGGATGCCGGAGAGATCTACAATGCTTTCCACTTTTTATTATACGGGAGAGTTATGACAAAATAAAGAAGGATTTGTATGTTTTTTGTCCAAAACCTGCGGTACGGGCGGCTGCAGGACGCAAAAAAAGCCCCGCTGCGGCAGGCTTGCCGCAGCGGGGCAGAAATACAATTGCTCAGAAGGGGATCAGGATCACTTGCCAAAGCTGCCCAGCAGGGTGTTCAGCTTGTCGATGTAAGTGATGATAGAGCCGATGTTGGTGATGATGGAGCTTGCGCTGGAGAAGATACGGGCAATGTAGTTGAAAACATAACCCACATTGGTCAGGGTGGTCATGGAGGAAGAATTGGCAACGGTAGCGCCGCCTTCCAGATAGAACATCTCCTCAGCGGGGATCTCGGCATAGCCGGCGGGCAGCTTCATGGTAGTAGTAGTCATGATGATAATTCCTTTCCTATCAAGCGTTCAGTAAACGAATGATTCTGATCAGGTGCCAGAGATGAACATGGCAGCAAAGACGATGCCGGTGATGCCGGCAATAAGCAAAGTGCCCAGATGATCGGTCAGACGGCCGAAGAAACTGGTGGACTGGGTGTTGTCCGGGGTCTCGACCGGAGCAGTGGGTTTAAGGGTGGTGGTGCCTTTTACTTCCCACTGGGCGTAGATCGTAGTGTCGGTATTGAACGGGGAGTCGGTGGTGATCTTGTTACCGCCGATGGGCTCGTCGTACCAACCAAGGAAACGGTAGCCGTCCAGCGTGGGCTGGGTGGGCAAAGCGGTCAGCTGGCCATAGCGGTTGGTAAGGACAGTAAGCTCAGAACCAATGCCGCCCTGTGCATCCAGCTCGATCGTCAGGATGCCGACTTCTACACGTTCAGTGCTCCCGGTCTCGTTGTCCGCAGCAAATGCAGCCGGAATAGCTGTACACAGCACTGCAAGAGTCAGGATGCCAAGTGCTAAGCGTTTCAGTAATTTTTTCATGGGACCTCTCACTTTCCTTTGCATAAATTTGGACAGACGGCGTTGCCGGATCCTGCAGAGCGCATTGTTCGTGCCACCCGCAATTGGTCGTGGCGCAGAGATCCGCGGCCTGGCCGGTGTCTTGTGGCTTCAGTATACCAAAGTTGTGGAGGAATGTACAGACTTCCGTTTTCTATTTCACAAAAAAAGTCAATCTGCACAATTTTTGAGGAACTGACAGTGGGGAGAAAAGAGAGAAAACGGTCGAAGCATCAGTGATAGAAGGTGTCAAAGTTCACCTGCCGGTAGAACCGCTGCTGCAGCTGATCAAAGCTGTCGCAGTTTTGGGCCAGCAGCCACATGCTTTTGGTCACGACGGCTTCAATGGTCATATCGTGGGCCTCCAGAAAACGGAACCGGTTGCGGACTCGCTTGCCAACCTCGTAAATGCCGACATCGCTTCCCTCGTAGGTGACCTGGGTGGTCATGATCAGGATCTTGTGAGTCTTGTCGTAGTCACCCAGACCCTCGGCAAAGGCATCCATCAGCCGCTGGGGGATGCCGCCCACGCCAAAGCTTTCAACGATCACACAGTCGTACAGACGGAAGATCTCGGGGATCAGGCCGGGGTCCATGCCGGGAGTGAGCTTGAGCAGAAAAACTTTGGGGTCCATTGCGCGGCCGAATTCCACCGGGCCGGTGGGCCAGGGAGAAGGGATATACCGCACCAGCCGGTCGCCCTGCACCAGGGCCAGCTCCGGGAAATTGACCGAAGCAAAGGCGTCGTAGCTGATGGTCTTGTTCTTTTTGGCACGGGTACCGGCAATGACATGGCCGCCAAACACCACCATGACGCCGCGGCTGCCCGGATCGATGGCACAGATGACGCTGTCCCGCAGGTTCTTTTTGGCGTCGGTGATCTCGTGGGAGATGGGCTGCTGGGCACCGGTAAGTACGATGGGCTTGTCCGCATTCTGGACAAGATAGGAGAGCGCTGCAGCCGAATAAGCCAGGGTATCGGTGCCGTGACAGATGATAAAGCCGTCGTACAGAGCATAATTTTCCTGGATGGCCTTGGCCATCATCAGCCAATGCTCGTGGCCAAGGTCGGTACTGTCGATGCTGCACAGGGCAAGAGTTTCGGGGATGCAAAGCTCCCGCAGCTCCGGCAGATGCGCCAGAAGCTCATCGCTGGTAAGCACCGGTTTGAGCCCCTGCTGAGTGCGCACGCTGGCAATGGTACCGCCTGTAGTGATAAAAAGCAACCGTTGTTTGGACATAACTTGCAGCCCTCCGTGGCAGTGTGTAAATAGATCAAAGCCAGTATAACACACTCTTTTCCGGTTGAAAAGTAGGACGGCGGCAGGAAGGCCCGGGAAAAAGAGGCAGTCTGCGGGATGCCATACAAAATAACAGCACCCCGGTACAGCGGCCGGAGGCCGGCCGTGCGCGGGGTGCTGCTGGCGTTATTCTTCCATTTGTTTTGCCAGAAAAGAAGCTGCAACGCTGACCGCTTTGAGCTGAGCGGCATCCGGCGTGACGGTACGGTCCTCGGTCAAAAGACCAACAGCACCGGTGACGTCCCCTGCAGCAATGATGGGGGCTGCACACAGCAGCACCCGGGGAGCGCCTTCGCAGGGGAGCAGGGTGTTTTCCGGCTGACCGTCGCTCTGATAGAGTTTGCGGTTGTCCATCAGCCGCTCCAGCGGTTGGCTGATGCTGCGGTCAAGCAGCTCCCGCTTACCGGCACCGCTGGCCGTCAGGATCCGGTCCCGGTCGGCGACAAAAGCAGTGAGCGCAAAGCTGCGGCTGAGCACCTCGACATACTGTGTGGAAACAGCGTTCAGCTCGCCGATAGGAGAATACTTTTTGAAGATCACCTCGCCATCGCCGGTGGTGAAGATCTCCAGTGGATCGCCCCGGCGGATGCGCTGGGTGCGGCGGATCTCTTTGGGGATGACCACCCGGCCCAGCTCGTCGATGCGGCGCACGATGCCTGTTGCTTTCATAGAAAAACCCCCTTTGAACGTTACGCGGTATTTCTATTATCTGTAAATACAGGGGATTTATACTCTGAATAAGGCTTTTTTGTTTCAAGGATGTGAAAGAGATGTTTATAGGACAGAACGGGTGATAGAATAAACTCAGAATAAAGCTGGGTCCGGGATTGAGTGAAAAATGCCCCGGCGTGAAGCCGGGGCACAGAAAAAACGGGCGGTATGAGATCAGCGATGAGCTTTGGAGAAAGCCTTATCCTCGTACATACGCTGATCTGCAAGGATACGGATCTGGTCTACATGGTCACTGTCAGCGGGGTAGGTGGCAAAGCCGCAGCTGGCGCTGATTTGGAGCGTGTGACCGGCGACCTGATAAGGTTCGCCAAGGACGCGCTTGATCCGGTCGTAGCGTTCCTGACAGGTCTGTTGAGAGACGGTTCCGATCAGGATCAGTGCAAACTCGTCGCCGCCGATGCGGAAGGAATAGTCGTGACTGCGGCTGCAGTATTTCAACCGCCGGGCTACTGCCCGAAGCAGCTGGTCACCAACGTCGTGGCCGTATTGGTCGTTGACCGGTTTGAAGTCGTTCAGGTCCATATAGAACAGGGCGAACGGCTCGGGTTCCTGCTGCTTTTGCAGCAAAAAGCTGTTGAAGAACCGCTCGTTGTACAGGCCGGTGAGATTGTCGGTGTTGGCAAGGGTCTCCATCTGTTCCCGGTTGGCGGTCTCCTGGCGAAGGGCACCCTCTTTTTCTTCCATGCGGCCCTTGAATTCAAAATGCAAAAGCTGGAACACCATAAGCAGGACGCAGCAGGCCAGAAAGACCAGAAGGATAGTGGTGGAGTTCTGGATCTTGCGCATACCGGACTCCACAGCAGTACAGGGGACAACGCCAACGATGCTCAGGTTCTGGAAACCAAGCGGGCGGTAGACCATGTAATAGTCCAGACCCTGATACCACAGGGACAGGCTGCCCACGGTGCAGGTGCTGATCTCGCTGCGGGAGATGGCAAGGTCGGTCTCGTCCATGACTGCATTTTCTTCCAGATAATCCAGAAGGTTTTCCATCTGGTACTCGATGACAGTCTTATCCTCGGTGGAAAGCAAAAGGTCGCCGTTGCTACGGACAACATAACAGTCACTCTGGTCGCCGTAGGCATTGCCGCCGATCATATCTTCCAGAGTTTCGTTGTTATAGCTTACGGCAAAAGCGGTATATTCGATCCCGTCCACCAGAAGCGGCTCCAGCGGAGACACGAAAGCAACTTTGCGCAGGCCGCTGGAAAGACGGTAACTGGTGACGATGGGCTGACCGGTCTGGTAGAGAGTCGAAAATGGTTCTTTGAGATTTTTGCCGATGCCGGTAGTCTCGTCCGTGACCCAGTAAATGTCGCCATCCTCGTTGAACAGGTACATACTGCTGTAGTTCCAGGTGCGTTTTTCCAGGGCAAAGTGCTTGAGCATAGCGGACAATTCTACAGGGTCGTCAATATCGGAGAGCTGACGGCCCCATTCTTCCAGCACGTTCCAGTTTCGCTCCGCAAACAGGCGGAACGTCAGACTGATCTGGCTGTAAGTTTCGTGCAGCTCTGAAATGCTGATCTGGTGCATCTGATTGGTGATGTAAGTGGTATAGGATATGATGCTGATGGTGATCGCCACAATGAGCGCTCCAACAAGGAGCAGATGCTGTTTCCACTTCCGCATGGACGATTCCCTCCCCCGGGAGTGAGAGACAAAAAGTCCCTCGACAAATCAGTAACTATTTAATCAAAAAATACCAAATTCTCGTGCTTCTGTCAACGATTTTGGGCCGGCCGGCGGTATCTTTAATTTTATCTTCACAAATAGCTTTGCGTTATGCAGAAGGCTGTGTTACAATAACATCAGATTTTGTAAACTGGAGGGGTGTTGCCTTTTATGCAGCAGATCTTGATCCTGGGCGGCGGCGCTGCCGGCCTTGCTGCCGCGATCGGAGCGGCCCGGACGGCCCCGGAGGCCCGGGTCACCGTATTGGAGAAAAACCCGCGGTGCGGCAAAAAACTATTGGCTACAGGCAATGGCCGCTGCAATCTGGATAACACGGATCCATCGGCTGAGAGATACTTTACGGCAGACCCGGCGGCACTGGAACCGCTGCTGAAAGCAGTGAAAAATGCGGACCCGCTGGGGTGGTTCTGCCGGATGGGGCTTTACACCCGCACGGATGAGGCGGGACGGGTGTATCCGTACTCCAACCAGGCAGCTGATGTACTGGCGCTGCTGGAGCACCATGCGGCAAGGCTGGGGGTGGAGCTGTGTACGAACTGTACCGTGCAGACGCTGAGTCAGAACCGTGGAGGCTATACCGTGCTGTACGAGGATCCGGAAGGAAAAACCGTGACCCGGCGGGCCAATGCGGTCATCTGTGCGATGGGCGGCAATGCCGGGCCGCAATTTGGCACGGATGGTTTTGGCCCCCGGTTTGCAGCCCAGTGCGGCGGCAGACTGGAGCCGTTGTACCCCTGCTTGACGGCTTTGCAGTGCAGCAAACCGAACAAGAGCCTTGCGGGCATCCGTGCCAAGGCAAAAGCGGTGCTGCTGGATGGAAATAAAATGCTGGCGGAGGAGACCGGAGAGGTCCAGTTTACAGACTACGGACTGTCCGGAATCTGCATTATGCAGCTGTCCGGGCTGCTGGCGCCCCGCAGCGGGCCAAAAGCACCGGCGGTCCAGCTGGATCTGTTCCCGGAAGTAGAACAAGCAGCACTGGAAGCAATGTTTGCAGCCAGAGTGGAACAACTTGGACCGGGGGCTGGAGCGGAGCTGTGGCTGGGACTGCTGAATGCAAAGCTGGGCCGTGCACTGTGGAACGCAGCAGGCCTGCCGGAACGGCCGCTGGAGCAGCTGACCGCACAACACTGGAAGAAGCTGGCCTATACCGCCAAGCACTGGCGGTTTGAAGGACTGACGCCTTGCGGATGGAAGCAGGCTCAGACCACCGGCGGCGGATTGAGCCTGACAGAGCTGGAACGGGATTTTGAGTTCCGGGGATGTCCGGGGCTGTATTTTGTAGGTGAAACGCTGGACTGTGCCGGAAGTTGCGGAGGGTTCAACCTGCACTGGGCATTTGGCAGCGGGCTTTGTGCTGGGCGCAGTGCGGCCAAGCGGGGCCGGAGATGATAAAAGGAGCCGGATGATCTTACGACCATCCGGCTCCTTTTGGGTAGAGATTCAGTGCAGATTGGGCAGCTCCTGACCGGTAGAGTCGAAGATCCGCAGTTCCTGCCCGGTCAGGCTGGAAAGCAGCGCCAGATAGCTGCGGCCGGGACGGATGTCCAGCTGTTTGCCATCGGCGGCGTAAAACGAAAAGGTACTATCGGTGCCCTGTGTCCAGGTGATCTGCCACAGCTGGCCTCCATTGAGCCAGATGCCGCCGCCCATGGTCAGGTCGTAGTCCAGTGTTTTTGCGTCATCCCGCAGGGAAGATGCACTGTACAGCACCAGAATGTTATTAAAGCGCACCTGCTGGCCGGTGTTGGCGTCCCGCTGAGCAGAACCATCGGCATGGGACATTTTATAATTGCCCAGAGCGGAGTCGTAGGCGAAGCCTGTAGAGCTGGCCGAGGGGAAATCGATCCATAGGGCTGCAGCATCCGGCTGCGAGGGCTCTGGCTGGCCGTCTTTGGCCTGCGGGAACAGCGGGGGCAGTGCAGAGGCGGCGGCTGTCTGGTCGGAGGAAATGGTATGTTTTGTCTGTGCGGAAATGCCCAGACTGCCCAGAACGGAGCGGATCTTGCTGCCGCTGGTGCGCCAGAGGGAAACGGTGTTCCAGGAGGTGTCGGATTCAAATGCATTGGTGCCGACAGACAAGGCATCGACTGCCCGGAGATTGGCGTGATCCAGGTAGCGCCGGGCGTAGGGGTTGCTGCCCCATTGGACCGGAAGGACTTCCTGGCCGCAGAGGAGCCGCCAGAAGATGTCCTGGCCAGCCGTTACCGGGCCAACGGTGGGCATGGCACTGAGAGAGGGATAGACCAGGCATAGATCTGTGGGGGCGTCCTCCTCGGTCTGGATCTCCAATACGACGGATGCGCTGCCAAGGCCCCACTGCTGGGTGGTGCCGGGTGCATTGCTGATCACAACGGCGACAGCGCGCTCGCCGGGATAACGAAGCTGTTGGCCGGTGAGGGGATCGGCCGGTGAGGGGATCGGCCGGGGAGGCGCTTGCGGCGGGCTGCTCCTGCTGAGCGGAGCAGCCGCAGAGCAGAGCGGTGCAGAGCGCCACTGCGCTGAAGAATTTCCAGATTCGTTTCATCGTGTCTCCTTGTTTACTGGAACGAGAAAATGTCCCGCTCATCATCATCCACCACGGCAAGGTATGTTTTGCCGCAATTGAACAGAAGCTGCTGGCCGTCGGAGCCGTAGACCTGCAGGGGATGCTCGGGTGAGGGCTTTTGCCATACGCAGGACTGGACCCTGCCGCGGGTGAAGAAGAAGGCCTCGCCGCCCTGGACGTAGCTTACCTGCTGTACGTCGCCGGAGTCGCCGGGATAAGCCGCGATGGGTGCAAAACAGACCAGAAGATTTGTGAATTGGAGCTGCTGGCCGGTCAGTTCATCTATCGTATCTTCGACGGTGCCGGACAGGCGGCTGTACATCTGCATCCGATAGCATTGTGCGGCAGGTGCGTAGGAAAAGTGAGTGCGGTAGTGGTCGGAATGCTGGATCTGCACGGTGGTGCCGGAGGCACAGCCGGAGAGCGTATTTTCGGCATGGGTGCGGTAGTCTGCAAAGCGGAAGAAGGTGTCTTCGTACAGATGATCCAGCGAAATGCCGGCAGCGTCGCAGGCAGAGCGGATCTCCGGGCCGGAGGTGAATTCGGTATGCTCATAGGCTACCACGCCGCCACGGCTGTCCCGGTGGGCAACATGGGGATGTACGGGAGTATCAAAGTAGCTTTTGCCGCCCACGTTCAGACCGGAGTAATCGTACACGCTGATGAACTTGGTGCAGGCGGCACTTTCGCCATCGTGGTAATACAGAGTCTGCCAGGGCATCAGGAGCTGCAGAAACTGGTCCCGGCCGGAACGCAGAGGACCGACTTCCGGGATAGCGTTAACATCCGGATATACGGCACAAAACCGTGTGATGCCGCCTTCGACTTTACTTTCGATCAGAAGGTCGGCGGAAGAAAGACCACGCTGAGGCCGGGCGTTCTGCCGCTGGGTGTTGGAAATGTTATTGACCATGACACCCACCAGCCGTCCGCTGGTGCTGCGGGGATGCCCGGTAAGTGGGGAGGCGTCGTAAGGGGGAAGATCATCGGCAGAAGGGGTGCCGGAAGCAGGAACACCGGACGAACGGCCTGAAATGCGGGCCAGCCACTGGAAAAAGCCGCCGTTCCCGGTCCAGGCGGCACCGGTCAGCGTGAGAGCGGCAGAACACGCTCCGGCAAAGCGCAGGAGCGCACGACGGGAAAGCTTCATGGATAAAAACCTCCGGTATCTGCAAGCTTGGCACAGCGCAGGGTGCGAAGCATTTGTGATATTGATTTGATTGTAACGATTCCGTTCCGGTTTGTAAAGAGAAAGTTCTGTCAAAGCAGAGGGAAATGACGGTAGACAGTACAACAAGAAAAGCCGGGTGCTCCCGTTTGAGAGTACCCGGCTTGGGCTTTTGATCACAGGTCTACGACGCTGCCGACTTCAGAGGGGACGGCGGGCACAGACCCGAGAGCGACCTCGTCTGTGCCGCGGTGGATCGTAAAGGTGACACTGCGGCCAGCGGCAAAATCCGGCTGGTAGGCCAGAGTAAGAGTCTGCCAGTTTTCCGGCACTGCGCAGAAGCAGTGCAGCAGTGCGCCGCGGCCTGCTGCAAGATTCAAGGTAAAAAAGGAGGCGTCGGCCGCATTTTCTGCGTAAAGCGGAGCAGCAAAGCTGCCGCAGTAGGTGGGCTGACCGTCACACAGGGCAGTAAAACCGGTGCCCATGGAATACAGATCGGTCAGGGTGCGCACGCTGCGGCTCTGCAGATAGCTGGTGCCCACAGAAAGCGGGATGGAGGAAAGATTTTCCACCGAGAGGTACACCAGCACATTGCCCATCTCCTGTGCGGGGGCATAGCCCAGCAGCTCTACGGCTGCCTTGCCGTCCAGCAGGGCAGGCTCGCCGGCAAGGCAGGGCTGCTGCGCCGAAGCGGCAACACCGGTGAGCAGGGCAGCGGCAAGGCTGACCGCACCGGAACCGGCACATTTCAGGAATGACCGGCGGGAGAGGGATTGCGACATGGGGAAGTCCTCCTTCAAAAAAAGCAAAGTCGTTCCTTTATACAATAAAGGATTGTCGGCTTTCTGTCAAGGGATTGCGGTGTTTTGTAACCGCTTGTTATTCCTTGTTATTCGTAGACCTCATTTTCATCGGCTTCTTCCTGGGCGCGCAGGGTATCGGCATAGCCAAAGGGCACGATGTCGATGGCCTCCACAAGGCGGTCGCGCATCCACAGCTGAACATCGGTCTGCACCGTATAACCGCAGCCGGGGTCTGCCATCCACTGCTCGGGGCGGCGGGTAGGCACAGCACGCTGGCTCAGCATACTCATGATCACACCGCCGTGGGTCACGCAGGCAGCCTCGGAAACGTCCATGCGGATCATATACTCGAACAGCTTCATCAGGCTTTCGGCACAGCGGGCATGGAACTGCTCTGTGAGCTCGGCACCGTCCGGCAGGTAACCGGAACCGGGAGTGATCCACTTTTTGAAGTCCTCGTCGTGGACGAGCTCCTTGACAGGACGGTTCTCGAACTTGCCAAAGCCCGCTTCCCGCAGGTCCTGCACCACGAACTGATGCGCAGCGTCCGGGAACAGGATATTGGCAGTCTCGACTGCACGCAGCAGGGGGGAGGAGAATACAGTATCCACCTGGGGGAACTCAAAGCGCTCCTTCAGCTCGGCGAGCTGAGCGCGGCCCTCGTCGCACAGAGGGATGTCTGTGCCGCTGCCGATATACAGTCCCTGTAAGTTACCAGCCGTCATACCGTGACGGATCAGATGCAGCTTGAATGTCTTCATAAAAACACCTCATATCCGGTTTGGGTCCAAAAATTTACAGCAGCATAGCAATTTGCAGCGGGGATCAGTTGTAGCGGTTGACCGTGACAGTGTCCGGGAAAACGTTCATGTCGGTACGGCAGTTGCTGCGGATGGTCACCTCGGTGAGAGCGGTGCAGTTTTTGAATGCGCCCAGCTTGATGTAGGTGACGCTCTGGGGGATGTTGGCCTGAGCCAGAGCAGTGCAGCCATTGAAAGCAGCGCTCTCGATGTATTCCACACCCTCTGCGATGTTCACGGTGGTCAGGTTGACGCAGTCCTTGAAGGCGCTGGAGCCAACGCTGGTCACGGTGCCGTCCACCTCGACCGTGATGATCTGGTCCTTGAGGTCAGCCCAGGGAGCGGGGTCCTGTGTGGTGTAGTTTGCCATACGGCCGCTGCCGGACAGGGTCAGGGTGCCGTCAGCCAGCTCCCAGGTCACGTTCTCGCCGCAGGTGCCGTTGACAGCAATGGCAGCGGCGAACATCCCGGAGGAAGCCTCAGAAGAAGGGGCGGAATTGGAGCTGCAGGCGGTCAGGGCAAAGCAGCTGAATGCGATGACCAGCGCAGCAACAGCGCTGAACAGACGGGTCTTGTTGCAGAATTTCATGGTTTTTTGGTCCTCGTTTCCTATCTTTGACGATATAGAGTCATTTCTTGGACTGACACGGAAGGGGTGTTCACCACTCGCGGACAGACGCAAAGAGGATTATAACACAAACCAGAGAAAGATGGAATGACTTTTTCAAAAAAATTCATCTGTTTTTTGAAAAAACTTGATGGCCGGGCAAAAAACCATTTTTGCGGGCAGGACCCTGCGCCACAAAATGTATGCTTAATACCAATAGTTTAACATAGATGTGGGAGAGGCGGCAAGAGCTTTGGAGAAAATGACGAAAAAAGCCGAAAAACTTCGGCATAATTCTTGCTTTACAAGTCGTTTTTCGTTGTGTATAATCAACGTGCTGTAAACAGAAAGGATATTCGCTGAGAGGCGAAGGCTGAGGAGCAGAAGAATATGGAATTCAATCGTATCATCAAGCTGCTGCGCAAGGAGCGCGGCATTACGCAAAAGCAGGCTGCGGAGGATCTGGGTGTCTCGCAGGCGCTGCTGTCTCATTATGAAAAAGGCATCCGTGAATGCGGCCTGGATTTTGTGGTGCGTGTGGCGGATTATTATAATGTTTCCTGCGATTATCTGCTGGGCCGCAGCGCAGAGCGCAACGGTATGATGCTCTCGGCGGAGGATCTGCCCAACCCCGATAAGATGAAGGATAGCATCTATCATGGCAGTGTGCTGCCCACCATGAACAAGAAGCTGATCTCCAACAGCCTGAACGTGCTGTACGCAAAGATCGGCCAGTGCCACAGCAAGGCTTTGACGACAGAAGTGAGCACCTATCTGATGATGGCAGTGGCAAAGATGTTCCGGCTGCTGTACTCGGCAGAGCCGCACAATGCAGCGAGTATGTTCAGCATTGAGCCGCTGTGCTGGCGCGGATACTCGGACGCAGTGATGCGTATGAGCGAGGCCAATGTGGAGGCACTGCTGGCTGGTGAAGATGTGAACGGCGGCGAGGGCGTGAAGGACCCGTCCTGCCTTGCAATGACGACCGAAAGCCTGACGAGGGAATTTTCGCTGTATACCCCCAGTCTGCTGAATCTGGTAAAGTCCAGCGAGACCCATGTGAAGAGCCTGATCCATCAGGATTGATCGGCCTTGTGAAAATGCTGTAAAGTTTGTTCCAAAACACTTGCATCTTTTGCGCAGAAACGGTATACCTAAGATAAAGGAACTAAAAAGCCGATTTACCGATTCAAGGAGGAACTATAAAATGTCTAATACGATCTCTCGCCGCAGCTTTTTGAAGTGCACCGGCGTATCCGTAGCAGCAATGGGCGCTGCAAGCCTGCTGGGGGGCTGTACGCGCACCGAGGGCAATACCGATGTGGGTATCGTCAAGGTGGGTGATACGGTCAAGGATTGGAACGGTCTGGGCGTACAGCTGTCCAGCGTGTTTACTCTGGCACAGAATCCTGCGCAGGAGGGCTACGAGTACATTGGTGTGCGGATCAATGTGCAGAACCAGTCCAAGAATGCACTGGTGATCGGTGCACAGGGTGTGAGCGAGATCGATGCGCTTTATCCGGTTCCCCCGCTGGAGAACGTGGACCCCAACTTTGAGGCACTGGCACAGGCAACGCCGGACTTTACGGCCAGCTGCGATGACGCGGAGATCGCCTGCAGCGCAAATATGTCCGTTTACAACGAGAATGCACAGGGATATGCCGATGCAGAGAGCCTGCCCGCTGGCAGCTCCGGTTATGTGTTCCTGATGCTGAAGGTGCCGCAGAATTGGAAGAAGGTGGATGTGACCTTCTATCCCACCTTTGTGGAGGGCAAGAGCCTGACCTTCAGCATGGCGGCAGCCGATGTTCTGCGCAGCTGAGAAGTGACGAAATTTCGTCGTAGATGTGTTGGGTTTCCACAAAATCTTCACAATTGTTTTGAAAAAAGCATTGCCTTTGAGCAGAGCTTCGTGCTATTGTATAGGTAATGTCCTTGTTAAAAAATAAGTTTCCAAAGGAGGAACGACTATGGCTCGGGCTTTTTCCCGCCGCTCTTTCCTGAAATATACCGCTGTTGCGGCGGTGGCCGTTGCAGGCAGCAGCCTGCTGACCGGTTGTGAGCATGGCGATAATCCGGTACAGACTGAAATTGGAACTACAAATACGGTGCT
>CAYXQN010000004.1:0-11279 GCA_964466825.1 uncultured Faecalibacterium sp. | reverse complement strand
CTTACAGCATGAGCTGGAAGCTGACCAAGGAAGCAGCTGGCGAGGGCGCTGAGGGCTGAGAGCAAAGTACTTTGCGGCTGAAAAATAGCTGCGGCTGTGCTGCAGACGGTTAAAACAAGAGAATTGCCCGCACTTCGGTGCGGGCTTTTTTGTATCCATGTTTTCGTCAGGGTGGCGCAAAAAATGAGCTATATTTCGGCAGATTTATGACTTGTGCACAGGCTGGATTTTCTGTACAATAAAAGCACAAAACGAGGGCGGCACGCCGGCACATTTTGGAGTCCGGGTGCTGTTTGTATTTTACGGCGCAAAGCGCCGACAAAAAAGGAGTGTTGCTTCGATGATCAACATGGTCAAGCTGCCTGTCCAGAAAAAAGATCTGTTTCTGCGCATTGCAAAGGGACATTTTGCCACCAGCCACAGCCATATCAATTATTATATCGACGTCACCACCCAAAAAACCCGTCTGTCGGAGGCAAAGGCGGTTGCCAAAGAGCTTGTGGCAGCCTACCAGCACAGCACCGTGGTGGATACGGTATTGTGTCTGGATGGTACGCAGGTCATTGGAACCTGTCTGGCCAACGAGCTGACCAAAGACGGTTATACCAACATGAATGCGCACCAGACCATTTATGTTGTGACCCCGGAGTATACTTCCGGCAGCCAGATCATCCTGCGGGATAACCTGACGCCCATGATCCGAGGGAAACACGTTTTGCTCCTGTCGGCCTCCATTACAACGGGCTACGCCATGAAGTCGGCTGTGGAAGCTGTGAATTACTACGGCGGCACGGTGGTGGGGATTTCGACCCTGTTCACCACCCTGAAGGAATGCCAGGGCCACCCGGTGGTCTCGATCTTTGACACGAACACCCTGCCGGATTATGCCAGCTATGACGGAAGCGAGTGCCCCATGTGCAAGGCGGGCCACCGCATTGATGCGCTGGTCAACAGCTTTGGCTACTCGGCGCTGTAAAAGGTTATAAGGAAAAGCAACAGACCCCTTCTGCTGAATGCAGAAGGGGTCTGTTTTTGTGGATTATCCGGCCTTCTTTTTCGGGAAAACAAAGGGGTCGTGCAGGTATACGGTTACCAGATATACGGTCATAAAGCACCAGATGATCGGCTCGCAGAGGATGACGGCATCGTATGCATAGCGGGGGATGAAGACTGCAACAAAGATGATCTTGCCTACCAGCTCGATCACGCTGGAAAAGAGGGGAAGGACCTTCTGACAAAGGCTTTGCAGACCGTAGCGGGTGGCCAGCAGAACACCCAGCACCGAATAGAAGGGGGCGGTCCAGATCAGATATTTTGCGCCGTTTTGCAGTACGACTGCTTCGCTGGAGCCGGACACAAAATGCACCATCCATTCAGCACTTACCTGCATCAGGAGCACAGCGGCAAAAGCCACTGCCACTGAGTAAAGATAGATCTGCCGCATACCCTTGCGGATACGTTCAGGCTGGTTTGCACCACGGTTCTGAGAAACAAAGGTGGAGCCTGCCGAGGCCATGGCGAGCAGCGGCATATCGGTAAAGGCGAACAGTTTGCGGGCGGCGGTATGGCCGGCAATGGTCAGGGTGCCCAGACCGTTGATGCCGTACTGCAGCACCACCGAGCCTGCCGAAACGATGCTGCTCATCAGGCCCATGGAGATGCTCTGACTGAACAGTTCCCAGTAAAGATGGGAGCTGATCTGGAAATGTTTGTGCTCCGGGATCAGGATGCGGGTACGGTGCAGGATGTACAGGATGCAAAGCACCACAGAAACGCCCTGTGCCAGCACAGTGGCGACCGCTGCGCCCTGCACTCCCATGCCCAGTCCGGCGATGAACCACAGATCCAGTGCTACGTTGAGCACGGAACTGATGATCAGAAAGACCAGCGGCATCACGCTGTTGCCAATGGCGCGCAAAAGGCCGGCACACAGGTTATAAGCAAACATGATGATGACGCCAAAATCAATGACGATGATGTAGGAAAATGCGTCTTCCAGGATCTCGGTCGGAGTGTCCAGCAGGATCAGCAGAGGACGCAGCCCCAAAAAGCCGACGGTTGTAATGACAAGAGAGGCGATCAGACCGATGATCATGGAGCCTGCCACCGTCTTTTTGAGCAGATCTTCGTCCTGCGCTCCGTAGGAGCGCGCTGCAACGATGGCAAGGCCGTTGCCAATGCCAAGCCCAAACCCGACCAGAAGCTCGTAGATGGAACCGCAGGAGCCGATAGCGGCAAGAGCGGTGTCGCCCAGAACATTGCCGACGATCATGGTATCGACCGTGTTGTACAGCTGCTGGAACAGATTGGACACCAGAATGGGCAGCATGAACAGCAGCAGATTTTTGAAAATAGGACCACGCAGGAGATCTGTGTTGGTGCGGAACCTGCGCTGTATTTGGGGATGCGAATGGGTCATAGAATTCCTCCGATAAGGTGATCTGGCCGCAAAACAGGGCTGCCGCACAATGTATCGTGCAGCAGCCCTGCGGCATATTTTTGAAACTTACAGAGCCTGGCTCTCGAAGCCGTTAGCGGTGAGAACCTCGACACTGGTAAAACCGGCCGCCTTGACAGCTGCAGCTGCCTCAGCAAAGCCATAGGTCAGGCTGGCGGAGTCGTGTGCGTCCGAGGTGATGATGACCTTGCCGCCCATCCTGTTCCACTCCTCCAGCAGCCATGCGCTGGGATAGAAGTCTTTGCGGTAGCCGCGGTAAACACCGCCGGTGTTTACCTCCAGACGGCAGTTGTGCTCGCGGGCGACCTTGAGTGCCTTGAGTGCTGCTGCCTTGTAGCGGTCGGACTCCTCGTTGAAGAACTCGCCGCCGGCGTTCAGCTTTTTGATCAGGTCAAAGTGTGCCAGGATGTCCGGGCCCATCTCAGCGATCTTTTCCACTTCAGCAAAGTATGCCTCCACTGCTGCCAGAGGGTCGGCGTCAAAGTCATCGTTGATGCAGTCCCACAGGTCCTGCGGGCGGAAGTCGATCTCGTAATACTTGCCGGTGTTTTTGCCGTACAGGTGATGTGCACTGCCGATCCAGTAATCGTAGCTTTCCGGCTTATCCTCGCTGAGCAGATCCCACTCGATACCGCAGAGGATATCCACCTTGCCCCGGTACTCGGTCTTGAGCTTTGCGATGGTCGCCTTGTACTGCGCAGTGCGGCTGGGGCTCATGCAGTATTCGCGGTCACGCTGGGTATAGCTGTGACCGGTGAAGCCCAGTGTGGTCAGCCCCTGTGCGCAAGCTGCAGAAGCCATATCCTGCAAGGTGTTTTTGCCGTCACACATGGTTGAGTGACAATGTACGCTGGACTTCAAATAATCTGCCATAAAACTCACTGCATCCTTTCTTGTTTGACCTTGTGGTCAATAACGTGGCGTTTTTCCAGTTCGCGGGTGACATCTTCCACCGTGATGCCGGCATTGACCATCAGCACCATGACATGGTAAGCAAGGTCGCCGATCTCATAGATCGTCTCGTCCCGGTCTTCCTTCTCCCCGGCAATGATGACCTCGGTACACTCCTCACCGATCTTTTTCAGGATCTTTTCTTTGCCCTTTTCGAACAGATAGGTGGTGTAGCTGCCTTCCTTGGGGGCAGTCTTACGCCCCTCGATGAGGTCGTACAATCCCTGCCAGCTGAACTGCTTCAGCTCCGGAGAGAGGTATACTTCGTTGAAAAAGCAGCTCTCGGCACCTGTGTGGCAGGCAGGACCGTCTTTGACGACCTCCACCACCAGTGCGTCCTTGTCGCAGTCTGCAGTGATGGACACCACCCGCTGGACGTTGCCGCTGGTCTCACCCTTGCGCCAGATCTCCTGGCGGCTGCGGCTCCAGAACACGGTGCGCCCTTCTGCGATGGTCAGGGCCAGCGTCTCAGCGTTCATGTAAGCAAGGGTCAGCACCTCTTTGGTGTAATGGTCCTGCACGATGGCAGGGATCAGACCTTTTTCATCGAATTTCAGTTCCATGATGTTTCTCCCTCCCCAAACGGGGATACTTATAGTTTAGCCCAAACACCTGTGAAACGCAAGAGGTTCACAGGCGCATTTCTACTCCATTTGCGTTTAAGTATTGCTTTAGCTCCCGGATGGTCAGCAGTTTCTGGTGGAAGATGCCTGCTGCCAGCCCTGCGTCGATGCCCTTATGGTGGAACAGCTCCAGAAAGTCCTCTTTTTTGCCGGCGCCGCCGCTGGCGATGATGGGGACATTGACCCGAGCGGCGACCGCATCCAGCAGTTCCAGATCAAAGCCGCTGCGCACGCCGTCGGTGTCGATGCTGTTCAGACATATTTCGCCCGCACCCTGCTCCACACATTGAACGATCCATTCCAGAGCATCCCTGCCGGTGTCCTCTCTGCCGCCCTTGGCAAACACATGAAAGCTGCCGTCCACCCGCTTGACGTCCGCCGAGAGCACCACGCACTGGTTGCCGTAGCGCTGCGCCGCCGCCGGGATCAGCGCCGGATTTTTGAGTGCGCCGGAATTGACGCTGACCTTATCGGCACCGCATTTCAGCACCCGGTCAAAATCTTCCAGCGTGTTGATGCCGCCGCCTACGGTCAGCGGGATAAAGATCTCGCTGGCGACTTGGGTCAGGATATCGGTAAAAAGGGTGCGCCCCTCGGCGCTGGCCGTGATATCGTAAAACACCAGTTCATCCGCTCCGGCAGCGTTGTACATCCGTGCCATCTCCACCGGGTCGGCAACGTCACGGATGCCCTCAAAGTTTGTGCCCTTGACCACCCTGCCGTTGCGCACATCCAGACAGGGAATGATGCGTTTTGTGATCATTTTTATGTCCCTTCCGTTTATTTTTGCACCAGCTCAACGCAATGTTTCAGATCCAGTGCGCCGGTGTAAAGGCTTTTGCCCAGAATTGCCGCTGCAACGCCCATCCGCTCCAGTTCCACAAGCTCCGCTTCGCTGGAAATGCCGCCGCTGGCAGTGAACGCCACCCCCGGCACCTCAGCAGAGAGCTGGCGGTACAGCTCCAGATTCGTCCCCTGCATTGCACCGTCACAGGCGATGTCGGTGTAGATGATGGCGGTGCAGCCTTCTGCCGCAAGCCGCTTGCAGAATGCAACACCCGGCTCCCGGCTGACTTCCTTCCAGCCGTGAATGGCAACGTAGCCGTCCTTTGCATCCACGCCTACGGCGATCCGGTCGCCGTATTTTTTGAGCATCCGGGCGGTAAAATCAAAATCCGTCACAGCCACGCTGCCCAGGATACAGCGCCCGACCCCGAGGGAAAGATAGGTCTCGATGCGCTGCTCGGTACGGATGCCGCCGCCCACCTCGATGTACAGCCCGCCCTGCTTTGCAAGGGCGGCGATCGTTTCGTAGTTGGAAAGGGTACCGTCCTTTGCGCCGTCCAGGTCCACGACATGAAGGTTCTTTGCCCCCGCCGCAAGAAACTCCCTGGCCTGTGCGCAGGGATCGGTGCCGTAGACCGTCATGCGGTCATAGTCGCCCTGAGTCAGCCGTACAACCTTGCCGTCCCGTAGGTCGATCGCCGGAAATAGCTGCATAAAAATGCTCCTTTCGTGTCGAGAAAAAAGTCCCAGCTTGCTGAAAAACGATTCTTTTACAACTCTGCAAATGCTTTCAGGATCCGCAGGCCGGCATTGCCGCTTTTTTCCGGATGGAACTGGGTGCCGTACACGTTGCCGGCCCGAACCACACCCGTGACCGGGATGGAATATTCACTCGTTGCCAGCGTGTTTGCGGCGCAGTGCTTGCCGTAAAAGCTGTGGACGTAATAGACATACTCGCCCTCGTCCAGATATTTGAACAGCGGGTCGTTCTGCCACAGGTGCAGAGCGTTCCAGCCGATCTGCGGGACCTTCAGCGCCGGGTCGGTCAGATCCGGCTCCAGAGGGCAGACCTCGCCGGGGATGAAGCCAAGACCCTCGTGTTCGCCGTATTCGTAGCTTTTCTCAAACAGAAGCTGCATCCCAAGGCAGATGCCCAGCAGCGGCTTTTGCGCTGCCTGCTCCCGGATGACCGGGACAAGCCCGGTGGCGTTCAGCTTTGCCATGGCATCGCCAAACGCGCCCACACCGGGCAAGATGAGCCGGTCGGCCGCACGGATGGTGTCGGCATCTGCCGTTACCACGGCATCCAGCCCGAGATGGGCAAGGCTGGAACGCAGGCTGAACAGGTTGCCCACACCATAATCAATGATCGCGATCATACCAGCAGTCCTTTCGTGGAAGGGATCTCGTCCCGGTGGGCAGCATCGATACGCACTGCCTCACCCAGCGCATGGCCTGCGCCCTTGAAGCAGGCTTCAAGGATGTGATGGGTATTTTCACCCGCAAATTGTACAAAGTGGACGGTCGCAGGCAGGCAGCGGGCGAAGCCGTACCAGAACTCCTTGGCGCACTCCACATCAAAGTCGCCAACCTTTTCGGTCTTGCAGTGGACGTCCCAGTTCAGGGTGCACCGCCCGGACAGATCCACTGCACACAGCACCAGGGCCTCGTCCATGGGCAGATAGAAATTGCCGTACCGCCGGATGCCCCGCATCTCGCCCAGTGCCCGGGCAAACGCCTGCCCCAGTGCAATGCCCACATCCTCGGTGGTGTGGTGATAATCCACCTGCACATCCCCGTGGCAGGTCAGGGTCAGATCGAACCGCCCATGCCGTGCAAACAGCTCCAGCATGTGGTTCAGAAAACCGCAGCCAGTGTCGATCTCGTAGCGACCGGTGCCGTCCAGATCCAGACACAGCTCGATCTGGGTCTCGTTTGTATTGCGTTCCAGCGATACCATTCGGTTTGTCATCGTTATTCCTCCAGAATGTTATCCAGTGCGTTCAGAAGCGCTTCCATCTGCTCCGGGGTGCCGATGGTGATGCGCAGCCAGTTCTGGATGCGCGGTGCATAGAAATGCCGCACCAGAATGCCTTTCTGCTTCAACTTTTCGTATAGTTCACCGCCGTTTTTCCGATTCGTGCTCGCAAACAGGAAGTTTGACCGGCTGTCCAGACAGGTAAAGCCCCGCTGTTCCAGCTTTGTTTTCGTCCATTCCCGGGTATCCATGATCGCATGGCGGGTCTTGTCGAAATAGGCAGTGTCCTCCAGAGCTGCCTGCCCTGCTTTCAGGGTCAGGCGGTTGATGTTGTAGGGGTTCAGGCTGAACTTGACCCTGTTCAGGTCTGCGATGAGGGCTTCGCTGCCCATGGCAAGACCCAGCCGTGCGCCAGCGAGCTGGCGGGACTTGGAGAAGGTCTGCACCACGAGCAGGTTGTCGTACCGGTCAATGAGCGGCACACAGCTCTCGCCGCCAAAGTCCACATAGGCTTCGTCCACGATGACAACGTTGTTCGGGTTGGTGCGCAGGATGCGCTCGATCTCTGCCCGGGGCAGTGCAATGCCGGTGGGGGCATTGGGATTTGCGATCACGATGGTTTCGTTCAGCCCGCAGTAATCTGCCGGGTCGAGGGTGAAGTCCTCTTTCAGGGGCAGGATGTGGCTGGGGATGTGCAGCAGGTCGCACCACACGCCATAGCAGCCATAGGTGATATCTGCATAGGCAAGGGGGTGCTGCTCGTCACAGAACGCCCGCAGTGCAAAGAACAGGTTTTCGTCACTGCCGTTGCCGGGCATGATCTGGGAGGGCTTCAGCCCAAAGTGCGCCGCTGCTGTGCGCAGAAGCTCTGCACAGGCAGGATCAGAATAAAGGCGCAGCTTTTCCACTTCAGCTTCGTTCACTGCCGCCACCACATAGGGAGAGGGCAGATAGGGACTTTCGTTGGTGTTCAGCTTGATGTACTGTTGATCCTGCGGCTGCTCGCCGGGGGTGTAGGGCGTGAGTGCTGTTAAGGTCGGAGAGAGAAAACGACTCATAAAGATGCTCCTTATTTCTCGTACCGGATGGTCACGCTGCGGGCGTGGGCGTGCAGACCCTCCCGCTCGGCAAAGTCCGCAATGCGGGGAGCTACCTTGCCCAAAGCCTCACGGGTATAGTAGAGGAAGCTGGACTTCTTCACAAAGTCATCCACGCCCAGCGGGCTGGAAAAACGTGCGGTGCCGCTGGTGGGCAGGGTGTGATTGGGGCCGGCGAAATAATCTCCCAAGGCCTCGGGCACGTTGCGCCCAAGGAAGATGCTGCCGGCGTTCTTGATCTCGTTCAGAACACCGAATGGGTCCTCGACGCAGACTTCCAGATGTTCCGGCGCAATGATGTTGCACGCTTCGATCGCCTTGTGCAGGTCGGCACAGACGATGATCTTGCCATTGTCGTCCACGCTGGCGCGGGCGATGGCGGCACGGGGCAGCTGCGGGATCTGCACCTCCAGCTCCTGCTGGACTGCCTTTGCCAGTGTTTCGCTGTCGGTCACGAGCACCGGGCTGGCGAGCTTGTCGTGCTCTGCCTGGCTGAGCAGGTCTGCTGCCACCCACGCAGGGTCACAGCCGCCGTCTGCCAGCACTAAGATCTCGCTGGGGCCTGCGATCATGTCGATGCCCACCTTGCCGAATACCTTGCGCTTGGCAGTGGCAACGTAGATGTTGCCGGGGCCAACGATCTTGTCCACCGCCGGAACGCTCTGGGTGCCGTAAGCCAGCGCCGCCACTGCCTGTGCGCCGCCGGTCTTGAAGATCTTGGTCACGCCTGCTGTTGCAGCCGCAGCAAGGATGACCGGGTTCACCTTGCCATCTTTGCCTGCCGGGGTGGTCATGACGATCTCGGACACGCCTGCCACCTTTGCGGGGATCACATCCATCAGCACGGTGGACGGATATGCCGCTGTACCGCCGGGAACATACACGCCCGCCTTTTCAATGGGGGTATACTTCTGCCCCAGCACAACGCCGGGCTGGTCGTTCAGAACAAAGTCTTTGTGCACCTGCTGACGATGGAAATCTTCAATATTGGCGGCAGCCTGCCGCAGCGTTTCCAAAAAATATGGGTCCATATTGGCGAAGGCTTCGTCGATCTCTGCCTGCGAGACCTGCAGCTCGTCCAGTACTGCGCCGTCAAATTTCAGCGCATAATCCTTCAATGCATCATCACCGCGCGCACGCACATCCGCAATGATGCTGTCCACCACGTCTTCCACATTCTTTTCGGTACGGATATCCCGGTTCAGGATCTCCTCGGGCTTCAGATCTTCAAATCGATACAGCTTGATCATTTTGCGTCCTCCTTTGCTGCCAGTGCACTGCGCAGCTTTTCCAGCATGGTGTCCATCTCCTGGTGTTTGAACTGGTAGCTCGCCTTGTTTGCAATGAACCGTGCCGAGATCGGCATGAATTCGGTCACGACCTGCAGACCGTTTTCCCGCAGGGTGGTGCCGGTCTCCACGATATCCACGATCACATCCGACAAGCCCAGAATGGGGGCCAGCTCGATGGAGCCGTTCAGCTTGATGATATCAATGTCCCGCCCTTTTGAGGCGTAATAGCTTTTTGCAATGTTGACGAACTTGGTCGCCACACGCACTGGGCGGCTGGGATCGTCCTGATAGCCTTCCGGGGCGGCGACGCACATCCGGCATCTGCCCAGGCCGGTGTCCAGCAGCTCATATACATCTGCCGAAGCTTCGGTGAGGATATCCTTGCCAACGATGCCGACATCCGCTGCGCCGTGCTCGACATAGATCGCCACATCGCTGGGCTTGACGAGGAAGTAGCGGATGCCTGCTGCCGGGTTTTCCACCACCAGTTTGCGGGTGGCGTTGTGATCCTCCGGACAGCCATAGCCAATGCCCGCCAACAGGTTGTAGACCTTGTCACCCAGGCGTCCTTTGGGCAGTGCCACATTCAGCATGACTTTTTCCGGCTGCTGTTTTTGTACGGGAGGGGGCGGAGCGCTCAGGCGGTCCAGTTCGTCCAGATAGACGGCAAACCCGATGGCGCCTGCACCAGGGGTGAACTTTTGCATCAGCAGATCGTAGCGCCCGCCCTTGAGCAACGGACGGGGCAGGTCTTTCAGATAGCCCTGGAAGACTAATCCGTTATAGTATTCCATCTCGCCCGCAAGGGTCAGATCCAGCCGTACAGAGCCGCCGGAGGTGTCCAGTGTGTCCGCCAGCGCTTTCAGCTCCTGCACGGCATTGGTCATCCGCTGGTTTTTGCAAAGCGCCTCGGCACGGGAAAGTGTCTGGGTAAACTCCCCTGCAAGGGTCAGCACCCCGCACAGGGTCCCGGCGGCTGCTTCGTCCAGCCCTGCCCGTGCAGCAGCGCTGCGCAGCTCGTGGCTGTTTTTGGCTCGCAGCTTTTCCAAAAGCTGTGCCCGGGCGCTTTCGGGCACGCCCAGTGCGTCGAACAGCCCGAACAGATACCCCATGTGGCTCAGCTCCAACACCCACTGTGCCCCAAGCTGCGCCAGACTCTGCGCCGCCAGCGACACCGCCTGCTGGTTTTGCGCTTCGCCTACATCGCCCAGAAACTCCAGACCCATCTGCCCGATCTCCTGGAAGGTGTGGCTTTCAGCAGAGGGACGGTAGACATTTTCGTGATAATAATACCGCAGCGTTTCGCCGGGAGCAGGCTGCGCTGTTTTTGCAATGGACAAGGTCACATCCGGTTTGAGCGCCAGCAGCCGCCCGTCCAGATCGGTAAATGTGATGACCTGCTCCGAGGACAAAAAGCTGCGATTGGCCTGATACAGGCTGTATTCCTCAAAACGGCCCATGTGGTACTTGCGGCAGCCTGCCGCTTCATACAGTGCACGCAGCGCAAAGGAGGCCCGCTCCTTGGGCTGCAGACTCGCCAGCGTAAACTCCATGCCAGATCCCTCCGTTTCTTTTCTTTATTTTACTTTATCTTGTTAAAGTTGTAAAGCAAAAAAGTGACAGAGTTTTGCGTTTCCGGGAATCTTTTTTCTGTGGGATTATACAGGAAGGCAGTGGGGCAGGGGCGCTGACCGACCGGAGGAAGTGCAAATATTGGACGAAAATTCGTTAATTGACAATAGATGGTGGGACGCACACTAAAAATGGAAGCGAGAATATAAAATCTTTCAAAGTTCAGAAAGAGGTTTTAAAATGAAAAAATTGTTTGGAATAAACAGCAAGACCTGTGCGTGGGTGTTCTTTTTGGCAGCTCTGGTCCTGAGCGGCATCGCAGCGTGGGAGGAGGGTTCCGCTGCTGCTGTGGAGAGTGTTTTGGTTGCACGGGAAAAAATTGTGGGTGCAGAGCCGTACATAACTGTGCAGCAGACGAATGTTGTCTGTGGATTGCTGTATGGTGTGCCTGTCTTTGTTCTTGAGGGAATGTTCTCAGCCACCCTTGCAGAACTGTATTATGCAGCGCTGCGCTTTTTCCGG
>CAYXQN010000003.1:0-53143 GCA_964466825.1 uncultured Faecalibacterium sp. | reverse complement strand
AGTAGGCATGCCGTCGATCAGGATGGAGCCGCGGGTGGGCTGGTAGACGTTGGTCAGCAGGTTGAACACGGTGGTTTTGCCAGCGCCGTTGGGGCCGATCAGACCCGAGATCTCGTTGCGGCCGATCATCAGGTTAAAGCCGTCCACGGCGGTCAGACCGCCGAAGTCGATGCCCAGCTCACGCACGTCCAGAATGGGCTTTTTGTCCTTGTCGCGGTCGGTCAGAAAACCGCCGGAAGGCACACTGTTCAGTTTTGTCTTGAACTCATTCATGGTCTGCGCCCTCCTTTTCAGCGTTCTTTTTATGGAACAGTTCGCCGTTCATTGCCTTTTCCACGATACGGCTGAGCGAGAAATCGTAGCTGCCCATCAGTCCGCCCGGGCGGAAGATCATCATCAGGATCAGCACCAGAGAATAGACCACCATGCGGTAGCTGTCAAAGCTGCGGGTCGCCTCAGGCAGGATAGTAAGTACAGAAGCGGACAGGACGGAGCCGAGCATACTGCCCATGCCGCCCAGAACCACCATGACCAGGATCTCGATGGACTTCATAAAGCCGAAGGTGGACGGTGCCAGAACACCCAGATAGCAGGCATAGAGACCGCCCGCCAGACCTGCGAATGCAGCAGAGAAGGCGAATGCCATGACCTTGTAGTAGGTGGTCTGGATGCCGCAGCTCTCGGCGGCGATCTCGTTGTCACGGATGGCAAGGATCGCACGGCCGTGGCGGGACTTCATCAGTACATGGATGGCAAAACAGGTGATGACCACGCAGATAAACACGTTGGTGAAGTTGGAGTATTTGGGGATGTTCTTCAGGCCCTTGGAGCCGTAGAACAGCTTGAAGCCCAGCACATCGTCAATGTTGTTCAGAGTGATGCGGATGATCTCGCCAAAGCCCAGGGTCAGGATGGCGAGATAGTCGCCGGTCAGACGCAGAGCGGGGATGCCGATCATCACGCCGAACAGCGCTGCCACGACACATGCCAGTGCAAGACCCAGTGCGAAGGAGATGCCGTCCGGCAGGGGACTGTATTTGGTGAACAGAGCGCAGGTGTAGGCACCCACTGCCATAAAACCGGCGTGACCCAGCGGGAGCTGACCCAGGTAACCGGTGGCAACGTTCAGCGAAACGGCAAGGATGATGTTGATGCCAACGGTCAGCAGCACCTTGTTTTGATAAGTAGACAGAACGTTCTGAGTGACAAAGCTCATGGCGATGAACAGCGCTGCCACCAGAATGGCGTTCATCAGGTAGCGCACGGGCATTTTCAGAGTTTTGCGTTTGGTATTCATAGTCAAATGCCCTCCTTTATACCTTTTCCTGCACCTTGCGGCCAAGGAAGCCCGTGGGCTTGAACAGCAGCACGATGATCAGGATCGCAAATGTAACAGCGTCCTTCCATGCGGACAGACCAATGGCGGAAACAAAGCACTCGCACAGACCAATGGTGATACCGCCGATCATAGCGCCCGGGATGGAACCGATGCCGCCCAGAACCGCGGCGATGAATGCTTTCAGACCCAGCATACTGCCCATGGTGGGGGTAGCCTGCGGATAGGAGCAGCAGTACAGCACTGAGCCGATGCCGGCCAGTGCGGAGCCGACCGCAAAGGTGAAGGAGATGGTGCTGTTGACGTTGATGCCCATCAAACGGGCGGCGTCCATATCCTCGGAGACGGCACGCATGGCTTTGCCGAGCTTGCTCTTCTGGACCAGGAAGGTCAGAACGATCATGGACAGCACGGTGACGACCAGCGTGATGATGGAGGTAAGGCCGATGGGGACATTGCCGATATAGAAGGTCTTGGGCTCGTAGTAAGCCGGAATGACCTTTGCACCAGAGCCGAGGATCAGCTCGGCGGTGTACTCCAGGAAGAAGGAAACACCAATGGCGGTGATCAGCAGCGAGATACGGGGCGCACCACGCAGCGGGGTGTAGGCGATCTTTTCGATCACGACGCCCAGCAGGGTGCAGGTGACGATGGTGGCGCAGACGGCGGCAACGGGGCCAAGGCCGAGCTGGTTCATCACGAACCAGGACATATAAGCGCCGACCATAATGATATCGCCGTGGGCGAAGTTCAGCAGCAGGATGATGCCATACACCATGCTGTAGCCCAGAGCGATCAGTGCATAGATGCTGCCAAGGGATAAACCGTTGATCAGCTGGCTGAAGAACACTGTCATGGATGGATACTTCCTTTCTTGACGGTGGTGAACACCGTGAGATACACACTTTTTTTATACGACAAAAGCGGAGACTGCCGAAAAAGTTACTTTCGGCGGTCCCCGCAAGGGGTCGTTGCGAGAAAAGACTCAAAAGTTTTTAACTATTTGAAGCGGGAAGGTGGAAAATCAGTACATTTCCTTCAACACAGGAGCGGTGCCTTCATGGGTGAGGATCGCGGTGCTCTTGACCGGGTCGTGATGCTCGTCGAAGGTGAAGGTGCCGGTGATGCCGTTGATCGTGCCGTTGGCAATGGCATCAATGACAGCCTGCTTGTACTCATCGGTACCAGCGGTCAGACCCTGTGCCTCGGCAGCTTCCAGGCCGTAGCAGATGGTCATGGCTGCGTCGTAGCCCAGAGGAGCAAAGCCGTTGGGATACTCTGCGCCGTACTCTGCCTTGTAAGCGGATTCGAAGTCCGTGCTGGAGCCCTTTGCGTAGTTTGCGCAGAAGTAGCTGTCCTTCAGCTGGTTTGCAGTAGCATAGCCCTCCAGGCCGTCCCAGCCGTCGCCGCCCAGGAAGGGAACGGTCAGGCCAACAGACTCGGCCTGTGCCAGGATCTGACCAACTTCTTCGTAGTAGTTGGGGCAGAAGACGACCTCAGGATCCTTGCCCAGGATGCTGGTCAGCTGGGTCTTGAAGTCCACGTCGCCCTCGGAGTAGTTCTCCTGAGCAACAACGGTGCCGCCCAGAATCTCGAACTCCTTGACGAAGTTCTCGGCCAGACCCTCGTTGTAGTCAGAACCCTTTTTGAAGATGACAGCAGCCTTGCGGTAGCCCAGCTTTTCGTAAGCATAGTCTGCCATCTTCTTGCCCTGGAACGGGTCGGTGAAGGTGGTGCGGAAGACGTTTGCGTTGACGGTGCCGGTCTCAGCGTCGTAGGTGACAGCCTCGGCGGTTGCAGAAGCGGTGACCATCGGCATATTGTAATCAGCGCTCTCAGCGGCAACGGCCAGAGTGGGCTCGGTGGTAACGTCGCCGATCAGAGCAGTGATGCCTTCGTCGCACATCTTGGTGAACACGGTGACGGCCTGAGTTGCATCGCCCTGCTCGTCCTCAGAGATGATCTCGATCTGCTTGCCGTTGATGCCGCCCTTTGCGTTGACCTGCTTGAGGTACAGGCAGGCACCGTTGACAACGGCCTGACCGTAAACCGAGTTGCCGCCGGTCAGGGGGCCCATGACACCGACCTTGATGGTGCCGCTGGCTGCCGCAGCAGCAGAGTTGGCAGCAGCGCCGGAAGAAGCAGGAGCGCCGGAACTGCCGCAGGCAGTCAGTGCACCGGCAGCAGCCATAGCACTCATAGCGGTAAGGAACTGACGACGAGAAACCTTTTTCATAATAATATCCTCCTTCGGAGTGTTTGATCCTTTTTAACAGAAAAGCAAGGTCTCTTTCCTCAAAGCGACCTTGCTTTGTTATGCTCCTATTATAGCCCTCCGGAGGATTTGCCGCAATTCACAAACCGTCCATACTTTTGGTGATTTTCATTGACTTTATCTATAAAATACACAAATCTGAATTTTTATTTTTGTGCACTATATCAAATCGTTCATTTTGTTTGAAATTAAAGTGAACGGAATTCAATGATTTCAAAAGGGTTACAAATCGGTCTTTTGAGCCGGAACAGCGGCCTGAGACAAGGCTTTCCGGATGGAGGTAAGATAGAACACCAGCGAAAGCACGGTGCCGATCGTCCAGCCGATGGGCCATGCCAGCCAGATGCCGGTAGAACCAAGCGCTGTGCCGCTCAGCACGATGGCAATGCTCACCCGCAGGATCAGGTCGGCAAAGGTGTCGATCATGAACTGCACCATCTGCCCGCAGCCGCGCAGGATGCCGTCTGCCACCAACTTGATGGAGATGCAGAAGTAGAAGGGAGAAATGATGCGCAAAAAGATGATGCCGGTATCAATGGCAGCGCCCACAGGCTCGTTCATGAACAGCATCAGCAGGTACCGCCCGAAGAAGAAGTACAGCACGATCACCGGCACGCAGATGATCCACACGAGATTGCGACCTGCACGGAAGCCCTGCTGGACACGCTCCATCTTGCCGGCACCCATGTTCTGGGAAGCGTAGTTCGAGATGCCGTTGCCCAGCGTGGTAAAGGACGAGATGACCATGTTGTTCAGCTTGACGCCTGCCGAATAGCCTGCAATGACGCTTGCGCCAAAGGTGTTGATGATGCTTTGCAGCACGATGTTGCCCACTGAAACAAAGCTCTGCTGCAGAATGCTGGGTACGGCGACCACAGCGATCTTGCCCAGCATGGACCAGGAGAACCAGACCGTCTTGCAGGTGGTCTGGATACCCTTCATCCGGCGGAACACGACCAGCAGTGCCAGCACACAGCTCACACCCTGGCACAGGAAGGTCGCCCATGCAACGCCGGCTACGCCCATGCCAAGCCCGGCGACGAACAGGATGTCCACGCCGATATTGGAAAGCGAGGAGACCGCAAGGAAGTAAAACGGCGTTTTGCTGTCGCCCAGTGCCGAGAAGATACCGGTGGCGATGTTGTAGAAGAACATGAAGGGCAGCCCCAGCACATAAATGTCCAGATACAGCTCAGAGTCTGCCAGAAGCTCTTCCGGGGTGTTGATGAGCCGCAGCATGGGGTCGCAGGCGAACAAGCCGACAAGCATCAGCACGCCGCACAGTACCGCAGAACCGATCAGAGCGGTATAGACGGCTGTTTTCATGGAGTTGTAGTCTCTTGCGCCAAAAAAGCGGGAAACGATAACAGAGCAGCCGATATTGCACCCAAAGGCGAATGCAATGAAGATCAGGGTGATCTCGTAGCTGTTGCCGACTGCAGCAAGGGCGTTCTCGCCGATGAACTTGCCCGCTACAAGGCTGTCGGCAATGTTATACAGCTGCTGGAAGATGATGCTGCCGAACATCGGCATACAAAACTGCCACAACACCTGTGACGGTTTGCCGACGGTCAAATCTTTATTCATAAGAAATCCTCCTAAGTCGAAAACCAGAAAAAAATTGTAGACCGAAGGTATTATAGAACTTTCTGCACAAAAAGTAAAGTTAAGATTTGTCAGGTTTGACGGAGGCGTCGTGCAGAATCTTCTTGATGGAAACAGCCCATACTGTAAAAAGAAATTTACAGCAGGAGGATGCTTTTATGAAGCGTTGCACGATCGTATCGGTTGCCGGGCGGGAGATCCTGGACTCCCGGGGCAATCCTACCGTGGAGGCGGAAGTGACCCTGAGCGATGGGACAACAGCCCGGGGCTGTGCACCTTCCGGGGCTTCTACCGGGCAGTTTGAAGCACTGGAGCTGCGGGACGGAGATGCCGCCCGTTATGGCGGCAAGGGTACGCTGTTGGCTGCCGAACATATCCGGACAGAGCTGGCCCAGGCGGTGCTGGGGCTGGAAGCAAGCGACCAGACGGCGGTGGATGAAGCACTAAAAGCTGCGGATGGAACGGCGGACTGCTCGCGAATGGGGGCCAATGCCATTTTGGCAGTCTCCATTGCATCGGCCCGGGCGGCGGCCAGAGCACAGGACGTTCCGCTGTATCGTTTTTTGGGTGGAGCAAATGGCTGCTGTCTGCCGGTCCCGATGATGAACATCCTCAATGGCGGTGCTCATGCGGCCAATACCATCGATACCCAGGAATTTATGATCCTCCCGGCGGGAGCACACTCTTTTGCACAGGGATTGCGCTGGTGTGCTGAAGTGTACCATGCACTGGCAGAGCTGCTGCGCCAGCGGGGATTTGCTGCAGGAGTGGGCGATGAAGGCGGATTTGCACCGGATCTTTCGAGCGATGCGGAGGCCATTGAGCTGATCCTGGATGCCATCGAAAAGGCGGGTTACCGTCCGGGACGGGATTTTGCATTGGCACTGGATGCAGCGGCCTCGGAGTGGAAATGTCCGGAAAAAGGCAAGGGAAAGTACCGGCAGCCGAAATCCGGCCGGGAATATACGGCACAGGAACTGATCGAGCATTGGAAGATGCTGGCGCAGCGCTATCCGGTCCTTTCCATTGAGGACGCATTGGATGAAGAAGACTGGGGCGGCTGGAAAGAGATGACCCGCACCCTGGGTGGAAAGGTACAGCTTGTGGGCGATGATCTGTTTGTGACCAACTCTGAGCGGCTTTTGTGGGGGATCCGCAATGGAGCGGCCAATGCCATTCTGATCAAACCGAACCAGATCGGGACATTGTCTGAAACGATGGCGGCTATCCGAA
Organism: uncultured Faecalibacterium sp.; assembly: GCA_964466825.1. Classification (GTDB taxonomy): domain Bacteria; phylum Bacillota; class Clostridia; order Oscillospirales; family Ruminococcaceae; genus Faecalibacterium. Next base: position 46,694 of record CAYXQN010000003.1, on the reverse strand, counting down.
AAGCCCAGCGGTCGGGGTATGCGGCCATCAGCTCCCATCGGTCCGGGGAGACGGCAGACACTACCATTGCGGATCTTGCGGTGGGGCTGAATACCTGCCAGATCAAGACCGGTGCACCCTGCCGCAGCGAACGGGTGGAGAAATACAACCGATTGCTGCGCATTGAGGAGGAGCTGGGAGCGGGGGCGGTTTATCCCGGTTGGGCAGCGTTTTCTGTGCAGGAACGGTACTGGTGAGAGTTTCCAGCAATCTGCCGAAGGGCTGATTCGTATCCTAGACAGAACGGAGGCATACAGCATCCGGAACTGTAAAGGAGATAAACTATGTTTTTGCTTGCAAACCTGTTCGCAAAGCTCTTTGAGCAGATCAACCTGCCTGGTATCCTGTGGATGATACTGGAGAAGTTCCTGTAATCATCAGAGCAAAAAAGGACGTTCCATTGCGGAACGTCCTTTTTTGTTACAGTCGTAATTGCCGTTTGGCTGTTTGCAAAGCACGCCGCAGCGGGCGATAGAGCAGCAGCATCAGCACAAAGTTGCCGACACCATGCATGGCATCATAGGTCAGGCCGCTCAGCCACCAGCTCAGAGCAAAGGCGGGTGTTTTAGCCACCAGATACACCGCAGCACACAGACCGCCAAAGCACAGGCCGTAAATGCCGCTGAAGATCGCCCACAGCAGGGCGTGATCCATCCGGCGCAGCAACCAGGCCAGCAGAGCCAGAAGGTACCATACATACAGGTACATCACCCACCAGATGCCAAAGCCGTACAAAACACCCTGCAGAAGGATAAATACAGTGATGGCAGCGGGGGTCTCCCGGGGCAGCTCAAGAGCGAACAGGATGATCAGAAGGCTTACCGGCTCAAAATTCGGGATACCGCTCATTGCCTGTTTGCTTATTACCAGCAGAGCACCCATCAAGCCGCTGAGCACCATGCGCAGCACTCTGGTGTGCATGGACTCTTTACTTCGTGTAGGTAAAGGCATAAGCATCGCCATCGTGCAGCTCGATGTCTGCAGCGCCAACAGTGGTCATCTCGCCGGTAGCGTCGGTCAGGCACCACCAGGACTGGTCAGTGTTCCAGTCCGCCAGCTCGCCGTTGACGGTGGTAACAAACCCCGCAGCGGCTTCGTCCTCGCTGATGATGCCGGCAGCAGCCAGGGCATCGCTCAGCTTTTCGCCATCGGTGACTTCCAGAGTGAAGTCGGTGGAAGTGCCGTCAGAACCGGTCACAGTGAAGGTGACGGAAACCTTGGCGTCCGCAGCTTCAGAGCTGACAGCCTCAATAGAGGAGCTTACAGCTTCGCTGGAGGAGCTGGTGCTGGAGGAGGCACCGCAGCCGACCAGGATGCTGACGCACAGGAGCAGCGCAGCAACACAGGAAACGTATTTTTTCAGATTGAGTTTACGCATGATTGGATTCCTTTCGTTGTTTCAAAATATTCGGTGTCTGATAGAAAGCACAGGAAAGAAAGCCGAAACAAAAAAGAGGCTCTTTTGCCGCGCGGAATGCACAACAAAAGAGCCCCTGAAATGTGTGGGACCTTTTGGTACGACCAATTCCTCGTGATCCGGAGCATATGCTCCTGTACCAACAGCAGGCAGGTCTCCTGGCTGAAAGATCATCGCCTGCAGCCGCCTTCCCGGAGAAAATTCCCCAGTGACTGGTGTATGGATACACCCAGGCTACAGACTCCCTTATCACAGTGACGAGATCGTGCGGGATTTGCACCCGCTTCCCTTTTAACCACGCCGGGACCCGAAGGCTCCGGTGCGGCACCTGCTGTTTTCTATTCAGATGTGTTTGAGTATAGCACAGAATCGAGCAAAATACAAGTTTTTGCCCGGGAACTTCTGGGTGGAAAATGGCAATGTGGCAGAAACAAAAAGCTCTCTCCCGGGATGGGAGAGAGCTTGGAAACTAGATTACAGTTTGCTCAGCTGGGGACCCTGTGCGGTGTCCTTGACAGCCCAGCCCATGGCAGTCAGCTCAGCACGGATGGCGTCGGCAGTTGCCCAATCCTTTGCCTTTTTGGCAGCGGCACGCTTTTCCACCAGTGCGGTGACCTCGGCGGGGACCTCGTCCTTCTTACGGTTGTACAGCAGACCCAGCACACCGGTGATCTCGTCGAATGCAGCAGCGGCAGTCTCCAGAGCTTCCTTGGAAGAAGCAGCGGACAGGGTGTTGATCTCCTTGACCAGGTCGAACACGGCAGCCAGTGCGTCGGGGGTGTTCAGGTCGTCGTCCATTGCAGTGCAGAACTTCTGTTTTGCCTCTGCAGCTTTTTCTTTCAGGGTCTCGTCGGTACCGAAATCGGCTTTGCTCAGGACAAAGTCCAGATTTTCGCGGCAGGTGTACAGGCGCTCCAGGCTGTTTTTGCAGCTCTCGATCAGCTCCACCGTGTAGTTCAGCGGCATACGATAACCAGCAGTCAGCATAAAGTAGCGGATGGGCTCGTAGCCATACAGGTTGGCAACGTCACGCACGGTAAAGAAGTTGTGCAGGCTCTTGGACATCTTCTGATTGTCCACATTGATGAAGCCGTTGTGCATCCAGTAGTTTGCAAAGGTGCAGCCGTTGGCGCACTCGCTCTGTGCGATCTCGTTCTCGTGATGAGGGAAGATCAGGTCCTGACCGCCGCAGTGCAGGTCGATGGTCTTGCCCAGATGGGTGCGGCTCATGGCACTGCACTCGATGTGCCAGCCCGGACGACCCATGCCGTAGGGGCTTTCCCATGCAGGCTCACCGGGCTTGGCAGCCTTCCAGATGGCAAAGTCGGCGGGGTCTTCCTTCAGGTCGTCCTGCATCTGGCTGCGCAGCTCACGGTTGCCGCTTTCCAGATCATCCAGCTTCAGGTGGCTGAGCTTGCCATAGCCTTCGTCGCTCTTGACACGGAAGTAGACATCGCCATTCTTGGCAACGTATGCATGGCCGGACTCCACCAGGTCCTTTACAATATCCAGGATCTGCTCGATGTGCTCGGTGGCACGGGGCTGGACAGTCGGCTTGCGGCAGTTCAGGCCCTCGGAGTCCTTCAGATATTCGGCCTCAAAGCGCTGGGCGACCTCCTTCATGGAGGTGCCTTCTTCTTTGCCCTTGGTGATGAGCTTGTCATCGATGTCGGTGATGTTGGAAACATACAGCACCTTGTTACCACGGTACTCCAGGTAACGGCGCAGGGTATCGAACACGATCAGCGGGCGGGCGTTGCCGATGTGGATGAAGTTATAAACGGTAGGGCCGCAGACATAGATGCGGTATTCGCCCGGCACCTGCGGTACAAATTCTTCTTTCTGACGGGTCAGGGTGTTAAAGATCTGCATGATAGACTCTCCTTTGTTGTGTGACATCCAGAAGCCGCAAAACAAAAAGCCTCCGGCACTGTGCAGGCTGCACAGCTCCGAAGGCGAATTTTTGTCAAAATCGCGGTTCCACTTCTGTTTGTCGCTCAAAGCCGGTAACGGCGGCTGGCCGCATTGCGATACTGCCCGGCAGGGGTTCCCGCAGTGTGCTGTCCGGGCGCACTTTGCGCAGCGGTCTGCAAACAGGTTTTCAGCCTACGACCTGTTCTCTCTGCCCAGACGGGATGCGGCGCTACTCTGCCCGGATAAACGCATTTATCCATTTACCTATTCATTATAACGGTGTACCGCAGGGAAGTCAAGGCACAGCTTTGGAAAGGAGCTTTATTGACGCATTCTGTGGAAGATGCTATACTTCGGGTGTATCAGACTGAATGAGCCGGAAACGGACCGGCAGGAGGAAATGCCATGCAGAAGATCGAGGCATTGCTGGCCAGACAGCGGGATTTTTATCGCAGCGGTGCAACCATTCCGGTGGAATTCCGGGTGGAACAGCTCAAAAAACTGTATGCAACGGTAAAAAAATACGAAGCAGAGATCGGTCGGGCGCTGCAAAGTGATCTGGGAAAAAGTCCGTATGAGAGCTTTATGTGTGAGAGCGGTCTGGCATTGACCGAGATCTCGTATATGATCCGGAATGTGAAAAAGCTCGCCCGGAGCCGAACCGTTCACACGCCGCTGGCGCAGTTTGCTTCCCACAGTTTCTGCCAGCCGATGCCGTACGGGAATGTATTGATCCTCAGCCCGTGGAATTATCCGTTTTTGCTGAGCATCGACCCGCTGGCAGATGCCATTGCGGCAGGAAACACGGTGATACTCAAGCCCAGTGCATATTCCCCGGCTACCAGCAGAATGGTGGAAAAAATCGTGCAGGAATGTTTTTCACCGGAGTATGTGGCAGTGGTGACCGGTGGCAGGGCAGAGAACCAGACCCTTTTGGAGCAGAAGTTCGACTTTGTGTTTTTTACCGGAAGCCAGGCGGTGGGGAAGGAAGTGCTGCGGCATACAGCGGAGCATCTGACCCCGGCGGTGCTGGAGCTGGGCGGAAAAAGTCCCTGTATCGTGGACGCCAGTGCGGATCTCAAGCTGGCAGCAAAGCGGATCGTATTTGGCAAGTTCCTGAACAGCGGGCAGACTTGTGTTGCGCCGGATCATATTCTGTGCGAGCGCTCGGTCAAGGATGCATTGTTAGAAGAACTGGTCTTCCAGATCAAACAGCAGTACGGTGAACATCCGCTGGAGGATCTGGATTATGGAAAAATCATAAATCAGAAGCATTTTGAGCGTCTGTGCGGCCTGATCCAGCCGGAAAAGGTGGTCTTTGGAGGCAGAGCAGATCCGGAGGCCTGCCGCATTGAGCCAACGGTAATGGATAATGTGACCCGGGACGATCCGGTGATGGGCGAGGAGATCTTTGGCCCGGTACTGCCGGTTCTGACATACGACTGTTTTGATGATCTTGTGCAGGAGCTGAAGATGCTGGACAAGCCGTTGGCGCTGTATCTGTTCTCTACAGATCGGGCACACATCGACCGAGTTCAGAGGGAACTTTCTTATGGCGGCGGCTGCATCAACGATGTGGTCATCCACTTGGCGACCAGTGAGATGGGCTTTGGCGGCGTTGGTGAAAGCGGCATGGGAGCTTACCACGGAAAGACGGGATTTGAGGCGTTTTCGCACACAAAATCCATTGTGGACAAAAAGACCTGGCTGGACTTGCCTATGCGTTACCAGCCCTACCGCAGTAAGCTTTATGAGCGGCTGCTTCATTTGTTCCTGAGATGAAAAAAGGACTGCAGGATTCTGCCAAGGCAGAACACTGCAGTCCTTTTGTTTTAAAGTGTCTTTTATGCGGCGGTTTTATCGCTGCGCTGGGTGGAAGCATCAAAGTACTTGTCCACTTCCAGAAGCTCCTCAGCCCGCTTGACTTGTTCCGCTGTGGGCGGGACAGCATCCGGCAGGGGGTAGGAGATGCCAAGCTTTTGCCACTTGAACAGTCCCAGCGTGTGGTAGGGCAGAACCTCTACCCGCTGGACCGTTTTGAGTGAGGAGATGAACTCAGCCATCTGGCGCAGGCCATCTTCATCATCGGTCAGGCCGGGCACCAGCACATGACGGATCCAAAGAGGCACACCAAGGTCCGAGATGCGGCGTGCCATAGCAAGGATGTTGGCGTTATCCTTGCCGGTGAGCTGCCGGTGACGCTCCGGGTCCATCTCTTTCAGGTCCAGAATGACCAGATTGGTGGAGCGCATCAGGCGGTCGAACTCAGCCAGATAAGCCGGATCGTCCGGGCGGAAGGGCTGGCCGGCGGTATCCAGTGCGGTATGTACACCCTTGGAACGTGCCAGCTCAAAGAAGCGGGTCACAAAACCAAGCTGACGCAGCGGTTCGCCGCCGCTGACAGTGATGCCGCCTTTTTTACCCCAATAATTGCGGTAGCGATAAGCCCGCTGGAACAGCTGCTCTACACTCCATTGGGTGCCGCCTTCGCCCCAGGTCTCGGGGTTGTGGCAGAACTTGCAGCGCAGTGCGCAGCCCTGCAAAAACACGACAAAGCGTACACCAGGTCCATCTACAGAGCCAAAGGTCTCAAGAGAATGGACGGTGCCCATCCGATCAGAGCACACCATGGCAGGTACGGGTCAGAACGTCCATCTGCTGCTCGCGGGTCAGATCGATGAACTTGACAGCGTAGCCGGAAACACGGACGGTAAAGTTTGCGTACTCTTCCTTTTCGGGGTGCTCCATAGCATCCATCAGCTTCTCCTTGCCGAAGACGTTGACGTTCAGGTGGTGAGCGCCCTGATCGAAGTAGCCATCCAGGATCTGGACCAGGTTCTCGATCTGCTCGCCCTCACTGTGGCCCAGAGCCTCGGGGTTGATGGTCTGGGTGTTGGAGATGCCGTCCAGAGCCCAGTGGTAGGGCAGCTTGGCAACAGAGTTCAGAGAAGCCAGCAGGCCGTTCTGCTCAGCGCCGTAGCTGGGGGTAGCACCGGGAGCAAAGGGAGCGTATGCGGCACGGCCATCGGGCAGAGCGCCGGTGTACTTGCCGTAAACAACGTTGGAAGTGATCGTCAGGATGGAGGTGGTAGCCTCGGAGTTGCGATAGGTGTGGCGCTTCTTGATCATCTCCAGGAAGGTGCGCAGCAGCCACACGCCGATCTCGTCTGCACGGTCATCATCGTTGCCGTACTTGGGGAAGTCGCCCTCGGTCTCAAAGCCGACAGCCAGACCGGTCTCGTCACGGATGACCTTGACCTTAGCATACTTGATAGCGCTCAGGGAGTCGATCACATGAGAGAAACCAGCAATACCGGTAGCAAAGGTGCGGCGCACATCGGTATCGATCAGAGCCATCTCTGCTTCCTCATAGTAGTACTTGTCGTGCATATACTGGATGAGGTTCAGGATATTGACATACAGACCAGCCAGCCAGTCCAGCATCTGGACATACTTAGCGATGACCTCGTCGTAGTTCAGGTACTCGCTGGTGATGGGAGCATAGTTGGGGCCGCACTGCTCACGGCTCTTTTCGTCCACACCGCCGTTGATAGCGTACAGCAGGCACTTTGCCAGGTTTGCACGGGCACCAAAGAACTGCATCTCCTTACCAGTCTGGGTAGCAGACACGCAGCAGCAGATGGCGTAATCATCGCCCCAGACCGGCTTCATCACGTCGTCGTTCTCGTACTGGACAGAGCTGGTGTTGATGGAGATCTTTGCAGCGTAATCCTTGAAGTTCTGGGGCAGAGCAGAGGAGTACAGGACCGTCAGGTTCGGCTCCGGAGCGGGACCCATGTTTTCCAGGGTGTGCAGGAAACGGTAGCAGGTCTTGGTGACCAGGCTGCGGCCGTCCATGCCGATGCCGCCAACTTCCAGAGTAGCCCACACGGGGTCGCCGGAGAACAGCTGGTTGTAGCTGGGGATGCGGGCAAACTTGACCATACGGAACTTCATGACCATGTGGTCGATCAGCTCCTGAGCCTGGCTCTCGGTCAGAGTGCCGTTGTCCAGGTCGCGCTGGATGTAGATGTCCAGGAAGGTGGAGATGCGGCCCACGCTCATAGCAGCGCCGTTCTGGGTCTTGATGGCGGCCAGGTAGCCGAAGTACAGCCACTGGCAGGCTTCCTTAGCGTTCTTAGCAGGCTGAGAGATATCGTAGCCGTATGCAGCGGCCATTTTCTTCATGCCCTTCAGAGCATTGATCTGGCGTGCGATCTCCTCGCGCAGGCGGATGACCTCATCGGTCATGGTTCCGTCACCGCAGTTGGCAAAGTCATCCTGCTTGAACTGGATCAGAGCGTCGATGCCGTACAGAGCAACACGGCGGTAGTCGCCAACGATACGGCCGCGGCCGTAGGTGTCCGGCAGACCGGTGATGATGTGGGTGTGACGAGCCTTCTTCATCTCGGGGGTGTAAGCGTCGAACACAGCCTGGTTGTGGGTGCGGGTGTAGTCGGTAAAGATCTTGTGCAGCTCTGCGCTGGGCTCATAGCCATAGGTGGTGCAGGCCTGCTCAGCCATCTTGATGCCGCCGTAGGGCATGAAGGCGCGCTTCAGGGGCTTATCGGTCTGCAGGCCGACGACCTGCTCCAGATCCTTCAGCTCCTCGTTGATGTAGCCGGGGCCGTATGCAGTCAGGCTGCTGACCACTTCGGTCTCCATGTCCAGAACGCCGCCCTTGGCACGCTCTTCCTTCTGCAGCTGCTGCAGGGCGCCCCACAGCTTATCGGTAGCCTCGGTGGGACCAGCCAGGAAGGACTCGTCGCCATCGTACGGAGTGTAGTTCTTCTGGATGAAGTCACGAACGTTGACTTCTTCCTTCCAGATGCGGCCTTCAAAACCGGCCCACTGTTCGAAATTGATCATTGAAACCTCCTAAGTTCTTGCGTAAGCGATCATTGTATGGAAGTTAGAATTAACTAACTTCCTTTCCTTGAAAAAACCGCACAAGAGCGGCATTCGGGAAATCAAAAATATCAAAGCTGTCCGACGCAGCACAAAGCGTCAAGACCCGGCAGCCTTACGGTAATAGAATAGCAAAGAATTAACAGAAAAACAAGTTGGAAAACAGTGGATTTTGACCAAACATTGACGTTGTGATTTAGTAAAAGTGCGAAAAAAGGACAAAAATACTTTAGTGCTGAAAAGTTTTTTGTTTTTTTTGCAAACGACGCTTGACACCAGCGGCGGAGTGTGATATTCTTTTGTCACGGCAGGTTAGATGAAACTAACCGTCGAGAGGGAGCAGCTGCAAACGCTCCCTGCATAGAACTCTATTCCTCCATTCCATTCTCTTTTTGACCAGGAGTTCGGCAGCTGAGTGCTGTTCTCCAATGCGTGGCACGGGGTGCTCTGGTACAGCCTCTGTGCAAAAACAAACAAAAAACGGGACGCAGCGGTTAGACCGCCCTGCGCCCCGATTTTTGTTTTTATGGCAGAAAGGAGAAAAAAGCCGGGCGGCTTTTTTCAGCAGGAGGGCTGTGCTATAATAAATTTGAAAAAATTTCTTCGGTCTGCAGAAGAATTGACCTTTGCTTCGTTTTATAAGACAGAAGGGTAGCTTACAAAGACGCTCTGAACAGGGGAAGGGAGGTCGGGCAGATCGTTGACGACAACAGAGTTCAGCACGATGGTGCAAAAATATCAGGCGCTGGTCTATACGGTCTGCCACCAACTGGTGCCGGATGTGCAAGAGGCCCAGGACCTGACCCAGGAGACGTTTCTGGCTGCGTGGCGCGCGATCGACCGTTGCCCGCCCGGGTTTGAAAAACAATGGCTGGCCCGCATTGCATCCAATAAAGCAAAGGACCATCTGCGCAGCGCCTGGATGCGCAAAGTGAATACACCCGGCGACGATGTCCTTGCGTTGGAGGGTGCACCGCCTGGCTTTGATCCGGAACAGCAGGTGCTGGAGGCATTGGGCGAGCAGGAACTGACGGAAATGATCCTGGCCTTACGGGAACCCTATAAGACGCCCTGTCGGCTGGTTCTGCTGGAGCAGTGCACCGCTGCACAGGCGGCAAAGCTCTGCGGCAGGCCGGAGAAAACCGTAGAATCTCAGGTGTACCGGGGCAAAAAGCTGCTGGCGCAGCAGATCCTGGCCCGGCAGGATGACACCGCAGAAAGGAGGAAGGCAGATGGAGCTGTTTCGAGAGGACGGATGTTTTAGTGAAGAAGGGCTGGATGCACTGCTCACAGACCAGTTGGATGAGCTGGGCCGTTTAGAGGCTGCAGAGCATCTGGCATACTGTGACCGGTGTATGGATCGGTATACAGAACGGCTGACGGCGGATATAGTGCAGGAACCGCCCCAGGCAGTGCGTGGCCCGGTAATGACCAGTATCTGGGTCCGTCTGATGCAAAACACCTATGGTCGCACGGCAGTTGCGTCGGTAGCTGCAGTGCTTGCGCTCACCATGTGGCGCAACGGAATATTTGTGCAGATACTGCAAAGCAGAGAACAGATCAAAACATGGATGCCTTCCACCAGTGAGGCGAAACCGATCGAGCTGCCGCAAAAGCAGCCGGAGCTGCTGGGGAAACCCATCGAGGACGATGCACCGTCCGGATCGCTTTATAACAAGATCGCAGCAGCGCTGGAGGAATATTTTACTTCGGACGCTGACCAGAAAACTGAGAAAAAGTGAGGGAACGAACTTATGAAAAACGGGATCCTGACCCTGATCTTTGCCTTTATCCCCGGTGCGGGACAGATGTATCAGGGCTATATGAAACGAGGACTTTCCCTTATCGGGATGTTCTGCGCAGGCTGCGCGGCGATGATCCTGATCGAGGGATTTGTGATGGTGCTGCCGGTCATCTGGATGTACAGCTTCTTCGATACCTTTAACCTGCGGTCGCAGCTTGGCGCAGGCGATGCACCGCAGGATGACTACCTGGTGCATTTTAATTGGAAGGATGAGAGCCTGAAGCTTTTTTTGATGGACAGCCACAAGCTGGTAGGCTGGGCGCTGATCGGATTGGGTGCGCTGGTGCTGCACCAGAACGTCGTCATGCAAACATTGGGGGATATCATGTGGCGCTGGGGACAGAACAGCCCGTTCTTCCGTGCGTTCTACCTGATGATGAAAGATCTGCCGAGGATCCTGTTCTGTGTGGCGCTCATCGTCTGTGGTGTGTGGCTGGTGCGTGGCCCCCGTGCGGCAGAAAAGCCCCAGCCGCCGGAAAAGCAGCCGGAGGACTTTTGCGAGTACGAGCCACAGGGTCTGCCGCAGATCACTGTGGAAATGGAGGATGAGGACGATCGACGGAAAGAATGACCGGGTCGAAGCGGCGGTGACAGAACAAGCCCCTTCGACCCGAAAGGCCGGGAGGCCAAACGAGCAGACCATGGCACAGGAGCTGCCCCGCCGCCGGGTGGGCAGCATCACGCTGGGCGTGTGCCTGATCGCAGCGGGTGTGTTCTTTTTGCTGTATTATTTCCTGCCGGAGTTCAACTGGATGCTGGCGCTCAAGATCGCTCCGGCGGCGGGACTGATGCTGATGGGGTGCGAAGTGCTGTTTTTTGCGGTGCGCTCCGGTGTGACCAGAAAATGAGTAATAAAAAAGGCAGACGCGTATGCGTCTGCCTTTTTTACAGAGTGTGTTTAGTTTTCAGCCAGATTGCCGGTGTAGAGCTGGTAGTATCTGCCCTTCTTGGCGATCAGCTCGTCATGGCTGCCGCGCTCGATGATGCGGCCCTGCTCCAGAACCACGATGCAGTCTGCATTGCGGACGGTAGACAGGCGGTGTGCGATGACAAAGGAGGTACGACCGTACATCAGGCCGTCCATGCCGCGCGAGACGAGTGCCTCGGTGCGGGTATCGATGGAGGAGGTCGCCTCATCCAGGATCAGCACCGGGGGATCTGCAACGGCTGCACGGGCGATGGCCAGCAGCTGGCGCTGACCCTGCGACAGGTTTGCACCGTCACCGGTCAGCATGGTGTTGTAGCCGTCCGGCAGGCGGCGGATAAAGCCGTCTGCATTGGCCAGCATGGCGGCTGCCATGCATTCCTCATCGGAGGCATCCAGGCGGCCGTAACGGATATTCTCCATGACCGTACCGGTGAACAGGTGAGTGTCCTGCAGGACGATGCCCAGCGAGCGGCGCAGGTCTGCTTTCTTGATCTTGCGGATGTTGATGCCGTCATAGCGGATCTTACCGTCCGAGATATCATAGAAGCGGTTGATGAGGTTGGTGATGGTGGTCTTGCCGGCACCGGTGGAGCCGACAAAGGCGATCTTCTGACCCGGACGGCCGTACAGCTTGATGTCATGCAGAACGGTCTTTTCAGGCACATAGCCAAAGTCCACATCGGTAAAGGTGATGTCGCCTTCCACCTTATGGTAGGTGGTGGTGCCATCATGATGGGGGTGCTTCCACGCCCATGTACCGGTGCGCTCCTCGGCCTCCACCAGATCACCGTTACGGTCGTACTTGGCATTGACCAGCGTGACGTAGCCCTCGTCTTCCTCGGGGGTCTCGTCCATCATCTTGAAGATACGATCTGCACCTGCCAGTGCCATGATGATGCTGTTTGCCTGCATGGACACCTGGCTGATGGGCATATTGAAGCTCTTGTTCAGTGCAAGGAAGGCAACGACCGTGCCCAGCGTCATGCCGCCGACACCGCCGACCGCCATTGCTGCACCGATCAGAGCACAGATGGCATAGCTGATGTTGCCCAACTGTGCGTTGACCGGCATCATGATGTTGGAGAAGCTGTTTGCCTGCATAGCGCTGTTGGTCAGCTGATCGTTCAGTTCACGGAAGTCCTTCAGAGCTTTCTGCTCGTGGGTAAAGACCTTGACGACCTTCTGGCCTTCCATCATCTCTTCGATGTAGCCGTTCAGCTTGCCCAGATCCTGCTGCTGCTTGATAAAGAACTTGCCGCTCATGCTGCCGATCTTCTTTGCGCAGAAGAGCATCAGGGCAACCATGCACATGGTCACGAGGGTGAGCTGCCAGCTCAGCATGCACATGCTGGTGAACACCGACACGATGGTGATGGTGCTGGAGACCAGCTGCGGGATGCTCTGGCTAATCATCTGGCGCAGGGTATCCACGTCGTTGGTGTACACCGACATGATATCGCCGTGCGGATGGGTGTCAAAGTACTTGATGGGCAGGCTCTCCATCTTGGTGAACAGCTCAATGCGCAAATTGCGCAGCGTGCCCTGGGTCACATTGACCATGGTGCGGGCGTTGAGCCATGCAGCGACCACACCGATGGCGTAGATGCAGCCCACCCTGAGCAGTGCACCGGCAAGGGGTGCAAAGTCCGGGTTCTGCTGCTGGGTCATAGGGACGATGTAATCATCCATCAGAGTCTGCAAGAACAGGCTTGCCTGCACGTTCGCCAATGCGCTGGCAACGATGCAGCACAGCACAAGGATGCAATGAGGCAGATAATGGCGGAACACCTCTGCCATGATGCGCTTGAGCAGTTTGCCGGGGTTTTCAACTTTGGGACGGGGACGGCCGATATTGCCGCGCCCGCCGGGTGCCTGTACAACTTTTGCCTGTGCCATTACTGCTCACCTCCCTGTTTGTCAAAATCGCCGCCGCCCTGGGTCTGGCTGTTGTAAACTTCCTGATAGATCGCATTGGTCGCCAGCAGCTCCTCGTGGGTGCCCAGACCGTTGATCATGCCGTTGTCCAGCACAAGGATACGGTCCGCATCCTGCACCGAGGAAATACGCTGTGCGATGATGATCTTGGTCGTGCCGGGGATCTCCTCACGGAACGCCTTGCGGATCTTGGCATCGGTCGCGGTATCAACTGCACTGGTGGAGTCGTCCAGGATCAGAACCTTCGGCTTACGCAGCAGTGCACGGGCGATGGTCAGACGCTGTTTCTGGCCGCCGGACACGTTGGAGCCGCCCTGCTCGATCCATGTGTTGTACTTGTCGGGGAAGCGCTCGATGAACTCATCGGCGCAGGCCAGAGCAGCCACACGCTTGCACTCTTCCTCGCTGGCGTTCTCGTCGCCCCAGCGGAGGTTGTCCAGGATGGTGCCGGAGAACAGCACGTTCTTTTGCAGCACCATGGAGACCTCACGGCGCAGCACATCAAGGTTGTAGTCACGCACATCCACGCCGCCTACGCTCACAGTGCCGGTCTCGGCATCGTACAGGCGGGGGATCAGCTGCACCAGACTGGACTTTGCACTGCCGGTGCCGCCGATGATGCCCAGCGTCTCACCGGGCTTGATCTCAAAGTTGATGTCGTTCAGCACCGGCTGACCGCTGTCATGCTTATACTTGAAGGTGACATGGTCGAACTTGATGCCGCCGTCCTTGACCTGCTGCACCGGAGCCTTGGGAGCGGGCAGATCGGTCTTTTCGTCCAGAACTTCCACGATACGCTTGGCGGAAGCAGCAGCCATAGACAGCATGACGAATGCCATGCTCAGCATCATCAGTGCGCTGAGTATGTTCATGATGTAGCCGAACAGTGCGTTGAGCTGACCTGTGGTGATGACACCGTTCAGCACATAGTGTGCGCCGAACCAGCTCAGTGCGATGTTGCAGCCGTAGACTGCCACCAGCATGGAGGGGTTGTTGAAGCTCAGGCGGCTTTCTGCATTGACGAACTGCTTGTACAGGCTCTCGCAGGCCTTGGTGTACTTCTCGTTCTCAAAGCCTTCACGCACAAAGCTCTTGACCACACGGATCGCAGAAACGTTCTCCTGCACCGAAGCGTTCAGGTTGTCGTAGTTTTTGAACACACGGTCGAAGATCTTGAAGGTGGGGATCATGATGCTTGCCAGCACCACCAGCAGGAAGGCTGCTGCCACCACAAAGACCAGCGACAGCTCGCCGCTGATGCTCACTGCCATGATCAGTGCAAAGATCATGTGGACTGGAGCACGTACGCACATGCGCATGAGCATCTGGAACGAGTTCTGCACGTTGGTCACGTCGGTGGTCATACGGGTGACAAGACCAGCGGTGGAGTACTTATCAATGTTGGAGAAGGAATAGTGCTGGATGTTCTCGTACATCGCATCGCGCAGGTTTCCAGCAAAGCCGGTGGATGCTTTTGCGGCAGTACGGCCTGCCAGCACACCCAGCAGCAGTGCGGTCCCCGCCACTGCAAAGGTAAGCAGACCATACTTGAGAATGGCGTTCATGTCGCCCTTTTCAATACCTTCATCAATGATGAAGGCCATGACGGTGGGCAGCAGAACATCCATGATCGCTTCCAGCGCCGAGAAAATCGGCGTTGCAATGGCGGCACGTTTGTATTCGCCCAAATGTGACGCTAATTTTTTGATCATCGGATCAGACCTCCTGTTTATTTTTTGTTTGTTACAGAACAATTTTACACAGTCAGCTTTCAATGTCAACGATTTTTTGAAAGTTTCGGAAATTGTTCATATTTACCATGTTTCGACTTGATTTGTTGTGAGAAACCACAAGTCTCACTGCAGGCCCTGCCGCAGCTTTTCCAACAGCCGCAGCAGCTCTGCATTTTCTTCTTCCGTCAGAAGACTGGACACAAATTCGTCTGTTTGCCGGAGCGAAAGCACAGTTTTTTCGTGCAGCCGGATGCCTTCGGTTGTTAATACCAGCTGCTTGAGCCGGGCATCCTGCGGAACACTCTGGCGCTGGATATAGCCTTTACGTTCCATCAGCTGCAGGATATTGGTCACAGTAGAGCGGGTGATGGAAAATTCGCGCTCAATATCCCGCTGGAACACAGGTTCATCCTGACGATGATACAAATAGCCCATGATCCAACCGTGCATGGGAGTGGTCTGCTCTACATCGTTGGCGCGGGCCATCTGGTTGACCTTGCGAAGGATCAGGTTATCTACCCTGCGCAGCTGGGCAGCAGTGACCCGGGGGCCTTCCCACGGGGGACACACCGGCTGGCAGGGCGGGGATTTGGATTTGGTGCTCATGATGATACATCCTTTTTGTTTTATGGACGAACTGTTTGGTACAAAAACTGTTCGATATGATACTATATTACCGCGCGACGAGCCGGATGTCAAGACAGGATGTGAGGCGGACAAATGAAAACAGTCCCTGCCGGTGTGAAACAGGCAGGGACTGCGCAAACGATTATTACAGCTGTTTTCCGGTCAGCAGTTCATACGCTTCCAGATACTTTGCAATGGTCTTGTCGATGACGTCCTGAGGCAGGTCATAGTTGCTATCGGGATTTGCCTTCAGCCAATCACGGACGAACTGCTTATCGAAGGAAGGCTGGCCGTGGCCTGGCTCATAGCCTTCTACCGGCCAGAAACGGGAAGAATCCGGTGTGAGCATTTCGTCACCCAGCACCACATTGCCGTCCTCATCCAGACCGAACTCAAACTTGGTGTCGGCGATGATGATGCCGCGGCTCAGGGCGTAGTCAGCACACTTTTTATAAAGAGCAATGGTGTAATCACGCAGCTTGGTAGCATACTCCTCACCGTGACCGGGGAACTGCTTTTCAAGCACAGTGATGCTCTGCTCATAAGAGATGTTTTCGTCGTGGTCACCGATCTCTGCCTTGGTGGAAGGAGTATAGATGGGTTCGGGCAGCTTATCGGACTCCAGCAGGCCCTCGGGCAGGGTAATGCCGCAGACCTTGCCGGTCTTCTGGTAGCTGGCCCAGCCGCTGCCGGTAATATAGCCGCGCACGATGCACTCGATGGGCAGCATGGTCAGCTTGCGGCACATCATGCTGTTGCCGTTGAACTGGGGCTGACGGAAGAACTCCGGCATTTCGTTCACATCTACGCTCAGCATATGGTTGGGCAGCAGATCCCGGGTGAAATCAAACCAGAATTTGCTCATCTGGGTCAGAACGGTACCTTTTTTGGTGACCTTGTTTTTCAGGATCACATCAAATGCGGAGATGCGGTCGGTGGCGACCATGATCAGGCTATCGCCGTTGTCATAGATCTCACGGACTTTGCCTTCCTTGATGGGCTTGAACTCAGTCATACTCAAACACTCCATTTCCCTATTCCGTGCCGCTTTGGGCATGATGCACTTACCTGTTTATTGTACCATGGAAACCAGCGCTTTGAAAGAAACAGAATGAAAGGAAAACAATGTCCGATTTGCGAATTTATCGTGAAAATTGCGCAAAAATGGGCGCTGAAATTTGTCGATATGACGATAAAAGTAATACTTTGCATATTTTTAGCTGAAATTCAAGCATAGACAACCCGCCACAAATGCGGTATCCTTATAATACCCTAAAAGGCACTGCTGCGGACGGTGCCGTTGTACTGCTGAAGATCTGTCTTTGAGGGGCAGGAGCGGGCATACTTGTGAGAAAAGAGGACGAAAAAGCTATGAACTATCCGGAGATCATTGCGCACCGGGGCGCATCCTATCTTGCACCGGAAAATACTTTGAGTGCATTTCAAAAGGCGATGGAGATCGGTGCGGACGGCGTGGAAATGGATGTCCAGCAGACGTTGGACGGCAGCCTTGTGATCCATCATGACTATATCATCGATCTGCATACGGATATTACCGGCAAGATCTACGATATGCTGTATGAGGACCTGCGGGAGCTGGATTTTGGCAGTTGGAAAGATGTGATCTATGAAGGAGAACGCATTGCGACCCTGCAGGAGGCGCTGGAGCTTTGCAAAGGCATGGAAGGAACGGTCGTGCAGCTGGAGCTCAAGTCTACCATGGACAATGACCCGGAGTTTTTACCCAGAGTCATTGAGGCGATCCGGCAGGCAGATATGACCGACCGGCTGGTGCTGATCTCCTTCAATCATGATCTGCTGCGGCAGGCAAAGCAGCTGATGCCGGAGCTGAAAGTCGGCGTACTGCTGTATGGTGCGCTGGAGACCATGGTTTTGCCGACCGGTATGTGGGAGTTTTTGGGGCTGCAGAATGACCTGGAAGACGACAAAAACGACTTTCTGGACCTGCCTTTTGATCCGGCTGCACTGGACGATGACAACTGCAGCCAGACGACCCGTTGGCTCAATGATAAACTGAGTATGCTGCGGGCAAATTTCCCCGGCGAAAGTATGCGTGCCGTGGTCCGTCATCTTATGGAGCAGCGAGACCCGGAAGAGTACGTCAAGAGTCTGGATTTTCACCCCGATTACGTCAGCTGCGAGTTCCACACCAGCTATCAGCAGCCCACACTTGTACAGAGACTGCACAAGCTTGGGGTCAAGGTGGCGTTCTGGACTGTGGATACGGAGGAAGAAATTATGGACCTGCTCCCGCTGGAGCCGGACTGCATCGTGACCAACCGTCCCGACCGTATGCGGGAGTGGCTGGACGCTGCTCTCAAGCCGGAGCAACAGACCGCAGAAGAATAAGAGCAAAACAAAAAAGCACCCGTCATGTGCTGGAAAACCAGCGGGACGGATGCTTTTTTATTGCAATAAATCAGGTGACAGGGCCAAGGGTATAGCGCAGCAGGAGCGCTTCGGCAATATAAAGCTCAGCGGCCTTGACCGAAAGGCTGCCCGCTTCCAGGGGATTGTCCTTGGCGGCACACTCCAACACCACGTCGGCCAGGGCGGCACCGGGTGAGTCTGCATAATGAGTCATCAGGATGATCCCGGCTCCGGAGGATTTGGCTGCCCGTAAAATATCCATTGCGGCTTGTGCCTCACCGGAATAGGAAATGAACAGCACTACATCGCCCGGTGTCATCAGATTAGCGGTCATCTGCTGCAGATAACAGTCGCCGGCGGTACGGAATTTAGGGGAGATGCCGTTAAAGCGGGCGCAGATGTCGCTGGCCAGCAGCATACTGCCGCCCAGACCAAAACAGAATACCTGCTTTGCGTGGCGCAGCAAAGCGGCAGCATGATCAACGGCATCGGGTGAAAGAACTTCTTGTGTGCTGTTGATGGCAGCTGAAAAAAGCGCACTGGCATGCTCACACAGAGCTGCAGTGGACGAATCAGACCGGGGCAGATGCTGGGCACTGGGTGACCCTGTTACATTGGCCTGCGCCAGAGCGATGCGCATTTCGTGATAGCCGTCAAAACCCAGAGAACGGCAGAAACGGAATACAGTAGCCTCTGCAACGTTGCATTCTTTTGCGAGTGATGAAATGGAGAGATATTGTGCCTTATCGGCATTGTCGGCCAGATAGTCCGCAACGATCCGGCCGGATTTGGTCAGGTTTGCCTGACGCAGTTGTAAAAGATGCCAAAAATTCGTAGACATTTTTGCTCCTTTGTCCCTCTGCCGCAAACAGGGCGGGGCAGTTGATCTTTCTATCCAAATTATATGAAAAAAAACGATTGCTGCCAAGAGGCGCATTGCCTACATTTTTGATTCTTTTTCTGTGCAGACTGTCTGCATAGGTGACTAAAAAAGAAATTCTCTTTCAGGATATCTTATAAAGTGTATAAAAGACACGACAGGGTAAAGCATCGTGTCAAAAAAATCCGCAGCATTCTGCCGTAAAAACGGTCAGAAAACTGCGGATCGTTTTTTGAAAAAACTGGGTTCAGCGGATCAGTCCGGCAAACAGCGGGCAGAGCACAGCGGTCAGGATGCCGGCAACTGCAATAGAAAGGCCGCTCATTGCACCTTCGACTTCGCCCATCTGCAGAGCGCGGCTGGTGCCCACAGCATGGGCAGAGGTGCCGATGCCTACGCCCTTGGCGATGGGGTCCGTAATATGGAACCACTTGCAGACGCTTTCAGCCAGCAGGTTGCCGGCAATGCCGGTCAGGATGACCACGGCGCCAGTCAGCGCAACGATGCCGCCCAGCTCCGCAGAGATATCCATACTGATGGCAGTGGTGACCGACTTGGGCAGCAGCGTGACATACTGCTCGTTAGTCAGATGCAGCAAAACGGCCAGAAGCCATGCACTGCACAAGCTGACTACCGTGCCCACTGCAATGCCAGTCAGGATCGCAGCGGTATTTTTTTTCAGCAGTTCCCATTTTTCATACAGGGGGATCGCCAGGCTGATGGTGGCGGGCAGCAGCAGATAATTGATGGGAGCTGCGCTGGCTTTGTAGTCCGGATAGGGGATATCCAAAACAGACAAAAACACGATCACAAAAATACTGCCCAACAGCAAAGGATTCAAAAAGGCCTTGCCGGTCTTACGGTTGATCCAGCTGCCTAATGCAAAGGCGGCCAGTGTGAGCAGGACGCCCCACACCGCAGAACCGGCCAGAAAGGTATTCAACATCTCACTCATGGCTCTTCTCCTTTTTATGGCTGGCGATCGCCTGGGTGGTAAGCCCGGCACTGGCCATGACCAGAATGGTAATGATCACAACCGAGATCAGGATGGGCAGCAGCATAGCGCCCATCTCGGCCCAAAGCTCCATAACACCTGCTGCGGCAGGAACAAAAAGCAGTGCAAAGATACCGGTGAGAAAGGTGCCGACTTCCTTGACCTGCTCCAGCTGTACCACACCCAGCTTTAGTGCAGCCAGCAGCAGGACCAGGCCGTATACACTGGACGGTACGGGAAGCGGCAGCAGACTGTGCAGGATCTCGCCTAAAAAACAAAACGCAAGGATGCGTGCAAACTGAAATACGTACTTCGTAATGATCCTCTCCTTATTGTGGTGTTCTGTTTATCAGTATACCGCATCCCACAAGGGGCTTCAACCATTTTTCGGCACAAAAAAACGCACCGGCGCAAAATCGGTACGTTTGAGGGGATTTATGAAACAACGCTCAGATCACATAGTCATAGCTGGACTGGCCATTCTGGGCCAGATCTGCAAGGGTGATCTTGCCAAAATAGTCTGCGATCAGGTCGTTCAGGCCTTTCCACATCTCGTAGGTGCGGCAGCCGCTCATGCGCTCACAGGGGGCAGCGCCCGGGACCAGACAGCTGACCGGAGCCAGGCCGCCTTCGGTCAGCATCAGGATATCACCCACAGTGTACTGCTCGGGCTCACGCGTGAGCCGATAGCCGCCGCCTTTGCCGCGCAGACCCTCCAAAAAACCGTTCTGCACCAGGACCTTGAGAATGTTTTCGAGGTATTTTTCGGAGATGTCCTGCCGGACAGCAACTTCCTTCAGCGGAACATATTTTTGCTGCCGATGCTCAGCCAGATCCAGCATTACACGCAGTGCATAGCGGCCTTTGGTGGAAACGATCATAGAGGTACCTTCCTTTTAACGTCAAATGATTTAACCCATTATACAACAGGGTAAGTCAGATTTCAAGACTGCCTTGTGCAAAAAAAGCATTGACAGCACCCGGATGCAGGAGTATAATGCGATCATAAACCCACAAAACACATCGGTTTAGAGGGGTTGTCCGAAAAATCCAATGCAAGAGCCAAAACGACGATAGAGGGAGAAATATTATGAGCAAGATCTATACTTCTGCAGACCAGCTGATCGGCCACACTCCGCTGTTGGAGTTGACACATATTGAAAAACAGGAGCAGCTTTCAGCCAGGATCATTGCCAAGCTGGAGTATCTGAATCCGGCCGGTTCGGTCAAGGACCGCATTGCCAAAAAGATGATCGACGACGCAGAGGCAAAGGGGCTGCTGAAGGAAGGCTCTGTGATCATTGAGCCAACATCCGGCAACACCGGCATTGGCCTGGCAGCAGTGGCTGCAGCAAAAGGCTATCGTGCGATCATCGTAATGCCTGAGACGATGAGCGTGGAGCGCCGCCAGCTGATGAAAGCCTACGGTGCGGAGCTGGTGCTCAGCGAGGGTTCCAAGGGGATGAAGGGCGCAATTGAAAAGGCAGATGAGCTGGCACAGCAGATCCCCAATGCGCTGATCGCAGGGCAGTTCGTCAACCCGGCGAACCCCCAGGCCCACATTGAAACGACTGGCCCGGAGATCTGGGAAGATACTGAGGGCGCAGTGGATATTTTTGTGGCGGGTGTTGGCACAGGCGGCACGATTACCGGTGTAGGCCAGTACCTCAAGAGCAAGGATTCCAAAGTCAAGGTGGTGGCAGTGGAACCGGCTTCTTCGCCTGTGCTGAGCAAGGGGGTTGCCGGAGCACATAAGATCCAGGGCATTGGTGCAGGCTTTGTACCGCAGGTTCTGGATACCACGGTGTACGATGAGATCATTACGGTCGAAAACGAGGATGCCTTTGCGACGGGCCGTCTGCTGGGACGCAAGGAAGGTGTCCTGGTGGGCATTTCTTCCGGTGCAGCAGTCTGGGCGGCCATCCAGCTGGCAAAACGGCCGGAGAATGCAGGTAAGAACATCGTTGTTCTTCTGCCGGATACGGGCGACCGATACCTTTCTACTCCGATGTTTGCAGACTAAGCAGGGATAATACAAAACACCCGCAGAGAAAAATCTCTGCGGGTGTTTTGTATTGTTCAAAAAGCTGTTAGTTCAGCGGAGAAATGCCCATAAGCTTCTGCAGAAAACGCTCGCCCCAAGCCATGGAGGAATCGATGAAGTTCTGGCCCCAGGTAATGGAACCCTGGATAATGCTGTCAGCGTTCTTGGCAAAGGCGCCCATTGCGTACAGAGCCAGGCCGGACACGCCCAGAGCGATCACGGTCTTTACTGCAGACTCGGCAACAGAACCGCCGACGGTCTCCATCTTCTCGCACTCAGACAGCAGATCACAGTTTGCGGGGAACTTGACATTCATTTCGTTCATCATGTTTTTATACTCCTTATATCGTACGGATCGTTTTTATGTTTATCCGGGCACCCCTGCCCGACAGTAACAGGATATCAAAGCTGTGTTTGAGAACTGTTCGGTTTTTGTTTGAAAATTGTTAATCCTTCAGGCCGGTCACAACAGGGATCAGGGTCAGCAGCACTACAATGCCTGCAAGGCCCAGGATCACACCGAACACCATGTTGGCATAGACCATACAAAGGCTCATGCCGGCACCCAGAAGCAATGAGCCGGCAGTGGCCAGTGCAGCAATGCCCAGCACGCGTCCGGAGATCCGGATGGGAGCTTTTCCGGTCATGCGGCGCCAGATGATCAGGTCGGCCAGCAAAACGATCAGGCCGGCTGTGCCACACACGATGCCGGGCTTCATCATATCCCACTCCGGCAGCAGGGCCATGCACATCCCAAAGCCAAACAGAAGGGTGCCGGTGACACCCAGGACCAATGCGATATAACTGCTCTTTTTCATAATAATATCCTCCGATTTATGTAAGTATGGTGTGTTTCAAGACCGGTCGGTCTCTTCCAGAAAGGCCGCTGCAAATGCGGCTTCGATTTTGTTGTAGCGTTCCACTACGCAATGTTCCATAGCCTTGTAGGCACGGACCACGGTATACTCAATGTCATAATAGCGGTTTACAATGGCACTGCCCAGTGCGCCGATCTTTAAGTGGTACTGCTTCATAGGTCAGCCTCTCTTTCAATGCGTGTTCGTCGTTTACAAGCAGGAGTATACTCTAACTGTGTTTGCAGAATGTTTGCCTTGTGTTTGAAAAGTGTTAAACCAGCGCACAAAATAAAAAAAGCTCCCCATCGCTGGGGAGCGGGTTGCAGATATTCGGTTTAATAGGAATTCAGCCCAAGGCTCACATCCAGTGCCTGGTCCACCCGTTTTTGATCCTCCGGCGTGATCTGGCCGGCCCGTTCCCGCAGACGGTGTTTGTCCAGTGTGCGGATCTGTTCCAGCAGGACCACGCTGTCCTTGGCAAGGCCGGTGTCGGCTGCACGGATGTTGATGTGCGTGGGCAGCCGGGCTTTATCCAGCCGGGATGTAATGGCGGCGGCAATAACGGTGGGGCTATGCCGGTTGCCGATCTCGTTTTGTACGATGAGAACAGGCCGGATGCCGCCCTGTTCAGAGCCGACTACCGGCGATAGATCTGCATAAAAAACTTCTCCTCTGTGTACCTCCATGGAATCTCCCTCCCTGAATTTTGGAGGATGCGCCTGCTATGTGATGCACCCGGCGCAGCCTCGCTGGTCATGCCCTTAGTATGCACAGGCGGAGGGTGGGTTATGCAGGCGATCATTCCATTGTATGCATCGGGGACGCAAAGGTTTCCGTACAGAGGCTCAGCGCTGCTCCAGAATGCAGTAGGCCATGGCGGTATCGTCTTCGTGGCTCAGAGACAAATGGGCAGTCAGGTGGTGCTGTTCCACCCAATGGGCGGTCTGGCCGGAAAACTGGTATTGCGGCGCACCGCTTTCCAGCCGGACGGCCTGGATCTCGCACAGTGCAAAAGGCTCGCGCAGACCGGTGCCGGCGGCTTTCAAAAAAGCTTCTTTTGCAGCAAAATTGGCGGCTGCACTGGCGAGCCGGTGTGCATCCCTGCGCGGTGTTCCGGCCGCCTCGTCCAGTTGCAGCGCAGTGCGCTCGGCCTGCCCGTAGACCCGCTGGATGAACCGGGCGGAGTGTTCCCCCAACAGACTTTTGCGCAGCCTGGAAATGCTGCACAGGTCACAGCCGATGCCGTAGATCATAAAGTTTTCCTCCTTTGAATGGGCAGCTGGTGGAAAAGTACTCTTCAACTTGTATGAGAATTACCTGAGGAATTTGGGCAATATGTGCAAATAAGAGCCGGATATCTTGAAGTTTTGGCGCACTTCGTGTACAATGAATTATAGCTCAGCCAAAGGGGGTGTATTCCGTGGGCGACGCAACTGCTATCTTCTCGATCTATGACAAAAAGGATTACGAGATCCACGAGATCGTACAGCAGGTGTACGATGCATTAAAGGAAAAAGGCTATAATCCGGTCAATCAGCTGGTGGGCTATATCCTGTCCGAAGACCCCACCTATATTACGACCTATAAAAATGCCCGTTCGTTGATCCGCAAGGTCGATCGGGACGATCTGCTGCAGGCTATGCTGCGCAATTATATCGAATTGTAAGCCCTGCCGGGGTCCTTTTTGCTCTGCTGTCTTTTTGGGACGGCAGAGCTTTTTTGTTTGCGGGGCGTAGATTGTTATCAGAGCAGCTCCAGTGTAAAGATCTGGTTGACGGTCACTTCATACTCCCAGGGCTCCCGCAGCTTTTTAAGCTGCTTTTCCAGCTTTTCAGAGCCGGCAAAACGGTGGATGAGATAGGTCCAGTGCGCTTTCATCCGGCTGATAGCGCAATTGGCGCTGCCAAACAGCTCAGTATAGCCGTGGTACAGATCGTCCAGATAGCCACGCAGCTCCTCTTTGGAGGCCGGTGCGCCACCCAAGGCAATGCGCAGCAATGCGGGGTCGGCGATCAGACCACGGCCGATCATAACGCTGCTGATGCGGGGGAACTGTGTTTCGATCGCCCGCAGCTGGTCAATGGTGGTGATATCGCCGTTGTAGCAGACCGGCATTTTGCAGTTGGGCAATGCGGCAGCAAAAGCGGCCCGGTCGGCTTCGCCCCGGTAGAGCTGGCGCATGACCCGCGGATGGATGGTCAACTCAGAGATGGGATAACGGTTGTAGACTTCCAGGATGGCGTCGAACTCATCCGGGCGCTCAACGCCCAGCCGGGTCTTGACCGAGACTGGGCCATCCACAGCAGAAAAGACCGCCTGTAAAAAATCATCCAGCTTTTGGGGATCTCGCAGCATACCGGAGCCCTTGCCCTTGGCAGTGACCGTTCCGGAGGGGCAGCCAAAGTTGAGATTTACTTCCTGGTAACCCAGCTTGCGCAGCTCCCCGATCATCCAGGCAGCCAGTTCGCCATCTTTGCCCAGGATCTGGGGTACGACCGGTGCACCGGGGTTGTTCTGAGGGAGGACTTCTTCCATTTTACGCTTGACCAGGACCCGGTTTTCCGGCGGGGACAAAAAGGGTGCATAATAGCGCAGCGGTGCACCGGGAGCTGCAAACCACTTTTGATGGGCCTGACGCCAGATACGGTCGGTCAGGCCTTCCATAGGGGCAACATAGTATTGCATTGAACGATTCTCCAGACTTTTTTGATAGAGTTATTGTAGCATAAAATGACACGCCGGAAAAGAGCATGGGACAATTAACAATTCTGAAACAAAACTTAAACAAACAGCAAATGATGCTGCAGTATCTTTTAGAGGTTAAAAGGGACGGTGTGTCAAAATGGGTCAATGGAGCAAACGATTCCGGACGTTGCTGCAGAAGAAAAAAGAATACTCGCTCCATATTACAGGTGCATTTTGCGCAGCAAACTTTTTGCTGGGGACGGGCAAGCTGCTGATGGGAATTTATTCGGGTTCGGTGTTTACCTGTGTCAATGCAGGGTACACCTACGCCATGGTGGCAGCAAAGCAGTGTGCTCTGCAGGGGATGAAAGTGCCGGCAGAACGGCAGCTCCGGTATTATCGGGGGACGGCAGGCATTCTCATCCTGGCCAGTATGCTGTATGCGGTCTATTCGCTGCGGCTGCTTTGGCAGCCGGAAGCGCCGCGCTATCATATGTATGTGGCCATTGGTATTGCGGCATTTACCTTTACAGAGATCGGGCTGAACCTTTGGGGTGCGCTGCGGGAACGGAAGAAGAACATTCTGCTTCACGCACTTAAAATGGTGAGCCTGGCATCTTCGACCATCGGTCTTGTGCTGACCCAGACGGCGATCCTGTCTTTCACGCAGGAAGGCGCCGGACCGGAAATGTCTCGGGCAAATGGTGCAATGGGGGTCCTGATGGGGACGGCAGCGGCTTTGATGGGTGTTTGGATGCTTCGGTGGATCGGGAAAAAACAACGACAGGAGGAACTGTGATGAATCGGATTCTGATTTTGGACGATGATGCGAAGCTTAACAAGACGGTTTGTACCTATCTGAGCGACTGCGGATTTGAAACGGTGGGTGTGTTGGATGCACAGGCGGCATACGATGCGCTGTACAACAACTTGTTCGATCTGATCGTGTCGGATATCATGATGCCGGATGTGGATGGGTTTGAATTTGCCCAGAGTGTCCGCAGGGTCAACCGCCATATCCCGATCCTGTTCATGTCTGCAAAGGACGATCTGCCCTCCAAGCAAAAAGGCTTCCGGCTGGGGATCGATGATTATATGGTTAAACCGGTGGAACTGGCCGAGCTGGAAATGCGTGTCCGTGCTCTGCTGCGCCGCGCCAATATCGAGACGGAGCGCAAACTGACGGTGGGAAACCTGACAATGGATGCCGATGCCATGACAGCGGAGGTGGACGGCGAGGAGATCCCGGTGGCGACCCGGGAGTTCAATATTCTGTATAAATTGCTGTCCTATCCTAAAAAAACATTTACCCGTGCCCAGCTTATGGATGAGTTCTGGGGACTGGATAGCGAGACCAGCCTGCGTGCAGTGGATGTTTATATCACAAAGCTGAGAGACAAGTTTTCCGGCTGTGATGGCTTTGAGATCAAGACGGTGCGAGGCCTTGGATATAAGGCGGTGCTGCGATGAAAAAGATGGATTTCTGGGCCGGACAGCAGAAACAAAGTCTGTTTCCGGTTTCGCTTTTCTTTGTTTATCTTATTGTAATGCTGCTGGTGGCAGGTATCCACACTGGAATCATCGTTGGAATGAACAAACTCGGCTGGGGAGAACTGACCCAGTCGGTGGTGCCGATTTTATACTGGAGCGGGGCAGCTGTTGCACTGACCCTGTATACCCGGCGCAAGATCCGCCAGACCTACGAGGAGCCCATGCTGCGGTTATCCAAAGCGACCCGCGAGGTGGCCGAGGGCGATTTTTCGGTCTATGTCGCGCCCATCCATACGGCTGACCGCACCGATTATCTGGATCAGATCATTCTGGACTTTGACACGATGGTAGAACAGCTTGGCAGCATTGAAACACTGAAGACGGATTTTTTTTCAGATGTTTCCCATGAGTTCAAATCGCCGTTGGCAGTCATCTCCAGCAATGCAGAGCTTCTGCAGCAGAGCAGCCTGACCGATGCACAGCAGGAACAGGTGGAAAATATCCGTTATGCGACCCGGCGGCTGTCCAATCTGATCCAGAATATGCTCAAGCTCAACAAACTGGAAAAACAGACCATCCGTCCCGAGCCGAAAACATTTGATCTGTGTGCACAGTTGTGTGAGTGTGCAGTCCAGTTTGAAGATCAGTGGGAGAAAAAGTCGTTGGAGTTTGAGGCGGATCTGGAGGAGCGGGCTCTTGCTTATGCAGACCCGGAGCTGATGGAGCTGGTCTGGACCAATCTGATCTCCAATGCGGTCAAATTTACACCCCCGGGAGGAACCATCACGCTGCACCAAAGACGGGAGGCTGGCTGGCTTGTAGTGGAAGTGGCCGACAGTGGCTGCGGCATGGACAAGGAAACCATCCGGCATATTTTTGATAAATTTTATCAGGGAGATTCCAGTCATGCAACCAAGGGCAACGGATTGGGATTGGCTCTGGTAAAACGCATTTTAGAACTTTCCGGGGGAACAGTCTCGGTGACCAGCACACCGGGAGCGGGATCGATTTTTACGGTGCATCTGCCGCAGGCAAAACAGGAGGAAGCAGTATGAGTGAGCAGGTACGAAACTATAAAAGCTATGAATACAAAGAGCTTTCTGTCAACGAAGAAAAAGCTGGATTTTACCTGGACAGTTACGCCAGCTTTGGTTGGGAACTGGATGACAATCTGCCGCCCAAAACCAGTATGAATATGGTCACCTTCCACTTCAAGCGAGACCGTAAAATTGCAAATAAGGCAGAACTGACCCGGTTGCAGCGCCATTTTGAAGCGGACATTGAACAGCTGCAGGAGCTGGAACATTCCAAAAACAGCTCAGCTACTATATGGGCCTTGACCATAGGGATCCTGGGTACGGCATTTATGGCAGGAGCGGTATTTGCCGTGGTGGATCAGACACCGCATTATCTGCTCAGCATCCTGTTAGCGGTTCCTGGCTTTGCGGGCTGGGTCGCACCGATCTTTGTCTACCGCAGAGTGCGTGCCCGCAAGACACGCCAGATCATGCCTTATATCGAGGAAAAAACAGAAGAGCTTTATGCTCTGTGTGAAAAGGGCCAGGCGCTTCTGTAACCAAAAAGGACCCGCTCCAGCTGGAGCGGGTCCTTTTTTTGTTACAGGGGGGTGAGATCATGCCCGGTCGGTCATGTGTTTTTGAGCGATGAAAAATCCGATGGCGCTGACAGCGATGACTGCGTAATAGCTGGCAATGCGGTAGAGCATCAAAACGCTCATGGTTTCGCCCTGGGACAAAAAGCTGCCAAATACCAGCAGGAAAGCAGTCTCGATGGAGCCCATACCGGCAACATTGGGCAGTGCATTGGAAAGGAACAGCATCAGGCTGGTAAGCAGCTGGACCTGTGCGAAACTCAGGGGCGAAAGCCCCATAAAGCGGATGCACAGATATGGCAGACAGAACAGCCCGAACAGTTTGAGCGTCTGCAGAGCAAGCAGAAGAACACAGCGGGGCTTGTCGGCCAACAGGCGGCGGCTCTCCTCGCCTAAAATGTCCAGCTGCTCCTGCCAGGAGGTACGGCGCTGCTGCCATTTTTCGGTTTTGGGCAGACGATCCAACAGCCAGCGGGCTAGTTTTTGGATCAGCGGTGATACACATACCAGTACCAGTGCGGCAATGATAGCTGCGACCACCACATACGCCAAAGGCAGGTAGTTCAGCACACCGCTGGTATTGGCGGCCAGCCACGGATGCTGGAACAGCAGCATGACCGTGGCATACAGCAGAACTGTGGTTTTGTGGAATACATACTCCAAGGTCATCAGGCCTACGCCGGGGCCAACCGGGAGCCCGCAGTGGTAAAGATAATAGGTCTGCATGGGGACAGCACCGGCACCAAGGGTGATCACATTGCCAAAGGTCCCGCACCAGGCAGTGTCCAGCCCTTGCCAGAGCTTAAAGTCTGGAATACGGCTGCGCACGATGACCCAGGCAACAACACCTTCCAGCACCGGGTAGCTCAGGCCAACGGCAAGTACCAGCAGGACCTGCCAGAAGGAAAGCTGGCTCAGTGCAGAGAGGATCTCGCTCCAGTGGTCTTTGAACAACAGAACAAGTACGCCGGTCAATGCCAGCAGGACCAGCAGAGAGAGAACTGATTTTTTGCGGGAGGGCTGCTGGGATGAGGGTCGATCCATAAAAAGTGCTCCTTTCGGACAGAAATCGAGTTCGTTTATGGGAGATTATACCACACTTCGCACGGCTCTTTGTGAACAAGTGCGGAATTTTGTTCGTCATTTTGCCAAAAATGTAAAAAATAAAATACGTTCTGGAATAATTGACGCAAATAAAACGGCTGCTGGATGCAGGATCCGGCAGCCGTTTTTATAACGTTTCAGGGGGAGCTCAGACCTCGTCCAGTTCAACTGCGTCCAGCACTTCAATGCCTTCGGCCTCAAAGGCCTGCCGCAGCGCAGCACTGAGATCGGTTTGCGGAGCTTTGTTCTGGATACAAAGACTGATGATCCCATTCAGGCTGGAAGCTTCCACGCCCATGGAGGCGCCATCCGGCATCACCCAGACCTGAAAATCTTCAATGTATCGTTCCAGCTCTGGGGTGGCAGGCATCAATGGGTTGCCAAGATAGCTGATCCAGTAATCGGCAGGCACACCGCTGATGTATTCGCCCATCTGGAACACGCGCTGCTTGATGCGCAGGGGGGCTTTTTGCTGATCGACCTTGTACACCCAACCCATCTGTTCTGCCATACGGCGGCGTTTGTTCTCCGGCAGGATATCTTCCCGCAGGGAGGCGTCGATCTTGGCAACGATATCGGTCAGCCGGGGCTGATCCGAAAGGATCGCTGCGTGCTGATACGAGCAAACACAGTTGTAGCGGGCATCCGGTACCCCGGCAACGTCCCGGGTATCAGCCGAGAAGGAATAACGGATCTCGTCCTTGTTCAGGTACCGTCCCAGGCCGAGGCAGAGCAGGGCCATCAGGGCGCTTACCGGCTTGACACCACATTCCACTGCCCGCTGCACCAGGCTCTGCTTGGTAAAACGGATCCGGGTAGGGCATACTTTGCCCTCATAGGTCTGCAGCACATCCCGCTGCATCGTGGTCTCATCAGCCGCCTGCTCCGGATACTGAGCTACCATAGCCCGGATATCATAGGCTGGGCTGGAGGGAATCGGTGCCTGGTCGAAGGTCACACCGTATCGGCGGCTGCAGTATTCCTCCAGAACTCTGGTCCAGAAGGGGGCAATGCCATGGCCATCGGCGATAAAGTGGAACCAGTCGAAGTAAACTGTACGGTCTTCAAAGCTGACGCTGAACAGGTATCCATTGGTCTGTTCCGGGATCTGCCTGCGGGTACGCCCGGCATAGACCGGACAGGGAGCGGTATTAGGCTCCAGATAGGCAGAGCGGCCCTCCCACACAAGCTGTACCTGAAAATAGGGAGCAGCCTGCAGGGCAGCATCCAGCGCCTGCTGCAAAAGCAGCGGATCAATGGCATCCCGCAAGGTAAACTGATAGCGGCAGCAATTTTTTTCCTTGCGGAAAAAATACATCACACCCTGGAACACATACTCGTTTGAGCGTTGTGTCTGTTCCATGCTGTTACCCCACGTTTGCTTCCAGATAATCGGTCAGGTCGTTGATCGTGACAAAGCTGCGCAGTTCTTTTTCCGGGATGCGCAGACCAAAAGTCTCCTCAAGATCGGCCACAATGGTCAGGATCTCCATGGAAGACAGGTCCAGGTCTTCCATCAGGTTGCTGTTTTCGTTGACGTCCTCCGGTGCGATCTCGGCAACATCCTCCAGGATGGCCAGGATCTGAGAAATGATTTCTGTTCGTTCCATCGAAATATTCTTCCTTTCGTGACGGATTTGTTGGTGCACTGGTTTGCCTGCGCCGTTGCGGGGCAGTGGTTCTGTGCGGAGCTGCACAGCAGCAATGCGCATATAGAGGGGCAGACCGCAGTTGGTTGGGCTGATAAAGTCCCATACCGGTTGCAGGTGCTCTACACCACAGTATACCACAACACCTATCTTTTTGCCCAGCTCTTTTACGATACATTCCTGTACGACGGGACATTTTTCTGCCAGCGTTTCCAGTTCTTCAGGGCTGATATGCTCACCGCATAGAGCTGATCCATGTTGGTCATGCTCGGATCGTATCCGTCAGCGATCGCCCCATTCGCCTTTTTGCTCTGTAAAAACTCAGCGTACCAGCTTACCGGTGGAGTTGCGGGGCAACGGCTGTGCAGAAAATTCTACCATCATACGCTTGTACATTGCCAGCGAGCGGTTGACCTGCGTGACAAATTCCTGCACGGATTCCTGCTTTTCAGGAGCACAGTAGACCACAGCAACGATCTTCTTGTCTTTTTCCTTGACGATGCACTCCTGGATATCGGAGCAGGGCACCAGCAGCTTTTCCAGTTCTTCAGGGCTGACATTTTCGCCGCTGTCCAGAATAATAACATTCTTTTT
This sequence comes from uncultured Faecalibacterium sp., assembly GCA_964466825.1. GTDB lineage: Bacteria > Bacillota > Clostridia > Oscillospirales > Ruminococcaceae > Faecalibacterium. The sequence goes on along the minus strand of CAYXQN010000003.1, from coordinate 15,088 downwards.
ACGGCCGGTCAGGTACATATAGCCGTCCTCTTCCACACGAGCAATATCGCCGGTGTGGAACCAGCCCTCAGCATCCAGCACTTCGGCAGTAGCTTCCGGCTCTTTGTAGTAGCCCATCATAATGGGATCGCCACGCATACACAGTTCACCGCCATCGATTTTATACTCGCAGCTGCGGTCTACATGGCCTACGCTGGTCAGATACTTTTCTTCCTGAGAAGAATTCCAGGCGCCATCGCCGCAGGTCTCGGTCAGGCCGTACATCTGAGCGATAAAGAAGCCTTTGTCCATCAGATCCTTGAGCATCTGGGGATCAAACATTGCGGCGCCGCAGGTCAGGATGCGCAGGCCGTTCAGGCGGTCACGGCGATCCTTCATCACATCTTTATAGATGCTCTTGAGCAGCACCGGTACGACAGCCATGACATCGCTGCGCATTGCACCCAGATCCCGGTAAAAATATTTCAGGTCATTGCACAGATTGATGGAGTGGCCTGTAATGCTCCAGGAGACCAGACTGGTCATTGCGGAGATGTGGAACATGGGCAGGGCCGACAGAGACGAGAAAGTGTCCGGGTCCCAGCCGGTCATGCGGCGCACATCTTCGAACGGATCCAGGAAGGCGGGCATTGCAGAGAACAGATTTTTCTGGCTGAGCATGACGCCCTTGCTGCGGCCGGTCGTGCCGGAAGTAAACATGATGAATGCCAGTGCAGAAAGATCCTCCACCTCGGTCACATCTGCGGCAGGCTCAAAGGAGGCAAAAGTGCTCATGGGCTCCAGCACATCGCCATAGGCTTCAGCCAGCTGGGGCTCACGCTCCAGGTACTCGCCGTCATGCAGCACACAGACCGGTTCCACCAGATCCAGTTCGTACTGGATGGCATCCCAATCCTTGCCCATGTTCAGGGGCACTGCCACGCCGCCTGCAATGACGGTACCATACATACAAATGACATACTGGTAGCTGTTGCGTGCAAGGATCGCGACTCGCTTGCCCTGTACATCCCCGGCTTTGCTGCGCAAAAAAGCAACAAAGCGGCGCAGGTCCTGGGCATACTGGCGGTAGAACACCTCGGTGACACCCTGCTTTGCTTCGTCATAATAGCGGATCGCAACACGGTCCGCATAGATCGTTTCCATATTACAAAGAGATTGATACAGTGAAGTGACCATTTCTGCCTCCATATTGTAAAAACATTGTGTTTTGTCTTGTTTGCCCGGCGGACAGCTGACGGCACACCGGATGTGCCAAGTATACACCAACTTTTTTGCCAATTCAATACTTTTGCAAGATTTGATTTCCAAGATTGACAATAAAAAGTTGCATATAATTCTTTTGGGTCATGCAATTTCTACCTTTCGTTGCAAAGAGGGTGCTGGTATGATAAAATTTTTATTGCAAACTGCTATGTGCCAATTGAGAGGACCGCAATTCAAAATTGACAGTCCCTGCAAAAAGCATTATACTGGTTTTACTTCAACAAATAATATGTAAAAATCCAAGGATCGTGCTGTTCCGTTCAGAGCAATACAGCACAAGGAAGGGACGTTAAATGGAAGCAACCAAGCCACGCACTGTGAATTCTATCGGAATGTTCGATCTGCTCAAGGGAGCTGGTATGCTTACCATCGTGCTGGCTCATACGGCAGAGAGTTATTCGCTGGACACTGCCAGCGGCCTTTCGCTTACGGCATTTTTGCCATTTATCTACCGCGAAAGCCTGATGGCAGCCTTTTTTATTGCCAGTGGTTATGGGTTCCGCAAGCGGTCGCTCGACAAGTGCATCCGCCAGCAGCTTACAAGCCTGCTCAAGCCTTTTTGCTGGACTGCATTTTTTACCTGTGTGCTGCATCTGATCATTCACTACAGTGCTTTCCACTATCTGCCTGGCAGCCTGGGCGAGACTGCGAAGGTGCTGGGCGGCTTTTTGCTGGGATTGCCCCACACAGCATCTTATTTTGGACAGGAGTTTTTCTCCTGCGGGCCGATGTGGTATCTGCTGACCCTGATGTTCAGCTGGATCATGCTGGATTTTATCCTGAATGTTTTTCCGCAGCAGTACATAACCTGGGCCGTAGCCGGCTGTGCTTTGCTGGGCTGGGGCACCAGCCTTGTGTGGGAACTGCCCTTCTGCCTGACCCAGAGCATGGTGGTGGTCCCTTATTTGTATCTGGGTTTTTTGGCAAAAAAGAACCACTGGCTGGACAAGCCCCTCTCCCTCCGGATGAAGGGGGTCCTGCTGGGGGCTGTCGTTCTGATCGCAGTAGGCGCACTGGTCACCGGATGTGCCGACAGTGTGTCCATGGCGCAGTGGTCCCTGGGGCCGGTGAGCATTTTGCTGGATGGTCTGGCGGGATTGCTGTTTATCCGGCTGTTTTTGCGGCTGAACCGCGGCACAGGGCCGGTGGTGCGTTGCCTGGAGAGCATTGGCCGCCGGTCGCTGCACATTTTCTGTGCCCATACGGTGGAGCTGATCGCAATACCCTGGTATCTGTTTGCGGCTAAATTTGCCGACCGTCCACTGCTGGGAATGGGGCTGCAATATCTGTTGGCATTGGCGCTGATCGCAGTGGCGTGTGGGCTGCTGCAGCTGCGCCGCAGCCTGATGCGGCGATTTGTCCCGGCAAAAACTGCAAAAAAACCAAAGCCCCGCTGTACGGCCCAGCATTGAACTGGGTGAGGCTGCAGGATGCAGCAAGTGTAAAGAGCCTTAAAGGAGGAACCCGTCATGACCAATGAATGCCCCCAGACCCTTGCGGCCGCACAGGCCCGGATCGCTGAGCTGGAACAACAGCTGCAGCTTTCGGATGCAGGGGTCTCCCGCATGGCTGAGCGCTGTCTGGAACTGGAACAGCAGCTTTTGGTGTATCAGACTGAGCTTGCCAAGCTCGGTACCGATAACGAGCCGGTCACCATGATCCTGCCGCAGCTGTTTTACGACTCCGGCAACGGCTTTTCTCCCCGGGAATGTCTGACCGTCACGGAGGAGTCTTATAACGAACTGACGCATGAGGTCAGCGCTACGTTCGTGCTGCCTGCCGATGCCCGTGCGCTGCGGCTGGACCCCGGTGAGCTGGCCTGCTGTGTTACGGACCTTGCGATTTCGGACGAGCGGCTGCGGTACAGTGTTGCCAATGGCCTGCAGCTGCGGGAAGGGACCTTTTTGTTTATGGACATTGATCCCAACTTCCGGGTGGAATCTTTGGTGGGGTTTGCAGCCGGCATGAAGTTTGCAGTGAATTATCATTACTATCCGCTGGGACGTTTTTTGCACGAACAGCCCGGCAAGTCGCTGCTGCAGACCTTGAATGTTCTGCGTGAACAGAAGGATTCGCAAGCGCAGGAAGCGGCAGCTGTGCTGGAAAGCTCCCGTCGGGAGGTGGCACAGCTGCGCAGAGAGCTGGAACAGCAGCGCACCGTCTACGAGGCGGCGCTGCAGGACTTGCAGCAGAGCCACAGCTGGCGGGTGACGGCACCCCTGCGGGCTGTGGTGCGTTTACTGCACCGTGGCCGTTGAGCCGCAAGATGTGACCCAAAGGAGCACGCATATGTACACCAGTTACAGTCCCCTGCAGCGCAAACAGCTGCCGAAACAGGTCTATACAGATACCCAGAGCACTTATCTGCTGATCTATGCCCCCGGGCGGCATAAAGCCCTGGAAAATTCGCTGCAGAACCAACTGCATCGCAAGTTCCGGCTGGTGACTCAGCTGGAAGGGGAGCTGACCCCCGCGGTAGCAGGTGTGCTGCTGGTCAGCGAGGATGTGGAATGCACCCCCACAGCCCTGAGCTATTTTGTGAGCGCACTGCGCAGCGGAGCGGATCTGGCCGTCTGCGATGCAGTCTTTGGCTTTGATGGTGCTACGGCTCTTTACCTGAGCACACAGCATATCCCCAGCAGCCGGTGTGCATTGGTATCGCGGCAGCTTTTGGACCGGATTCGGGCATCCGCCCGTGGCCGGGACAGCGTGACCGAGCTGCTGCGGCTGGCGTCGGCAATGGCACAGAATTGCCAGCGGATCCCGCAGGCGCTGCTGCATTTCCGACGGGAATTGTGTGCAGAGGATGTGTTTTCTGCGCAGGGCAAGCGTGCGCTTGTATTCAGCCATGAGCTGACGATGACCGGTGCCCCCATCGTGCTGGTCAGTGCGATCCCGGTACTGCGGGAGATGGGGTACGAGGTAGTCGTGCTGGGGCCTGCAGATGAAGGGGCACTGCCGCTGTTTTTGGATGCCGGAGCGGCAGTGGTCACCCGGGCAGACTGTGTCAACAGCAAAGCCTTGTGGGGGCTGGCCACCAGCGCAGATTTTGTGCTGGTAAACACGGTGGTAGCTGCCGGGCTTGTGCGTACTTTGAATGATTCTTTCGTGCCGGTGTTGTGGTGGCTGCACGATGCCTTTGCCGGATATCCTTTTATCACCCACAAGATCCCCCGTGTGCTGGCACCCAATGTTCGGGTGTGTGCAGTTGGCTCCCATGCAACGGCGGCTATGCACGCAGTCCGTCCGGATTTTGAGATCCGACAGCTGATCTATGGCCTGCCGGACTATGCACAGGACCAGTTTGAGCCATATGATCTGAGCTTTGCTGCCGGACGTCCGCTGTTTGTTACGGTAGGCTCGCTGGAACCCCGTAAGGGACAGGATATCTTCTGCAATGCGATCCGGTTGTTGCCCAGTGCGGTGCGGGAAAAGGCGGCCTTCCTGTTTGTGGGCAAGGGAACGGACAGCGAAGTTCTGGGGCAGGTAAAGGCTCTTGTCCAGGATTATCCTGATACAGTGTTTTACCGCAAGCGTCTGGAACGGCCGGAGATCAAATCCCTGATGGAGCAGTGCGCCTGCGTAGTGTGTGCCTCCCGGGACGATCCCATGCCCACCTTTGTTACCGAGGGCCTGATTTTTGGCAAGCCGGCCATTGTTTCTGAGCATACAGGCACGGCAGGGCTTTTGACGGAAGGCGTGGACGGTTTTGTATATCCGGACGATGATCCGGAACAGCTGGCTGAGGCGTTGGAGCGGGCGATCCTTCATCCGGAGCAGCTGGCAGCTATGCACACGGCCTGCCGTAAGCTGTACGAGACGCATTATACGAACCAGGCGTATGTGTCTACCCTGATGCAACTGGTAAGGGAACTGACCGAGTAAACTGTCCAAGGCGCAGCGCAGAGCTGCGCCTTTTTGCTGTGATGGACCTTGCCAGTCTACTGGACAAGCGAAAGCAGATGGATTATACTGATTTTGAATACAAATGCTAAAGCAGAAAGGGAAGGCAGAAACGATGACGGTGCACAGCAGTGATCTGATCCTGGATATTCTGCCCCTGGATGGGGGCAATGCCCGGTTGGTGCGGGTGTATGGCGAAAGTCCCTGTGTCGTGCTGCCGGGGCGGCTGCCGTCACCGGATGGCGGAAGCCTGGCAATAACAGAGCTGGGCGACTATTGTTTTTCAGAAAATCCCCGTAGTATGCCGCTGCCAGCACAGTTGTGCCGTTATGCAGTGGATAAAGAGGGCGTGCCGAAGCTTCTGTGCGCTTTCGGACAGCGGATGGACCATGGCAGAAGATACGATCTGACCTTTGGCGAGACTGCTGAAAGGGAAGAACTGCATCCTGTCTGTGGTAATTTTTTGGAAGAAGTTTCTTTGCCGGATACCCTGCGGGTCATGGGGAGCTATGCCTTTTACAATTGCCGCAAACTGCGCCGTCTGAGCGCAGGTGCTGCCGGACTGACGATGGGCGGTGAGGTGTTTTTGAACTGCTTTGCACTGGAAACACTGGTAGTGCGTGCAGAGCCGGAACAGGTCACAGGCGCATTTGTATTGATAAATAGTATTACAGAAGCTGTCCGGCTGCTCTTTCAGCCGCAGGGGCAGCTGCCTCGGGCAGTGCTGTGGTATCCGGCTTATTGGGAGGATGTTGAAGAAACACCCGCTCATATCCTCCTGCACACCTTTTCGGGCCAGGGGTATCATTACAGACAGTGTTTTCTGGAAGGGAAACTACTTTCGGCAGAATACGACGGTGTTTTTCCACAGGGACATGATGCGGATGATGTCAATATCATGGCAATGCTTTGCTTTGACCGGCTGCGTTATCCATGGCAGCTTGCCGCACAGGCGGAACAGGCGTATCGCGTATTTTTGGCGCAGAATACCGGCCGTGTACTGCAGTGGCTGCTGAAAACGCAGGACCAGGAGGGGATCCGCGATCTTCTGGCGCTGGATGTAATGGACAAGTCTGCCTTTGCCGAGGGGGCAGCCCTTGCCGCAAAAGCGGAAAATGCCACCGCTGCTGCACTGCTGGCAGATGCAGAATACAAAAAATACGCAGCGGAAAAAAAGCAGAAAAGATACGATTTTGATTTCTGAGCGGAACACTTTCACAGTACAGTTTCCTGATGTGTTCCGCAAAGACAAACCTTTACCAGAGAGGGGTGATCCCTTGCTCCAAAAAGAAAAGTTTTTTGACCCACGCAAGCCGTTCCAGTCTGCAAAGCCGGAAACGCACGAACAGTGGCAGGAGCGGATGGGCCTTGAAGTGCTGGCTGTGGTGCGCAGTGAGCTGTATCTGGAATTTCGGTTTCTGGATATGGCGCTGTCGGCGCTCGCCCCGGCGGCTGAGGAACGCTGCTGTACCCAGGCTACAGATGGCATTGCCTTGTATTACCAGCCCAGTGCATTGCTGCGGCTCTATCAGGATAATCCGAAATATCTCAACCGGTTATATCTGCACACGGTTTTCCATTGCGTATTTCGACATCTTTGGCTGCGAGGCAAGCGGGAACCACAGCTTTGGAACCTGGCCTGTGACATTGCAGTGGAAAATGTGATCGATCACCTTGGCCGAAAAAGTGTTCAGCGTCCGTTGACCTATGTGCGCCAGAATGCGTATCGTCGGATCACCGAGGAAGAACGGGTGATCGCAGCGGCACCGGTTTACCGTTGGCTCTGCCGGCAGACTCCCGGGGTCCGTCGTCAGCTGGAACAGGAGTTTTACACCGATGATCACCGTTTGTGGCCCAAAGACCCGCCGGATCAGCCCCAGCAGATGCCGACCCCGTTGCCACAAAAAACATGGCAGAAGATCGGAGACCGGATGCAGACCGAACTGGATCTGAGGGACAAGGAAGCAGGAGAAGGTTCTGATGCGCTCAAGCAGCAGATCAAAGCTGCAAGCCGCAGCCGGCGCAGCTATCAGGATTTTTTGCGCCGGTTCTGTGTCAATCGGGAAGAGGTCCGGCTTGACCCGGAGGAATTTGATCTGAACTTTTATACCTACGGACTGTCTGTCTATGGGGATATGCCTCTGATCGAACCGCTGGAAACGCGGGAAAGTAAAAAAATCGAGGAGCTGGCTCTGGTCATCGACACCAGCTACTCTACCTCGGGCGAGCTGGTACGCGCCTTCCTGGCAGAGACTTATACGCTGCTCAAAGGGCGGGAGAATTTTTTCCATCGGATGAACCTGCATTTGATCCAGGCGGATAATGCGGTGCAGCAGGACATCCTGATCCGCAGCGAGGAGGACCTGATCCGTGCAATGAACCATTTTGAGCTGCGTGGCGGCGGAGGGACCGATTTCCGTCCGGCGTTTGAGTACGTTGCCCGCCTGTGTGCGGAAAAAAAGTTTTCCCATCTGCGGGGGCTGCTTTATTTTACCGATGGCATGGGCACCTACCCGGCACGGCGTCCGCCCTACGATACGGCGTTCCTCTTTTTGGGTGACCGCTTTGACGATGCCAATGTGCCCCCTTGGGCCATGAAGGTGGTCCTGGAGGAAGAAGAATTTACCGGTACGGCGGCGCGCTCTGCCAGTGAGCTGGCGCAGGCCCTTGCCGAAGAAGATGACCTCTACCGTGATCTGAACAATTCGTGAGGAAACAGTTATGAATATCAAACGAGCCAAAGATGAGATCGAACGAACCGTAAAAGCCTACCTCGCCAAGGATGCAGTGGGCGAATATGCCATTCCGGCCATCCGGCAGCGTCCCATCCTGCTGATGGGACCTCCGGGCATTGGCAAGACCCAGATCATGGAGCAGGTGGCACGGGACTGCGGCGTGGCATTGGTGGCATACACCATTACGCACCATACCCGACAGAGTGCTGTGGGCCTGCCCTTTATCCGGCAGCGCCATTACGGCGGCAAGGATGTCTCGGTGACGGAATATACCATGAGCGAGATCATCGCAAGTATTTACGCCAAAATGGAGGCTACCGGGCTTTCAGAGGGGATCCTGTTCATCGACGAGATCAACTGTGTGTCCGAGACCCTGGCGCCCACCATGCTGCAGTTTTTACAGTGCAAGACCTTTGGCAATCAGGCTGTTCCTGCAGGCTGGGTCATTGTGGCAGCGGGCAACCCGCCGGAGTACAATAAGTCTGTGCGGGATTTTGACATCGTGACCCTGGACCGTGTACGCCGGATGGACATCCAGCCGGATCTTTCGGTCTGGAAGGACTATGCCCGCACGGTGCACATCCATAGCGCCATCCAGAGCTATCTGGAGCTGCATCCCCAAAACTTCTATCAGATCAATGCCGATGTGGATGGTACCCAGTTTGTAACCGCCCGTGGCTGGGAGGATCTGTCTGAGCTGCTGACAACCTACGAACAGCTGGGCCTGCAGGCAGACGAGGATTTGATCCGGGAATACCTGCAGCACCCCAAGATCGCCGAAGATTTTTCGGCCTATCTGGACCTGTACTATAAATACCGGGACGATTACGGCGTGGAGGAGATCCTTGCCGGTCAGGCAAAGCCGGAGGCATTTGCCCGGTTGATGCAGGCACCCTTTGACGAGAGGCTCAGTCTGGTCAGTCTGCTTCTTGCTGGTCTGGATACCCGGTTTGCAGCTTCACGACAGGCAGATGCAGTGGCAGATGCCTGCTATGCCTTTCTGCGGGAGACCAAAAAGGCGTTTGCGACCCTGCCGGAAGATCTGCCGAACGGCCCGGCGGAGCTGTTCCACCAGCAGATCGAAGACTACAATGCGGAGACAGAGCGCCGCCGGACCACAGGTCTGCTGACCAAGAGTCAACTGACCGACCGTCTGCAGACTGCGGCTGCCCTGCACCGGTGGGAAAATGAACTGCGTCATGCCAATGCGGTGGGTACGCAGCAAGCATTCGACCTGCTGCGCAGCCAGTTCCAATCCCTTGCAGAAACGCGGGAATCTGCCCAGCAGACCGCCAGCGCAGCGCTGGAAGCTGCATTCGATTTTATGGAGCAGGCGTTCGGCGAAAGCCAGGAGCTGGTGGTGTTTGTTACTGAGCTGACTGTTTCGCCCACAGCACACGCCTTCCTCACAGAAAACGGCTGCGAGCGGTATTTCCGCTACAACAAGGACCTGCTGCTTGACCACCGCAAGGCGGCTCTCCAGCGGGAGCTTACTGCAGAGCAGGGAAGACATGGGCTGTAAGCGTTTTTTTCTGGACGATGTAGAATAAAAACTGGAAAAAACAAAGTCCCTCCGGAGCATCTGTTCCGGAGGGACTTTGTTATAACTGAAGGATTTTTGACTCGATCGCACGGATGACAGTGATGAAGTCCTCATCGCTTTTTCCGGTCGGGTCCGGCAGGCCCCAATCGTCGTCGAAGGCTCTGCCAATGAAGGGGCAGCCGACATCGCAGCCCATCGAAACGGCAAGGTCCGGCGTGGGGATGCGGTCGATGGTTTTGCTATACTGGGTCTGTTCCATGTCGATCTGATAGAGCTGTTTCATCAGGCGAACTGCGTCCTGATTGATCTGCGGCTTTGTCTCGGTGCCGGCAGAGTAGAACTCGAACCGATCCCCGGCAAGGTGCTTGCCCAGAGCTTCTGCGATCTGGCTCCGGCAGGAGTTGTGCACGCAGATAAAGGCGATCTTTGGCTTGGACATGAAAACCTCCACAAGGTCATTCCAAATGATGCTTTTTACAAAAGCGTTTGCTGATCAGATACATCCCACCCCACAGAAGAACGGCGAGGATGAGGTAGAAGGGATTTTTCAGCGAGCTTACCAGTGATTGTCCAAACACGGCCATCATGCCCACCATCACGCCTTTGGCCAAAAGCATGGTGATGAGATAATATTTCTCATCAAAATCAGAGATGCCGAATGCCAGATGCATAAACGAGGTGGGGGTAAAGGGGAGCAGCGCCAGCATGAACAGGGACGAAACATCAAAGTTGCTGACCCACTGCTGTGCTTTGTGCAGCTTTTCGAACCGGTTGGCCAACTTCCAAAAGTGGGATTTGACGACCTTGCGCCAGAACAAAAACATGATGCTGCCGCCCAACGCCACCCCCAGCCAGCTGTACAAAAAGCCAAGCAGTCCACCGTGGGCTGCCACGTTCAGCGCAACGATCGCGATCAAAGGCAGCGGAGGGCAAAAAGACTCGGCTGCCGTCAAAAGGATCGGCGCAAGCGGGCCCAGGTCTCCAAATTTATCAAACAGATCCAGCCAATAGTCCAGATCTCCTAACTGGCGCAGCCAGCAGGTCAGTGTTGTTTGCATACTGTTTCGTTCCCTTCTGTGATGGCGGCGTGTTCAGACTGCTGCCAATAGTATATCCCATTTAAGGGCGGAGGCGCGAACAAAGCCAAAGCGTTTGCATTGTAGTACGCCGCTGATTATAAAACGAAACTGGGAGCGATTTTTTTGCAGAAAAGATTATTTTTTGTTGGAGTTTTCGGCAGGCTGCTTTTCGTTACGGGCACGCAGCCGTTCCATCTGTGCGGTACGCTGTTTGTTCCAGCGTTCCAGCGATTCAGGATCCGGCAGTTGGACACAGCGGGCAAAGCTCCAGTGCAGGCCGTCCCGGCGGGCCAGCTTAAAACGCTGGAATACGCCTTTGGATACAGCATTTTCGGTGCCGGAGCAGTGAGGGCATTGGGCCAGGGTATACCAGCTGTTGCTGCCTTTTTTCAGCCAGATCTCATCCGGCACAAGGGCGGCGCAGCATTCGGGGCAGGAGGCTGTATAAATGCGGGGTTCTGCCCGCCAGGCATACTGCTCCACATAACCTTTGAATACCGTAAAGTCCCGGTAGTCGCCGGGGGCGGGGCAAAGGCTTTGACGCAGAGCATCCTCCTCCGAAGGATATGCCGCCAGCCCGGCCCGCAGGTCCAGCAGCCGGCAGATATCGGCGGTGTACAGGGTGTCGGACAATGCGTCGTGGAATGGCCGTTCCATGGGGATGCCCATGCGGGTCACAACGCTCTCCAGGGTCATGCCTTCGCCCTCTTTGCGGGGGTGCTCCCGCAAAAACAGCTGCTGCAGATCGTACCACACGGTGGGGCGGCTCTCGTCGATGTTGCACAAAAACAGATTCTGCTTGAGTACAGGTACATCATCTAGGCCCCACTCAGCAAATTCGGCATCCGGGCCGCACCACTGCATAAAGCGGCGCAGGCCCTGAACAATCGGTTCGCCGTTGTCCAGGTCGGCCTGCGTCAGGCCGGTCACCTTGGCGATATGATGCTGCAATTTGCGGAAGATGCGGGGGCGCAGACGGATGGAAAAGGTGTCCAGAACGTTTGCGTCTTCGTCGATCTTAACGGCGCCGATCTCCACGATCTCGCCGCGCAGGGTCTGCTGCACGCCATGATAGTTAAAGGTATACGGCTGATAGCCGATGTTCCATTCCAGATCGAATAAAACCAGGTTGCGTGGCATTGTTTTGTTAGTCCTCTCGTATATCAAATCATTTGGGAAGGGCGCTCTCAGCCCAGAATAAATTTTTCCACCGCTTCGGCAACACCGTCGTGGTTATTGTCGGCGCAGGTCACATAGTCCGCTGCGGACTTGACCGGTTCTTCTGCATTCTGCATGGCAACGCCGATGCCTGCATAGGCGATCATGGAACGATCATTCAGGCCGTCGCCACAGGCCATAAGATTCTCGCGGGTCAGGCCCATGCGCTCCAGCAATGCAGCAAGGCTTACATCTTTGGCTACACCCTGAGGCACGGCCTCAATAAAGAAGGGGCTGGAGGGATACAGATCGATGCGGCCGTCGAACTGTTTTTTGGCAGCTGCGCATACTTCGTCCCGGCGGGCAGGATCCAGCGTGATGAGCATTTTGCAAATAGGGTAGTCCACATACTTTGCCAGATCCTCAACGCCGATCATAGGCAGTTTGCAGGTAAAGCACTCCCGCAGGGCCCACGGGTCTTCGGGCCGCTCGGTGACCACGCCTTCGTTGTTATAAGTAACGATGGCAATATCCTGATCTGCAGCAAAAGCACACAGCTCCGGCACAAACTCTGCACCCAAACGCTTTTGATACAGTGTTTCGCCGGTACGGCAGTCTACAATAGCACCACCGTTGTAGGACAGGACGCAGCCGCCCTTTTTATCCAGTTCCAGTTCCTTTGCCAGCGGCATAATGCCTGCCGTCGGGCGGCCGGATGCCAAAACGATGGTCACGCCCTGCTCGATCGCTGCATCCAATGCGGCGCGGGTACGCGGAGTGACGATCTTCTGATCGTTGGTCAGGGTGCCGTCCAGATCCAGTGCCAATACTTTGATTTTTGAAGCTGCCATAAGTTGTTCCTCTCTGTTGGTTGACTCATACATCCTTATTGTACTATGGAACCCTCTCGACTTTCAACCCTTCCGGCAGAGTTTGGTGGAAAAAGTCCGTGAAATTCCCGGCAAAAAGTTTTACCTTTCGTGGCAAAGCTTTACATTACCGCAAAGGTCTGCCGACAGGTTTTACGCTTTTTTTGCACGAGTATGGTTTCAGAAAAAGCGTTGGGTGCGCTACAATAAAGCCGTTCTGAGGGACAAAATTGTGGGCAGTATGGCCCGCAAAGGGACGTATGAAATTATTGAAAAGAGAGGGTATTGGAATGAAAGAGCCTAAAATTTCTCGCCGCAATTTCTTAAAAGCAGGTGCAGCAGCATCTGCGATGGGACTGATGGCAACTGCACCGGCAGCCTATGCAGCAGAATCCAAGGCAGAGGAAGTCGATCAGGAAAACAGTCTGCTGGATCTGTTCCAGAAACCGAAGTACATCTTCCTCTTTATTGGCGATGGCATGGGTACTGCACAGATCCAGTCGGCACGCTTTTACAAGGGTACTACTGAGAACAATGGTGCTGTGACCGAGGGTGAGCTGAGCTTTACCGGTTTTCCGCAGGTGGGCAGTGTGACCACCTACGACAGCAGCTCCTTCTGCCCGGATTCTGCTTCTACGGCAACCTCCATTGCCACTGGTTATAAAACCGAGAGCGGAGTCATCAATATGTGTCCCTGGACCCGGGATGTCCCCTATGAGACCATTGCAGAAAAGCTTCATGCACAAAAGAACTATAAGGTCGGCGTGATCTCGACCGTCAACATCGACCACGCAACGCCTGCAGCATTCTATGCGCATCAGGCAAGCCGCCGTAACTACTACGAGATCGGTGTGGAACTGGCGAACAGCGGCTTTGAGTATTTTGCAGGCGGTGAGTTCCAGAAGAAGAACGGCGACGGCACTGTGCCGGATAACCACGCCGTGGCGGAGCAGGCAGGCTACAAGGTCGTGACCACACAGGCGGCAGCCCAGGCGCTGAAGGCCGGCGATGGCAAGACCCTGATCATTGCCGAGCAGCTTGCAGATGGCAAGGCGATGAACTACGCTATGGACGCTGCTGAGGGCGAGTGGAAGCTGACTGACTACGTCAAGAAGGGCATCGAGCTGCTGGACAACAAAAAGGGCTTCTTCCTCATGACCGAGTCCGGCAAGATCGATTGGGCCTGCCATGCCAATGATGCAGCTGCTTCCATCCACGATGTGCTGGAAATGAGCAATGCAGTGCAGGCGGCAGTGGATTTCTACGACAAGCATCCCAACGAGACGCTGATCCTTGTCACTGCCGACCACGAGACCGGCGGTATGGCGATCGGTTACAAGACTACCAACTACGATACCTTCCTGACCAACCTCTCCCAGCAGAAGATGTCCTACGCAAAGTTTGATACCGACTATGTGGCAGGTTACCGTGCAAACGGCACCTCCTTTGAGGATGCTATGAAGGACGTTAAAGCCTGCTTTGGTCTGACTCTGCCCGGCGACCCGGATGCAGCGCAGGCAGGCAGGCTGCTGCTGACCGACTACGAGGCAGACCAGCTGCGCACTGCATACGAGCGCACGCTGGAGGTGGGCGCATCTGCTCAGGACAAGATGACCCAGCAGGACTACGAGCTGTACGGCACCTATGTGCCTTTCTCCATGGCCATCTGCCACGTCATCAATCATAAGTCCGGCATGGACCACACCACCTATGCACACACTGGTGCAATGGTGAATGTCTACGCAATGGGCGTTGGTGCTGAGAAGTTCGGCGGCGCATACGACAACACCGAAATCTATCATAAGCTGGCAGAGCTGACCAACGTGAAGTAAGCAGCGTTACAAAATACAAAACAGAAAGCACCCCGTTCCATGCACAGGAACGGGGTGCTTTTATGCAGTTATAAACGCAGAAGATCAGTTGTTGATCTCCGGGAAGCCCTCCAGCTTGGAGGTGCAGTGGGGGCAGCGGACTGCCTTGATAGAGATCTCAGACTGGCAGTAGGGGCAGTTCTTGGTGGTGGGAGCCGGGGGTGCTTCGGGAGCCTTCGGCTCAGGCTTCTTCTGCAGGCTGTTGACCAGTTTGATTAGAACGAACAGCACGAATGCCACCAGCAGGAAGTTGATGACTGCAGTGATGAACGAACCGACCTTGATATCAACATCACGGATGGTCAGCACAACATCGGTAAAGTCGGTCTGGAAGAACAGGCCGATGATGGGAGAGATCAGATCACCGACCAGAGAGTTGACGATGGCGGTGAAGGACGAGCCGACGACCAAGCCGACTGCCATATCCAGCACGTTGCCGCGCATGGCGAACTTTTTGAATTCATCAAAAAACTTTTTGATACCTTTGATCTGTTTTTCAGACATGAGAAAAACGCTCCTTTTCCTTTCCCACAGGGGAGATTTTGTCACACTCTATGATAACGGATTCGGGGCGTTTTTTCAAGGGGTGGAGCCGTTATTTCGAGATAAAACAATGCCCGCCGGCATCCTGGATGGGAACTCGGCGGGCATTCTTTTGCAGATCAAG
>CAYXQN010000002.1:0-54050 GCA_964466825.1 uncultured Faecalibacterium sp. | reverse complement strand
GCGGCCATTATACCATCTCCTTTACATGAGTCTCGATAAAGTCAATTTCTTCCGCTGTCAGCCCGTATTTGCGGTAGAGCTGCTGGTCGATCTGGGCAACCGGTACGCTCCAGTCAATATCGGAGTTGGGGGTAAAGTCCTGAAGGGGGACATATTTCCACTTTTGTGATGGATTATCCTGCGTTATCTTAAGAACTCCAAGCAGCGCTCTTGCAAACTTTGTTTTTATATATGCCATACAAGACTCCGCTTCTGACAGCGTTGCAAAGTTTCCAATAGAAAGAAATGTTTCGGTATGACCCATTCCTGGTGTTCCTATCATTAATGTCGACAGTGCTTCTCCCAGTGCACCTGAACCATTTGCTTTTGGAATAAACACCTTATAATGATTAAAACTGTCAATCATATTAAAGTAATCTTTTCTCAACCACCGATAGACACGTTCATTCTTCAACAATCCTAAAAACCGTCCATACTTGCATCCATCATTTGGTTTTTCCGCATGAAAAACTATCCCATCAAGAATCTTAAATGCACTTGAACCGATATCGTATTTATGGCCTTTCGATTGAAACGTTTCAATCTCCGAGTAATCAATCAAGGCGTTTTCTGATAGTCTATATACTCCTCTTCCAGAAACGATGTCACTTAATGATGACTTCATTTGTGATTTAATCGTTGCAAGAATATGATTTAGTTCATTATAAGGAGTAAATGTTCCAACTGGCTCATAGTTAGCACATTTATTATGGAGCGAGATAGCCAATCCACCTTTTATATCAGGCCCATGGAATATTTTTTCGCTATCGGCTTCATAATATAGAATTTTAAAATTCATACTCGCAAGCATTTTCTGATTC
The DNA here is from genome assembly GCA_964466825.1 of uncultured Faecalibacterium sp. Lineage (GTDB taxonomy): Bacteria > Bacillota > Clostridia > Oscillospirales > Ruminococcaceae > Faecalibacterium. The sequence goes on along the minus strand of CAYXQN010000002.1, from coordinate 53,190 downwards.
CATGCTTTCGGAGTACCACCTGCGTCAAACAAGAATCGCGCAGGGTGAATCATTTCTACTTTATCTGCAATCTCATAGGAAGCATCCAGAAATTTATTGTAGACTGGTGGGGCGTATCCTTTGTTGTCTCCAAGTGTCTCATCCTGATACGGCGGGTTTCCAATGACGTAATCAAACTTCATGCGAGTACTCCCTTCCTGAATCGTTTCAAAGTTCTGCGTTTTGTTAGTTCGCCAGTCCTTTACCTTGCAGGATATTGCAGGTTGCTGTATCTCTGCTTCGTCGAACATGGAAAACAAGTCCATCTGTTCCACCTCCGGCTGCGGTTTACCTCCAGGGACAGATTTGCGCAGACCGTCCATTTGCCAAATATTCCACGCAATGATATTGGCGATTTTTTTCAATTCCTGAATCGTTGGTTTTCGCTGCCAGCAGACCTGCAAATGCTCCACATAGGTCAGCAGTAAGTTCGTCCGCGCCAACAGCAGATTGTCGCCCTGATACTCGTAGCCATAGGTGGCCTGCATTGCACGGTAGACCCATTTGAGCCGATCGGTCTCGGTGCAGGTGTTTTCGGCCACCACCCGCAGCTTGCGGTCCAGGATCCCGATGCGCTCGGCCGGCGGGATGGGCTGCCCGGTAGCGGCATCGTAACGACTAACAAGGAACGGCGCTTCGCCACAGGTGATCTCCAACCGGCGGCTGTCCACATAGGCCTGCCAGCTCTGCCCGGCTTCAAACAGCACCGGATGGGACGCAGCCTGCCAGCCTTGGGCTGTTTCTGTGTTAAAGCGTCCCTCCTGCCCAAACCAGTCTGCGTCCAATGCGTTGTTCATCTTGTTGCAGACCCATGCCGGGGTAAACACCTCTCCCTTTTTGCGGGTGCGTCGGCGCTGGTCATCGTCCTGCTTGAGCTGGCGGGGCAGTAACGCATCATAGCCCATCTGCTGTAACTGCGGAATGGTGATCTCCGATTTATCGGTCACGCCGCTGTCCCGAAGTTCTTCGGGTGGGTCAGTGGCCCATATAATGTTGTGTCCAGTGGATTTGTCTTGCAGGAGCAGGGGCAGAACCGCCTGTATCTCCGGCGCAAGAAAATTGATCAGTTGTTCCAATGCGGGTCCCCTCGCTTTGTATTTTAGGTTGCGGAAAAGTAGTAATCTTCCACCATTTTAACCGTATACTAGTATTATACGCCCACTTTTCATCTTGTCTAGTATTGTACAGCCACTTTTCGTTAAAAGTAGGCACATTTCATATACTAGAGGTAAGGAAAGGTGGTTAAACTATGCTTGGGGAACGGTTAGCAGAACTCCGAAAACTGAACGGTGACACACAACAGGCACTTGCAGATAAACTCGGTCTGTCCGTCTGGTCCATCCGTTCATGGGAACAGGGAAAAAGTTTTCCTTTCAGCAATGTGTTATTTACCATCTGCAAGCTCTATGGCACCAGCGCCGACTACCTGCTGGGCCTGACCGATGTAGACCCCAGCGATGAAGCCCGCAAACAACGCCAGAGGCTGAACAACGACGAACTGACAGAACTGCACAATTACGAAGAATATTTATTGTGGAAACGCAAAAACAGCCGCACAGCGAGACCGTAATGGTCTAAGTCGCTGTGCGGCTGTTTTTATCCAAACCACTCAGTATTCAAAAATATGTATCGGGTATGCTGCCCGGCAAACGGTCATACCTCGTCTTCGTCCTTTGCCCAATGGTACGCACAGCGCACGGCTTTGTTCCAGCCTTTGATGCGCTTTGTGCGTTCTTCGGCCGAGATCTTTGGCAGAAAGCTGCAATCCACCGACCAGTTGCTGCGGATATCCTCCATAGAGTTCCAGTACCCAACAGCCAAACCTGCCAGATATGCTGCACCCAGTGCCGTGGTCTCCACACAGCAGGGCCGCTTGACCGGCACATTGCTGATGTCTGCCATAGTCTGCATGAGGTAATTGTTAGCGGACGCACCGCCATCCACCCGCAACGCCTGCATGGCAATGCCGGAGTCGGCCTCCATCGCATGGAGGACGTCGTTGACCTGATAGCACTGGCTGTCCAGCGTAGCACGCACGATATGATACTTGTTGCAGCCACGGGTCAGGCCCACAATGGTGCCACGAGCGTATTGATCCCAGTGCGGTGCGCCCAGCCCGGTAAAGGCCGGCACCACATAGCAGCCATTGGTATCCTTGACCTTTTGCGCCAGATACTCCGAGTCACGAGCTTCTTCCAACAGGCGCAGCTCGTCCCGCAGCCACTGGATGGCGGCACCGGCCACAAAAATCGAGCCTTCCAGTGCATAGTTCACCTTGCCGTTCAGACCCCATGCGATGGTGGTCACCAAACCATTTTGCGAAAAGACCGGCCGCTCGCCGGTATTCATCAGCATAAAACCGCCGGTTCCAAAGGTGTTTTTGGCTTCGCCCGGTGCAAAACAGGTCTGACCAAACAGGGCTGCCTGCTGGTCACCCGCCGCACCGGCAATTTTGATCGCTCCGCCAAAGTGCATGACATCGGCCGAACCATAAAACATACTGGAAGGCACCGGTTTGGGCAGCATACAGCGTGGGATATCCAGCTCTGCCAGGATCTCCTCGTCCCATTCCAGCGTATGGATATTGAACATCATGGTACGGCTGGCGTTGCTGTAGTCAGTAACATGGATCCTGCCGCAGGTCAGTTTCCAGATCAGCCAGGTCTCCACGGTGCCAAACAGCAACTGCCCTGCCTCTGCTTTTTGCCGTGCACCGGGGACGTTGTCCAGGATCCACTTGAGTTTTGTAGCCGAAAAATATGCGTCGATCACAAGGCCCGTTTTTTGGCGGAACTTTTCGGTCAGGCCTTTTGCCTTGAGCTCGTCGCAGTATGCACTGGTGCGGCGGCACTGCCAGACGATGGCATGGTACACCGGCTCACCGGTCTCACGGTCCCAGACGATGGTAGTCTCGCGCTGGTTGGTAATACCAATGGCCGCAATGTCCTCTGCCCGTGCGCCGATCTGATTCATGGCCGACAGCGCCACGCCCAGCTGGGTGGTCCAGATCTCGTTGGCATCGTGTTCCACCCAACCGGGTTTGGGATAATACTGCGTAAACTCTTTTTGTGCAATGCTGCACATCTGCCCCTCTTTGTTGAACAGGATGCAGCGGTTTGAGGTGGTGCCGGCATCCAGTGCCATAATATAGGACATTGCAGTTCTCCTTGTTTATGATTTATTTCGCCCAAAGCCCAAAATACACCTTTGCAGGCATCACCTGCTGGTGCTTTGTATTTTATAATCAGAATATCAGCTTTTTACAAAAATAGCAAGGTCATTCTGGCCGCTTATACAAAAAAGGCACAGCCGCCCGATAAGCAGCTGTGCCTTTTGTAAATGCCAGAAGATCAGCGGGAGCCCTTGTCGTAAGGGATACCCTCGGCCTTGGGTGCCATGCTGTTCTTGGAGGTGAACGCCAAGATGATCATGGACGCCACAAACGGCATCATGTTGTAGATGTTGCTGGACCAGTGGAGCTGTGCAAGGAAGGTGGTGTCTGCAATGTTTGCCAAACTCTTGAACACCGCAAAGAACATTGCCGCACCAAAGATGTTGAACGGCTTCCACTGACCAAAGATCATAACAGCCATTGCCAGATAGCCAGCACCCGTGACACCGACCTCAAAGTTCCAGGTCTGAACGGGGGGCACGATGTATGCCATGCCGCCGATCGCACCCAGTGCACCGGAGATCAGAACGCCGGCATAACGCATCTTGTACACGTTGACACCGACCGAGTCCGCAGCCTGAGGATGCTCACCGCAGGCACGCAGACGCAGACCAAAGCGGGTCTTGTACATCACGATGTAGCTGATGATCAGCAGTGCAATGCCGATGGGCACGAATACACTCAGCTCAACGCCGCCGATGTTGAACAGGAACACCTTGTTGGAATAATCCAGCTTTGCACTGCCGCTGTCGCTGAAGTACTTTGCGATAACGACTGCAACCGCCGTTGCCAGCAGGTTCAGTGCAGTACCACCGATGGTCTGGTCTGCCTTCAGGTTGATGGAAGCAAACGCCAGCAGCAGGCTGTAGATCATGCCTGCCAGTGCTGCGACCAGAATGGAGATCAGCACTACAAGAAATGCAGGGAGACCGCTGGGGAGCATCGTCAGGGTCAGAACACCGGCAACGCCGCCGATGACCATGATGCCTTCCAGCGCGATGTTGATGATACCGGAATGTTCACTGAACATTCCGCCCAGTGCCACCAGCATCAGAACGATGCCGTACAGCAGAGTATATTTGATCAGAAGCAGCATATCACTTGCCCTCCTTGTTCTCAGTTTTTACTTCAGCAGGGGCAGGCTCTGCGTTCACGTTGGTCTTAACGACATTCTTGGAAAGCAGTGCTGCGATCTTGCCGCGGAACAGCATGGAGAAGGCGCACAGATAGATGATGATGCCGCTGATCAGATCCGAGATCTCTGCGGGGTAGTACTTGGTAGAAAGGAAGGAACCGCCGACCGAGATGTGGGAGATGAACAGTGCCGAGAACACCGTGCCGATGGGGTTGGAGCCTGCCAGCAGTGCAACGGGGATGCCGTTAAAGCCCATTCCCGGCAGGCTGGTGGAGTTCAGCGGGCTCCACTGTGCCACGTTGGACAGGTAGTACAGGCCTGCACCAAAGCCGGACAGCGCACCTGCGATCGCCATCGAGAGGATGACATTCCGCTTTTCGTTGATACCGGCATAGCGGGCAGCGTTCTTGTTCAGACCGACAGCCTTCAGCTCATAGCCAAAGATGGTCTTATTCAGAACGACCCAGATGATGACTGCGACTGCGATCGCCAGGAAGATGGCGATGGTGGTGCTGTTGGTCTGGAAGAACTTGTTCAGACCAAAATCAGGGATGATGGACTGTGCAAATTCCTTGTTCTTTGCCAGATTCAGGGTACGGGTATTGCGGGAGTCATACATGGGGCCGCTGCCGTTCTGATAGATGATCTCGTTGACAAAATACAGACCGATCCAGTTGAACATGATCGCGGTAATGACTTCGTTGATGTTGAAGTAGGCTTTGAAGAAGCCGGGGATCGCACCCCAGATGCCGCCCAGAATGGTCGCTGCCAGCAGGCAGACGAACCAGGGCAGCTTGAGCATGATGGCACAATACAGTGCACCATACGCACCCAGCGTATACTGACCAGCTGCGCCGATGTTGAACAGACCCGTCTTGAATGCAAATGCGACCGAAAGACCGGTCATGATCAGCGGTGCTGCGTTTGCCAGCTCTTTGCCGACACCATAGGGTGCATCGTAGAAGCCGCCCTTCAGGATACGGACCATGCCCTCTGCCCAGGCGTGTTCGGGGTTGATGAGCAACAGAACGATGTAGCCCACCACCAGACCGATCAGGATGCACAGCAGCGATGCCAGCACGCTGACAAGTGCATCATTCACGCCATTGCGGGAAAGTTTTTTCTTATCCATTTGTTACTTGTTCTCCTTTCCCTGCTTGCGTGCGCCTGCCATATACAGACCCAGCTCCTGCACGGTGGTAGTCTTGGGATCGAACTCGCCCACGATTTCACCCTCGTACATGACCAGGATGCGGTCAGACAGGTTCATAACTTCGTCCAGCTCCAGGCTGACCAGCAGGACTGCCTTGCCCTTGTCGCGCTCGGCAATGATCTGGCTGTGGATATACTCGATAGCACCAACGTCCAGACCACGGGTGGGCTGCACTGCCACCAGCAGCTGCGGGTCGCGGTCGATCTCACGGGCGATGATCGCCTTCTGCTGGTTACCACCGGACATACTGCGCACGATAGTGCTGCTGCCCTGACCGCTGCGCACATCATACTGTGCGATCAGGCGATCCGAGTATTCGCGCACCTTATCTGCCTTGATGAAGCCATGGTTCTGGAACTCCGGCTGCCAGTAGCGCTGGAGCACCATGTTGTTTTCCAGACTATAATCCAGCACCAGACCATGCTTATGACGGTCTTCAGGGATATGGCTCATGCCGCTCTTGGAGCGCTCACGGATGGAGGCGCTGGTGATGTCCTTGCCGTTCATCGTGATCTTGCCCTTGGAGAGCTTCTCCAGGCCGGTCAGACCATAGACAAATTCGGTCTGGCCGTTGCCTTCGATACCTGCCAGACAGACGACCTCGCCCTCACGCACCTTGAAAGTGACATCCTTGACAGAGTCCTTCTTGCGCTGAGAGTTGTGCATGGTAACGCCATCCACTTCCAGCACGACCTTGCCGGGGTTCGGAGCCTTTTTCTCGACCTGCAGCTGGACATCACGGCCGACCATCATGCGGGAAAGCTCTTCCTTGGTGGTATCCGCAATGTCCACAGTGCCCATGTATTTGCCCTTGCGCAGGACAGTGCAGCGGTCTGCGACCGCCATGATCTCGTTGAGCTTGTGGGTGATGAACAGGATGGACTTGCCTTCCTTCTTGAAGCCGCGCATGATCTCCATCAGCTCGTCGATCTCCTGCGGGGTCAGAACTGCGGTCGGCTCGTCAAAGATCAGGATCTCGTTATCACGATAGAGCATCTTCAGGATCTCAACACGCTGCTGCATACCGACCGAGATATCACTGATGATCGCATCGGGGTCCACACGCAGACCGTACTTCTCGCTCAGTGCCATGACCTTCTTGCGCGCTTCCGCCTTCTGCAAGAAGCCCAGCTTGTTCGGCTCCACGCCCAGAATGATGTTGTCCAGCACGCTGAAGCACTCCACCAGTTTAAAGTGCTGGTGAACCATGCCGATGCCCAGTGCGTTTGCATCGTTGGGGTTGCGCACTGCAACTTCCTCGCCGTTTTTCAGGATCTTACCAGCCTCCGGCTGATACAGACCAAACAGCACACTCATCAGCGTACTTTTGCCAGCGCCGTTCTCGCCAAGCAAGGCATGTACCTCGCCTTTGCGCAGTTGCAGGGTGATATCGTCGTTTGCTTTAATGCCAGGGAATTCCTTGGTAATATGGAGCATCTCGATCACAAAATCCTCTGCCAATCTGCTCACTCTCCTTTCGTGCCGTTGCGACACCTATACTATGCTGATTTTCATTATACCTGATTTTCGACCGTTTGCACACGTCTTTTTTATTTTTTGGCAAAAAGTACAGAGAAAAGTACGACTTTTGTTGCATTTCTCCAATTTTTGCCGAGGCCTTCCGGCAGGTATCCCCCGTTTTTCGTCAGAAAAAAACAGGGCGCCCCTGATGGGACACCCTGTTGAACCTTTGGTCACGATGCAGACAGCTGTCTGCGTCCCCAATTACTGGATGTAGTTGACGGTGGTGCTTGCGCTGACGGTGGGCTTGACAGCATCGTTATCGTTGTTGTCAACGACCAGCTCACCCTTCTGGATCTTAGCCTTCAGAGCCTCGTACTCCTCGACGGTGAAGGTCTTGAAGCCCCAGCTCTCCTCAGCGGTGGGCAGACCAACGTAATCGCCCTCTTCCAGACCGAAGTTGCCGTTGGTGCCAGCGATGGTGCTCCACTCGTTTGCATCAATGGTAGCCAGATCGGTCTCGACTGCCTCGGACAGACCCTTCATAGCAGAGGTGATGAACGGGTTGTAGCCGTAGGAGCCTTCCTCAACGCCCTTGCGGCCAACAGCGTACTGGTCAACGTCAACACCGACGACCCAGCCGTTGTTCTTCACAGCAGCCTCAGCAGCAGAGGTCCAGATGCCGCCGCCGCAAGCAAAGACGACCTGAGTGCCGTTTGCGTACCAGCCTTCCATACGGGAGGTGATGTTTGCGTCGCCGTAGAACTGGCCGCCGTAGAAGTAGTTGATCTCGACGTTGTTGCCCAGCTCCTGAGCAGCAGCGTCAGCGCCCTGAACGTAGCCGTAGCCGAAGCGGATAACAGCGGGAACAGCCATGCCGCCCAGGAAGCCCAGCTTGTCGTAGCCGTCCTTAACGACTGCGTAACCTGCCAGATAGCCAGCCTGCTCTTCCTTGAAGGTGATGCAGTGGACATTAGCCGGAATGGTCTCGGTACCGATATCAAATGCGGTAACGTCAACAGCGATGAAGCAGGTGTCGGGGTACTGCTCGGAAGCCCAAGCCAGAGAAGCGCCGTACAGGTAGCCAACGCAGATGATCGCCTGTGCGCCATCGTTGACAGCACGGCGGATTAGGGTCTCACGATCCTCATCGGTGGGATCCTCCGGGGGCAGATAGTACTCGGTGTTGTCCTTGCCCATATAGTTGACAGCAGCAGTGTAGCAAGCCTGGTTGAAGCTCTCGTCGTCGATGGTGCCGGAGTCACAGACAATAGCAACCTTGGTCAGGACCTTTGCCTCAGTGGAAGCAGCCTCAGAAGAAGCAGCTGCGGAAGAAGCAGTGGAAGATGCAGCAGTGCTGGTGGTGGTGGAAGAAGAACCACCGCAAGCGGTCAGAGCGGCAGTAGCAGCAGCAACGCCAGCCACAGCCAGGAAGTTACGACGAGAAATCATCATAAGAAAACTCTCCTTTATTTTTATAAAAAATTGCGTCTTATTATGCGTGGGCACTCTTTCTGTGCTCACTATTCCAAGTATAGCCCGAAGCGGTGAACGATGCAAGCGATTTCCGATTACAAAATCTTTACAAAAGCATTTCCATTCGACTCAAAAAGTATTACTTTTCAACAAATTTCGGTCATTTTTTCGCTTTGCTCTGCCGTCTCCTTCTCAGCGGGCTGCCTCGTTGCCTGCCACATTGGAGACACCAAAACCCATCGGCAGCAGCTCATCCATGCTGCGCTCGATGAAGTCCTCTTCGCTGCGCGCCATGATAACGTTCAGCTCCGGCCCGCCGAACTCATACAGTGCCTGACGGCACACACCGCAGGGCGAGGTGATCTGCTGGTTGACCTCGCCACGGCGTGCACCCACCACTGCAATATCGGTAAAGCTGGTCACACCCTCCGACACTGCCTTGAACAGGGCGGTACGCTCTGCGCAGCTGGTCGGGGTAAAGGCAGCGTTCTCTACATTGCAGCCAGTGAACACCCTGCCGTCTGCGGCACGCAGCGCAGCCCCCACCAAAAAATCGCTGTACGGTGCATAGGCCTTTTCCCGTGCAGCAAACGCCTGCCGGATCAGCTCCTGCTTTTCTTCCAGCGTCAACTGTGTCATGTCCGTTCTCCTTCCATTTCTAAAGGGGCGAAAACAGCGCAGCTCCCGTTTTCGGAAAACTGCGCTGTCATCAAGCCTTGATCGATCAGTACTCTGCGCCCAGTGCCACCTTCATCATCTCGGTGAAGCTGTTCTGGCGCTGCTCTGCGGTGGTGATCTCCGGAGAAACAAAGCTATCAGAAATGGTCAGCACGCAGGCCGCGTTCTTGCCCAGCACCTTTGCGTTTGCAAACAGTGCGTAGCTCTCCATCTCCACGCAGACACAACCGTTCTCGTCGCGCAGCTTCTCCCAGTAGGTCGGCTTTTCGTCCGAGGGCTGGCGGTAGAACACGTCCGAAGAGTGGATGTTGCCCTCGATGAGCTTGATGCCCTGCTTTGCAGCAGAAGCACGCAGCTTTTCGTTCAGGCTCTCGCTGGGGTAGGTGGTGTCCTTGTCATAGCCGCTCTGCACGCGGGCATAGTTGGACTCGCTCACTGCACCGGTCACCAGCACAACGTCGAACAGCTTTGCCTCGTCGGTATAGCTGCCGGCAGAGCCGATGCGGATGATATTCTCCACATCATAGAACTTGAACAGCTCGTAGGAATAAATGCCGATAGAGGGCATACCCATACCGCTGCCCATCACGCTGATGGGGCGGCCCTGATAGGTGCCGGTGTAGCCCAGCATACCGCGCACGCCGGTCACTTCACGGACATCCTCCAGGAAGGTCTCCGCAATGAACTTTGCGCGCAGGGGATCGCCGGGCATCAGAACAGTCTTTGCGAAATCGCCTTTTTCTGCGTTGATGTGAGGGGTAGCCATAATTGTTACTCTCCTTTATGATTTTTTAGTAGAACATTATTTTGTTCTGTACTTACTTTGATCAAAAACACTCTGCGGCGGGATATACGAGCCATTTTTGCGGATCTCAAAATGCAGATGCACACCGGTGGAACGACCCGTGCTGCCCATGTAACCTACCAGCTGGCCCTGCTGGACATACTGACCAGCTGTAACCACCAGCGATGTGCAGTGCGCGTAAATTGTAGTGTAACCACCGCCATGATTCAGGATGATGGAGTAGCCGTAGTTTGTACCGGCACCCGCACGATCGTAGCCTGCCTTTTGCACCGTACCTGCCGCCGATGCATAGATCGGAGTACCCAATGCACCCGTGATATCCACACCACGATGACTGCCGCCATACCAGCGGGACACACGGCGGTAATTCGGCACCGGCCAGATAAATTGTCCGCTGCCAGTGATATAAGCATTTTTGGTGCCAACCAGGATCTTACGGTTTACCGGCTCCTTGATGACCTCTGTTTTGATGATCTGCTGCGAGAGCTGGATGCCGTTTGCATCATAGACACACTCTGCCGTTACACTGCGGATACCGTTCACGCCCTGCTGAGCGACTTCTTCTTTACCCAGCAACAAGCTGGACGACTTCTCTCGAACCGTTGAATACGGAATCGCTTCTTCCCAGGTAACGATTTTCGTGATCCGCACCTCCAGCAGGCTCTCCTGCTTGGTAACGGTCAGCTCATCGCCCGGTTTGATAGAAGACTTCTCGTTCAGTGGCTCGCCTTTAAAGTCCGTATTCAGTGCGCAAAGTTCCTTAAAGGTCAGATCATTTTTTTGCGCAATGCCCCAAAGGGTATCGCCTGCCTGAACGGTGTAGATCCGCTCTGCCTGCTGTACGCCGGACAACAGCGCCTCAACGTCCTCATAGTCCTGGAAGCTCTCATTAAAGTAAATGCCGTTCTCCAGCAGGACATCCTTATTAAAGCCAACAAATGTATTCGGATCATCCGGGTCCTCAAAAGGTTCCACCAGAGCATCCAGATAATTTTCCAATGCAGTAGCATCTGCACAGATCGCTGTCAGCTCACCATCCAGATAAAGCGCTGTTCCTTCGCTGATCTCATCGCTGGCACTGCGCAGGATCGCATTTGCCACATCGTTTTCTTCCATCAGGTCCTGCGAAACCGCAATGGAGTAGGTCGGGTTCACGGTCCACTCTGTTTTTTCCGTGCCAGCATAGCTGATACGCTCCTGCACGGTCTCCAGTGCTGAGTTGAACACCGCCTCATTGGCAATATAACCAACGGCCTGTCCATCCACCTGCACTTCCAATGCATAGGACTGTTCCAGCGTATACTTACACACTGTAAGCATTACACCCAGCGCAGCCACCGGCATGATATACATTGCCATCCGAGGCAGTGCTGAAATATTTTTGCTGATGCCGCTGCTCAAAAACTGAACACTTGCATTGACCGAGGCCCACAAGCCTTTTTGTCTGCGGGTCCGGCCTGCATGACGCACCAGCCCAATCGTACCCCGCACCAACAGGACCACCGGACCAAACAGTTCCCAAAGAACACGCTTTGTTCCCGGAAAGGCCATTGAGACCACATTCTTCAGCAGTCCCCGTCCACTACGCAGAGCCGCAAAAAAACATTTCTTTGCGGTACGCCCCGCACGGACGAATGCATACTCTGTTGCAAAGCCCAGTCCGTACAGCTTACCACCCAACCAGTGATAAGCCGGTATGCGGCGCAGCTTCCGTTTGATCTTATTTCCAAGCGTCTGCATTTTGCAGCGCAGTCTATAACGACGCAGCACTCCTGCACATTGGATTCTTGCCCAAAGAGAACGCCAGCTTTTCTGCTGTGCGGGCTGCATCTTTGCAGGCTGCTGCTCTCTTATCTTTTCTTCTGTCAAAAGGTTTTCTCCTTCCTCGTGCCGCTCAGCCGGAACTTCGCCCGGCACCCTGACATCTGCGGCAGTATCGTATGCACTGCTTTTTACCCAACAGATACACACCCTCTATTTTAATTATACACTTTGTACGCTTTTGTGCAAGCGTCTGCACAAATTTTGGTTAGTTGTTTCACGCACTTTTCACGAAAGTAATACTGTCATATCCTCCGGCAAAGGGCTTTCGACGGCAACACGTTTCCAACGCAACGGCACCTCCACACAATAGCCGTCTTGTGTCATCGCACCCTCCGGCACCTGAAAGACCTGCTTTGCACAGTGCAGTGCCTGCCGGCCAATCTTTTCCCTGCTCCCACCATACAGATCATCCCCTGCAAGCGGATGACCTATGGATGCAAAATGCACTCGGATCTGATGGGTGCGTCCCGTTACTGGAACACAAGCTGCAAGGCTCAGACCATTTTTCACTTCCAGTATCGTATACTCTGTGCGGCTCGGTTTTCCATCCGGAGTCACACAACGACCGATGATGCTGTCTCCGCGCCGTCCGATGGGTGCATCGATCACGCCCTGCCCCAGGGGCAGTTCGCCTTCCACGATCGCATAATAAAGCTTTTGAACATTCTGTGCCAGCAGAGGTGCCGCATAAGTATGTTTTGCGGCCAATACCAACCCACTGGTGTCCTTATCGATCCGGTTCACCGGTCGGAATACCGGGCTGCGACCAGTTTGTGCCGCCCATGCAGCGTATCCGTTGGCCAAGGTACCGCCGGGATAGTTCAAGGTTGGATGTACCGCAAGCTGTGGCGGCTTTTCCAGCACCAGTGCAAATTCGTCCTCATACACCACATTGATCGGAATCTCCGGTTGCGGAAGCATCCCCTCGTTTTCCGGCGGCAGTTCAAAAGAGATCCGCTGCCCCGGGTATACCCGTCGATTTGCAAGGACCGGTTCCCCATCCGCAAAAAAGCCGCTTCCTCTGAATTTTACCGCCCGGGACAGGTCAGTAGAAACCTCGCATTGCCGCAAAAAATTACGCAGCAACACCCCGTTCTGCGTTTGCAGGATATCCGGCACCGGAAACACAAGACGCATGGCCCGTCTCCTTTTGATCAGTTTATTTGTACAAATAGTATATCAGAAAAAGCTTGGGCTTGCAAATCTTGTTTTTTTATGGTATCATTGGGAACGGAAAACGAGTGGAACATACGGCGGCGGGGCGGCTTTGATCGCTCTGAGGAAAGTCCGGGCCTCACAGAGCACGGTAACTGCTAACGGCAGCCGAGGGTGACCTCAGGGAAAGTGCAACAGAAAACAAACCGCCGCAGCAATGCGGTAAGGATGAAACGGCGAGGTAAGAGCTCACCAGCGCATGGGTGACTATGCGGCTTTGTAAACCCTACCGGAAGCAACGCCTATATGGGACATACAGTGTTGCTCGCACGTCCTGAAGGCGGCACGAGCCTGTCAGCAATGGCAGGCCTAGACAGATCGTCGTTTAATACAGAACCCGGCTTACGGTCTATCTCGTTTTCCTTTTTATGTTTCAGACGCTGTCTGCGATCGGTGCAGACGGCGTTTTTATTTTGTTTGCTTTCTTTTTACAAGTCTGTTACTTTCCGTTTGGACTGGTTTGTGGTATACTATGAACACTGTATCTTGTATGCAGAAATGATAACAGACAGGATGTGAAATCCTCCTATGAAAGATGGTTTTTTGAAAGCAGCCGCGCTCTCTCCTGCTTTGCGGGTAGCCGACTGCGCCTATAATGCCCAGCAGATCCTTGCCGAACTGCGTGCAGCCGCTGCACGAGGCGTAAAATTAGCAGTATTCCCGGAGTTTTGTCTGACAGGATATACCTGCAGCGACCTGTTTTTGCAGCACACACTGCAACAGGGTGCGTTGGACGGGCTGGCTCTGTTGGCAACAGAAAGCCGTGAGCTGGATGTAGTCACCCTCATCGGTTTGCCTTTGATGGTCCACGGCAAGCTGTATAACTGTGCAGCCGTGCTGTGTTACGGACAGATCCTGGGCGTTGTTCCCAAGACTTATCTTCCAAACTATGGCGAATTTTACGAAAAGCGTCAATTCACCCCCGGCAGCACAGAAGTTGAAATGATCTCGCTTTGCAATCAGCAGGTACCCTTTGGCACCTCGCTGCTGTTCAGCTGCCGTCAAATGCCCAGCTTTGTCCTGGGCGTAGAGCTTTGCGAAGATCTGTGGAGCGCTCTGCCCCCCTCCACCTTCCACGCTTTGGCCGGTGCCACTGTTATTGCCAACCTTTCGGCAAGTGATGAAACGGTTGGAAAAGCCGAATACCGCCGGGCGCTGGTATCCAATCAGTCGGCCCGCCTTTTGTGCGGATACCTGTACTCCTCTGCTGGACATGGCGAAAGCACACAGGACATGGTTTTTGCCGGACACGATCTCATTGCCGAAAACGGTTCCATTCTTTCGGAAACCACGCCCTTTGGCGGCGGTTATGCCGAAACCGAACTGGACTGCCAGCGGCTGGAGGCCGAACGTGCACGCAACACCAGCTTTGAGCTGAGCCGCGACGGATACCAGACAGTTGAGTTTGATCTGGAGCCGACCGAAACTTCTCTGACCCGCTTTGTAGACCCCGCCCCCTTTGTACCTGGAGATCCGCATCGTCGTGCAGAACGCTGTGAGTTGATCCTTAAGATGCAGGCCGACGGTCTTGCTAAGCGTCTGGAGCATACCCGTGCCAAAAAAGCTGTTATTGGCATTTCCGGCGGTCTGGACAGCTGTCTTGCTCTGCTGGTAGCTGTCCGCACCATGAAGCAGCTGCACCGCCCCGCCAGCGATGTTCTGGCTGTAACTATGCCCTGCTTTGGCACTACCAAGCGGACCCGCAGCAATGCCGAGATCTTGTGTGATGAACTTGCCGTAAGTTTTCAGGAGATCAATATTGCAAACACCGTCCGCAGTCACTTTGCGGATATCGGTCAGGACGAAAGTGTACTGGATGTGACGTTTGAAAACGGTCAGGCCCGTGTACGCACTCTGGAGCTGATGGACCTTGCCAACCGTACTGGCGGGCTTGTAGTCGGCACCGGCGACCTGTCTGAGCTGGCATTGGGCTGGGCGACCTATAATGGCGACCACATGAGCATGTACGGCGTTAACGCCGGTGTTCCCAAGACTTTGGTACGCCATCTGGTGCAGTACGAAGCCGATATCGCCTCCTCTGCTGCCCTGCAGGATGTTCTGGTAGACATTCTGGACACTCCCGTTTCGCCGGAGCTTCTGCCTGCCAAGGATGGCGAGATCTCGCAGAAAACCGAAGACCTGGTAGGTCCCTATGAGCTGCACGACTTTTACCTGTATCAGGTGCTGCGCCTTGGCTTTGGGCCTGCAAAGATCTTCCGGCTTGCAAAAAAGGCTTTTGCCGGGCGTGTTGAGTATCCGGATGCAGTGCTGTATAAGTGGCTGCGCAACTTCTATTGGCGATTCTTTGCCCAGCAGTTCAAACGCAGCTGTCTTCCGGACGGCCCCAAGGTGGGCAGTGTGACCCTCTCACCACGTGGAGACTGGCGGATGCCCAGCGATGCATGTGCTGCTTTGTGGCTGGCTGAGCTGGAACAGCTGTCTGCATCTGTAAAGGAAGACGCCCATGAAGCGTAAAAATATACTTGTCGATCTCATCTTTGCCGGTGTTGTGCTGGCCATTGCAGCCGCCTTGCTTCTTTGGCGCAGCGCAGCTTCCAGCGGGGCCGCCCTTGCCGCAGAGCTGATCTATGGCGACGATAACACCACCCTCAGCATTTCTTTGGAACAAAATGCCGCCTACGATGTGGACACTGGTTATTACACCGTTCACATCCTCGTGCAGGATGGTTCTGCCCGTTTTATCGACCCGCCCTGTCCGGACCATGTATGCGAGAGCTTTGGCTGGCTTTCTCACGAAAACCAAACGGCCACCTGCCTGCCGGCGCGTGCAGTCCTGACCATTGTTCCTGTTTCCTGACGAAAGGAGTTTTCCTGATGATGGATGATCACGATCGTCCCACGCAAAGCGGATCCGACAATCGCCGCTCGCTGCGGCAGCTCCGCCGAGGCAGACATTCCCGCCGCCCGGCCTCCATTGAGGTCGATAGTTCTGCTTTCTTTTCTGAACAGCCGGTTGATGCTGTTTCCCCGCAGTCCAAGCGTCCGGTTGCATCTTATCGCCCTAAAACTGCACAAAAACAAATTTTTCCTGCCGATCTTCCAAAGCGAGGGATCCTATTGCTGATTTTGCAAGCTATTTTAAGCATTGCCGCCATGGTACAGTTGTGGCGCACACAGATGCTTCCCGCTATTTATCTCGTCGTTCTGGGTGCCCTGCTGGCGCTGCTTTGGCTTTTGGTCAAGCGTTGCCAGGAATACAAAGCTCCTGGCATTTTTGCACGGCTCTTTTCGATTGTGCTGTGTTTTGCAATGGCTCTTGGCTGTGTCTGGGCTCAGCAGGGCCTCACCGCACTGGACAATGTCACCTCCGGCCTTTTGACTGGTGCAGCAGCCAATAAGATCACAAAAGAACCGTTTGTGGTTTATCTCAGCGGCGTGGATACGCGCGGTGAGTTGACCGAAAAAGCCCGCAGCGATGTCAACATCCTTGCTGTCGTCAATCCTAAAAGCAAGCAGGTCGCACTTATCAATACTCCGCGTGACTACTATGTAGATCTTGCAGGTACCGACAGCAAGGATAAATTGACTCATGCAGGCCTGTATGGTGTCGAGAACAGCATGCAGACTCTGGGCAACCTTTACGGCATCAATGTAGGTCATTATATCCGCATCAATTTTGCAGGCTTTATGACCATCGTCGATGCTTTAGGCGGTGTTGATGTCTATTCCGATCAGGCATTCACATCAGTGGGCAGCCCCGGGTATTACGACCCCACCACATTTGTGGAAGGATGGAACCACCTGGACGGACAGGCCGCATTGGCTTTTGCCCGAGAGCGCCACGCCTTTGCCACCGGTGATGTGCAGCGTGGCATCAACCAGATGAAGGTCATCGATGCCATGCTAAACAAAATCAAATCCCCTACCTTACTGATGAGTTTTTCCAAGCTGATGGATGCCGCTGAGGACTGTTTTGTGACCAGCTTTTCGCAAAATCAGATCAGCGCACTGGTCCGGATGCAGCTCAGCAACTTTGCGGAGTGGAGCATTGAAAGCTATACGGTCACAGGAACCAGCGCTAAAAGCACCCAGTGCTATTCTGCCAAGGGGCAGAGTCTTTATGTCATGAAGCCTGATACAGATTCTGTCAACAAAGCCAAGGCACTGATCGCACAAGTTCTGGGCGGTGAGGATCTGGTCAGCGATACAACACAAAAGCCGGAAAAGACTGATGTGCATACACCGGCAGCTTCCTCTCGCGCAGACAGCATCGCTGAGCCGCCGGCATCCAGCGAAACCGAACCGGAAGTCCCCTCCGAAGCTGTTCCTCCTGCAGAAGAACCGGAGGACAGCACCTCCGCACCGGTTGCGGAGTCACAGCCGGTCGAGCAGCCTGCAGCCAGTGAAGTACCCGAAGCATCCTCGCAGCCTTCCGAATCGGAAGCTTCTACTCAACCGCCAGAGGAACCGACTGAACCCACTCCCGATTCCAATCAGGAAAGCTCTGAGGAATCTTCTATCAGCCGTCCCTCCCGTGAGGAAATGGAGCAAGCTGCATCCTCGCTTTATAATGCAGCCTCCACCCTGTTGGACGCCTTATGGGGCGGTTTTGATTCCTGAGTTCTATGAAAAATGACCCTGCATCCAAAAGATGCAGGGCCATTTTTATGTCTTTTTTTAAGCTTTGATCTCCTGCCAGACACTCTTACCGTCCAGAGTAGATGCATCCACGCCCAGATACTCACAGATGGTCTGTGCGATGGTGCCAAAACCGAGCTTTGTCCCCAAATCGACACCAGACTTTACACCCTTGCCACAGACCAGATACGGCACATACTCACGAGTATGGTCGGTGGTCTTGGTATAGGCGGGATCGCATCCATGGTCTGCAGTGACCATCAAAAGGTCGCCTTCGCGCATACCGGGAATGAACTCCTCCAGGAACTTGTCAAACTCAGTCGCAGCTGCTGCATAGCCCGCCACATCACGGCGGTGGCCGTACAGCATATCAAAGTCGACCAGGTTCACAAAGGCCAGGCCCTCAAAATCACGCGTCTGGAGTGCCTTGGTAAAGGCAATGCCATTGGTATTGCCAGTCGTCTTGATCTTTTCGGTCACACCCTCGCCGTCAAAGATATCAAAAATCTTACCTACAGCGATCACGTCCTTGCCGGCTTCCTTCAGCACATCCAGCATGGTGGCACGGGGCGGTTTCAGGCTCAGGTCATGGCGATTCGTGGTACGGTAGAAGGTATCCGCCGTCTTTCCCAGATAGGGGCGTGCGATGACACGGCCCACGCCATATTCGCCCTTGAGCATCTCGCGGGCGATCTCGCAATAACGGTACAGTTCCTGCACAGGCACCTGTTCCTCATTGGCTGCCACCTGGAACACACTGTCCGCACTGGTATATACGATCAGCGCATCTTCCTTCAGAGCCTGCTCGCCGAAGTCTTTGAGCACCTGTGTGCCGGAATAAGGCATATTGCACAGCACCTTATGGCCAGTCTTTGCCTCGTACTCAGCGATCAGCTCCTGCGGGAAACCATTGGGGAATGTGGGCAGCGGCTGAGGGCTGACCACACCAGCGATCTCCCAGTGACCAATGGTCGTATCCTTGCCCATGCTCTGCTCCTGCAGCCGAGCAAACGCCGCCTGCGGTGCATCTGTTTTTTCACCTGCCGTCACGCCGTCAATGTTGAACAGACCCAGCTTGCGCAGGTTGGGGCAGTTGAAATTGGGATGCTGGGCAATGGCGCCAAGAGTATTGGTCCCTTCGTCACCAAAGGCTGCGGCATCCGGCTCTGCGCCAATGCCAAAGCTATCCAGAACGATCAGAAAAACACGTTTTTCCATAATCCGTTTTACTCCTTTTTCTTCCGGGCTTATCCCGGATAAGTGCGACTTTATCCTGTCTCCATTATAAGCAAAAACGTCTTCAGATTCAAGTAGCAGCACACAGGTTTTGCGCTTTCCATACTGTCGAAAACTTAACAATATTTTTTCTCAAGTTTTTCTTGCTCTATTGTATCCAAGCGATTATAATAGTATTTGGTTGAGTTTCGGTTTTTGGAAATGCAACGCAAAGCACCATCTATCGCACGGGGGATTCCCCGTTTAGTCGTGCGCAGCTGTCTGCATAGCAGCAAACGGCTTGCCGCACAATAGAACATGAAAGTAGTTGGAGGTATATTTATGAGAAAGACAAAGATCATCTGCACCCTGGGCCCTTCCACCGATAAGGAGGGCGTGCTGCGCGAGCTGATCGCCAACGGCATGAACGTTGCCCGCTTCAACTTTTCCCACGGCTCTCACGAGGAGCACAAGGGTCGCTTTGATAAGATCAAAGCCCTGCGTGAGGAACTGAACAAGCCCGTTGCCACTCTTCTGGACACCAAGGGCCCTGAGATCCGCCTGAAAGATTTCAAGAACGGTGTTGAGCAGCTGGAAGTTGGCCAGCTCTTTACCCTGACCACCCGTGATGTGGAAGGCACCAATGAAATTTGTTCCATCACCTACAAAGATCTGCCCCAGGATGTTCAGCCCGGCGGCACCATCATGCTGGATGACGGCCTGATCCGTCTGGAGATTCAGACGGTCAACGATACCGATATCGTCTGCAAAGTTCTGAACAACGGTAAAATCAAGAACAAGAAGGGTGTCAATGTCCCCGGCGTTCATCTGTCCATGCCGTATATGAGCCAGCGCGACCGTGATGATATCATCTTCGGTATCCAGCAGGGTTTTGACTTTATCGCTGCGTCCTTTGTGCGTACTGCACAGGATGTCTATGAGATCCGCAACCTGCTCAACGAATATGATTCCAACATTCGCATTATTGCAAAGATCGAGAACCGTGAAGGTGTCAACAACATTGACAGCATCTTGGCAGCTGCCGATGCTGTTATGGTCGCCCGCGGCGATCTGGGTGTTGAGATCGACTTTACCGAGCTGCCCGGCATCCAGAAGACCATCATCGACCGTTCCTTCTCCTTTGGCAAGCCCATCGTCACCGCTACCCAGATGCTGGACAGCATGATGATCAATCCCCGCCCCACCCGTGCAGAGATCTCGGACGTTGCAAATGCGATCTACGACGGCACTTCTGCCATCATGTTGTCTGGCGAAACCGCTGCCGGCGCATACCCTGTTGAGGCTTTGAAGACTATGTCTGCCATTGCCGAGCGTACCGAGAATGAGAAGCATTACCGTGACAATCGTCTGACCGATGCAAATACCGGTAAGATCACTGTCAGCGATGCAACGGCGCACGCTGCCTGCCTGACCGCAAAGGATGTGAACGCTGCTGCCATCGTCACTGTGTCCGAGTCTGGCAATACTGCACGCCTGCTGAGCAAGTACCGCCCTAAGCAGCCTATCATCGCTTGTGTTATGCGGGAACAGGTTCAGCGTCAGCTCTCTCTGAGCTGGGGTATCACCCCGCTGATGATGCCTCTGGCACACAGCACCGATGAACTGATCGAAATGTCCACCTCTCTGGCAAAGGAGAACGGCTATCTGCACAACGGCGAGCTGGCAGTTGTCACGGCCGGTGTTCCCGTTGGCGTCAGCGGCACCACCAATATGATCAAGATCCACATGGTCGGCAACTGCCTGACCACCGGTGTGGGTGTTGGCCGTGAGGATGCTGATACCACCAGCGCTACCGGCAAGGCTTGCGTCTGCCGTACGCTGGATGAGGTCCGTGCCAAGTTCAAGCCCGGCATGATCCTGGTCGTCCCCTCCACCAGCAACGAGATGCTCAGCTATGTTCGTGACGCCGCTGCTCTGGTCGTTGAGGAGCCCGGCCTGAACAGCCATGCCGCAATTGCCGGCAAAGCACTGCTCAAGCCCACCATCGTAGGTGCAGCAGGTGCGATCGCTCACATCCGCGACGGTCTGGAGATCGCTGTGGACTGCGCACATGGCAGTGTACAGAGCCTGCAGGTATAAAACGAGGTATCTGGCATGGAACGCATTGCAAGTTTTTGTGTTGATCATACGACACTGGAGCGTGGGATGTACCTGAGCCGTCAGGACGGCGATGTTCTGACCTGGGATATCCGCATGAAAAAGCCGAACCACGACGATTATCTTTCCACCTCTGCAGCACATACGCTGGAGCACTTGTTTGCAACGTATGCTCGCAACAGTGCATTCAAAGATGGCGTTATTTATGTTGGCCCTATGGGTTGCCGCACCGGTTTTTACCTGCTGACCCGCGGCCTGACTCCCGCTCAGGCGCTCGATTTGACCGTTAGTTCCTTCCGCTTTATGGCTGCATTCGAGGGCGCTGTACCCGGTGCAAGCGAAGTGGAATGTGGTAACTACCGTGATATGGATCTGCCTGCCGCAAAAGCTGAAGCTGCTGCGATGCTTCCTGTGCTGGAGGCACTGACTGCAGAGGATCTGCACTACTAAATAAGTAAAAAGCCCGGAGGCTTCTCTTTTCTGAGAGCCTCCGGGCTTTTTTATCTCATATTCATCAAATCAGTCCCAGCGCTTCAAACTCCTTCGCAATACCGTCCTCGTACACCGAGGGAGCAATGCGGTCACAGCGCTGTTTCAGTGTCTGCGAGCCATTTGCCATACAGACACTGATACCTGCAACATCCGTCATCTGAAGGTCGTTATCACTGTCACCAAAGCCGATCGTATCCGCCAGCGGCTTGCCCAGATAGTTGCAGATCGCTTTGATACCACTGCCCTTATCAAATTTGCGGTTGATCAACTCGCCGTTCACCATACCATCGTCCATAGCATCCAGATGGCTCTCGCAGAACACAAACTGATCCTCATACAAACGTTTCGCCTCATCCAGATCACTCTTATGCTCTGCAATAAATACGATCTTGTAAATCGGCTCACCCTGATATTCTTCTAACGGCTGGATGGTCATGCCATCCTCCATTGCCTTACGCCAACGGCTGGCTTCGCTGTTCAGACTCTTATCTTCTCGGTGGGTAAAGCTCCAGCGCTGGATCATCTGCATCCCACCGTAGGTCGCATTCACCGCTTCCAAGGTACATTCTACGCCATGGCGTTCCAACGCAGCACGCAGTCCCTGTGCTTGCTGTGGTTCCATAGGGATATCCACCAGCACCTTTCCATCGCAAAGCACATAACCACCCGCGCTGCACACACATCCATCAAAGCCATAGGCCAACAGCGGCTCTGTCATTCGCAGATTGCGTCCGGTGCACAAAAAAAGCTTATGACCATTTTTACGTGCACGGTTCATTGCTTCTACTGCACTGGGCGGCACAAGTATCTCACCCGGTGGCAAAAGTGTCCCATCAATATCCAGAAAAATCAGCTTTTGTTCCATAGCTTCTCCTTTAGATCGAGCCTCGCTCGACCACTTGATATCCCAGATTGATCTGCC
This sequence comes from uncultured Faecalibacterium sp., assembly GCA_964466825.1. Lineage (GTDB taxonomy): Bacteria > Bacillota > Clostridia > Oscillospirales > Ruminococcaceae > Faecalibacterium. Next base: position 30,826 of record CAYXQN010000002.1, on the reverse strand, counting down.
GTACCGGTTCCGGCTCATCGCTGCGGTCCAGCATTTGCAAAAGCATCCTTGCCGCTTCTATACCGACCTGTTTTTGATAAAAATGCACCGTCGTTAAACCCGGTTCCGTCACAGAACCTGTCCAGTTGTCGCCCACGCCTGCCAAACTAACATCCTGTCCCACCTGTCGGCCTGTATCCTTCAGTACACGCATCGCACCCAGTGCAAGAGTATCTGTAGCACATACCACACCATCCAGATTCGGGCAGCAATGCAGCAACTCTGCCATACAACGCTTGCCTTCTTCAAACGTGAGCTTATTGCAGCAAACCCGTGGCAGCTCCTCGTTGCAGCCTGCTGCACGCAGTGCATCCTGTACGCCCAAGCGGCGATCCAAACCTACCGCAACATCTTTTTCTCCACTACCGATATAGACCAGTTTCTTTCGGCCTCTCTCCAGCATCCTCTGTGCCAGCTCCTGTGTTGCACCACGGTCATTGTTATAGACACAGGATACTTCCGGAAAATGCTGGCCCGTGACCACCACCGGTACCCGGCAGCTTTTAAGTGCACTAGCCATCTGCGGCGTGTAGACACTGCCCATCAGGATGATACCCGCCACATGATTCCGCTGCATCGTAGCAAGATACCCCAGCTCCCGCTGGTCATCCTGATCTGTGTTGCCCAGCAAGAGCATATAACCCTTTGTATCCAGCTCACTGGCAATGCCCGCCGTGATCTGCCCCACCGATTGTGAACTGATGCTTGGAACGATCACACCTACTTGATTCATTTTGCCGGTACGAAGTGTTTGTGCTGCAGTATCCGGACGATATCCGGTCTGCTCTACAACTGCATGGATCGCCGCACGCTTTTGTTCACTAAGCGGTCCTCCATTAAGGTACCGACTGACAGCCGCACTGGACACACCGGCCAATTTTGCAATATCACTGATGGTCATAACTCTTTTCTCCCACCGGTCGTTGATTTTGTAAACGTTTTCACATCTATTATAAAACGCTTTCAACTTTCCTGCAAGAGACGCTTTGTCCGTTTTTGGACGCAACTACCACCACATTTCTTGTGCATCTTGTATAATGTCAGACTTTTCTGTTCAAAACTTTATCCATTTTTTTGGAAAAGTCAGATCAATCCCATGCTATATGCACGCACCAGCAACCCTAAAATCAATACACCTGCCAGCAGCCACAAAACCTCATTGCTCTCTTTTTTTCTTTTTTTCGTTTTATTTGTTTTGTTTTTTCCAGCCGATGTACTCCTGGATATCTCTGTTTTCCTGGCACTGGTCCGGTTGGAAGAACTGCTCTTTGTCTGTTTTTGCGGCTGTTTTTTATTCTTCGCCGGCTGCTTCGGTTTTGCATCTTTCTGCGGCAAAGAATCCGACTCCTTAGCGCCACAGCGCTGCAAAAATTCTTCAGCCTGGCGGTAATACTTTGCCAGCTCTGTTTCCTTCATAACTGTGCCAGCATAGCCATCCTCCAGACTCTCGATCGCCTCATTGAACAAAATAGCCGCCTGCACTCCATCCATATGATCTGTTGCATGTGCCGCCTGATTGCGTGCCATGCGGACAGCATTGCACGCCCGGCGCGCTGCAGCGGGACGAGCGGCATTTCCCAGCAGATCCATTGGCTTTGCAGCATCCTTTTCCGGATCCAGCAGAATTCTCATACAAATCGTTGTATCAAGTTGTTGCCAGCTTGTTTTTGCACCCAAATCCGGCATACGATCGTAGTAATCCGGGCTTTCTTTCTGACGCTGAGCCACATAGCGCAGCATCGCATCCAAACTGTGTGTTCCCGGTGTTTGTTCCCAATGCCAACGCAACAATTTTCGGCTAAGCTCATCGCAAACGATCTTTATTTCAAATGCGACCTGCAGTGCTTCGTCTGCCATTATATGTTCCCTTCTTTTTACATACAAAAAACGGAGGAGACGCAGGCCTCCTCCGATGTGTTTGGTGCAATCACAGAACAAACTGATAATAGACAAAACCACACAGCGCAATGCCCGCACAAATAATTGCAGTAATGGGCGGCACCCAGCGAATAAGCGCTTCCGCCACACTATCACGGTCATCATCTTCGTCTATATCCGGCTCATTATACAGCGCCTCATCAACAGGCTGTTCTGTCTTGTTTTTTCCCGGAATGGGGATCACTCGGGTTCCTTCCAGGTCAGCCGCAGGCTGCACACCCGGCTGGAACTTAGACCATGCCGCAGCATCCAGGACCCTGGTGTGTTCTTCCTGCTGTGCAGGCTTCGCTGCAGGTGCAGCCTGTGCTCCCAATACCCGGGTCGGCTCCTCCGCCTGCACCGGCGGGATCAGCACAGTTTCCATGGAAGGTTCCTCCTCTGCAGGCTTCTGAGGCTGCAGAAGAACATTCAGGGCATTCTGCAGGAGGATGCGGTCACAGCCGCATTCGCTGCAGTACACAGTGTCTTCCTCATTGGGATGGAACGCACCGCACGCACAGTACCATCCATTCTCCAGAACCTGAGGCTGAAACTTCAATTCCGGGCGGTTCATCCGTTCTTCCAAAGCCTGCTGCATCTCAGCACTGAGACGAACAGGCGCCGGCAAACGTACCCGCTTGATGCTGTCCAGATGAACGACACGCTTTCCATTATAAACATTGCAGAGCGACACATCCACACTTGTGATATCGCTGGCGGTAACAAACACCGCATCGTCCATGCCAAAGCTCTCGCCGGGCTTTACATTCAGATCCCGATACTCAAACCGGTCCTCGCACAAAAGTGCTCCATTTGCGCCCTTGCACTTGAAATGGATCTCCAGAGCAGTCAGCGCCACGCGGGAAATATTTTTAAAAGTGAGACAAACTGCATTTTCTCCACTGACATCTCCCCGCAACAGCTCTACACAAACAAACTGCACCGGGCTGCCAGGTGTGAAGTAATTGGCGCGTGTCCGTGCTACCAAGCTGTAATTTTCCTCCACGACACTTGCTCCTTTCCACTTTTAGTCATTTGTTTCCGGGTCGTTCCGGAGCTCAGTCGGAGCAGTTTCGGCCGTTTCTGCCTGCTCTGCAACTTCTGCCATCTCCACCGATGCGGTCCGTACCGGTTGCTGTGCATCCTCACGGGGAGGCAGCACACCGCCAGCCATAACCGTGTTGAACTCCTGCTCGTTGAGCTTTTCACGTTCGATCAGTGCCTGCGCCAATGCGTGCAGCTGGTCGATATGCTCCGTCAAGGTACGGCGGCAAGTCTCGTATGCACGGTCAATGATATCCCGCATCTCACTATCGATCTCTGCTGCAGTAGTCTCACTGTAGCCCTTGCCTTGGCTGAAGTCTCGGCCCAGGAAGGTCTCCTCCTGTGCCGTTCCGTAGACCACAGGACCCAACCGATCCGAGAAACCATAGCGGGTGATCATCTGACGAGCAGTATTGGTTGCCTGCTGCAGATCGTTGGAGGCACCGGTAGAGATGTCGTCCAGGATCAACTGCTCTGCAACACGGCCACCCAAACAGGAAACGATATCCTCAAACATCTCGCCCTTGGTCACATAGCTGCGGTCCTTCTCCGGCAGATACATGGTATAACCACCAGCCTGACCACGCGGGATGATCGTAATCTCGTGCACGCGAGGGTGATGCTTACAGTAGAAACCTGCCACAGCATGGCCAGCCTCATGGTATGCAGTCAGCTTCTTTTCTTCCGGAGTGACCACACGGCTCTTCTTTTCAGGACCAGCCATAACTTTCATGGAAGCTTCTTCAATATCCTCCATGGTGATTGCCTTGCGGTTACGGCGGGCCGCCAACAGCGCTGCCTCGTTGACAAGGTTCTCCAGATCTGCACCTGCAAAGCCAGCGGTACGCTGTGCAATGACCTTGAGCGAAACATCCGGAGCCAGCGGTTTGTTTTTGGTGTGGACCTTGAGGATTTCCTCACGGCCCTTGACATCCGGCAGACCCACATAGACCTGACGGTCAAATCGGCCCGGACGAAGCAAGGCCTTGTCCAGAATGTCCGCACGGTTGGTGGCAGCCATCACAATGACGCCATCGTTTGCCGCAAAACCATCCATCTCGACCAGCAGCTGGTTCAGGGTCTGTTCACGTTCGTCATGACCACCGCCCAGACCAGCACCACGCTGGCGGCCTACTGCGTCGATCTCATCGATAAAGATGATACATGGCATCGTCTTTTTCGCTTTGTCAAACAGGTCACGCACACGGGAAGCACCCACACCGACATACATTTCCACAAAGTCAGAGCCAGAAATGGAATAGAACGGCACACCAGCCTCACCTGCGCAGGCACGAGCCAACAGAGTCTTACCGGTGCCCGGAGGGCCTACCAGCAAAACGCCGTGCGGGATACGCGCACCCAGAGTATTGAACTTTTCGGGGCTTTTGAGGAACTCGACAACTTCCTTGAGTTCTTCTTTTTCCTCATCTTCGCCTGCAACATCTGCAAAGGTCGCAGTTTTTTTGTTTTCATGCTCATCCTTGACTTTGGCCTTGCCGACATTCATCATGCCACCGCCGCCGGCGCCGCCGCGCATCATGGAGAACAGCAGGAAACCCGTGCAGCCAAGCATCCCCAGGTAGAACAGGATCTCCATCCAAGGAATGCTGCTCTTGACCGGCTCGTAGTCGTACAGCATCGGTGCGTCCGGATTCAGTTCGTCATACTGCTCGATATACTCCGACACATGTGTGACAAACATACTGGGATAGGGCAGCTTGTAGCTGACGGTCACAGTTCCGTCATCATTCTTCTGCACGCCAGAGGGCATCGAGGAGGACGACGAGAACATCCCGGACAGCAGACCACCGGTGGACTGCAGAGCGTCCTGCGCGGAAGATTCCGGCAGGGCCAGTTCGCCTTCCTTCAATTTAAGGGTGATAACGCCTGTATTGAGGTCCATGACGAATTCTGTCACCTGGTTGTTCTCAAAATAGTGCACCACAGTAGAATATGCCATGGAAGAGCTGCTGGTACTGCCAGTATCACTGAATACCGACCACACCATCAGGACCGCCGCCAGTGCCAAAGCCAGCACCAACGGATTAAAACGGGGCTTCTTGGATTGCAAACAAATCAACTCCAGTTCCGAAGATTTTTATAAACTAACGCCTCTGAAAGACATTAACTCACCATAATTATTTTGCGTAAACTTCCGGCTTGAGAACACCGATATAGGGCAGATTCCGGTATTTTTCGTCATAATCCAGACCGTAGCCGACCACAAATTCATCCGGCACCTGGAATCCCTCGTAATCCGGCTGAACGTCCGCCTTTCTGCGGCTGGGTTTGTCCAGAATGGTACAGATCTTTACCGAATTGGGGTTGCGCATTTTGAGCATGGGAACCAGGTTGGACAAAGTAACGCCCGTATCCAGGATATCCTCTACGATCAGCACATCCTTGCCGGACAGATCTTCGTCCAGATCCTTGATAATCTTTACCAGGCCGGTCGTCGTCGTACCACTGCCATAGCTGGATACCACCATAAAATCGATGCTGCACGGAATACTGACGGCGCGCATCAGGTCTGCCATAAACACCACAGAACCCTTAAGGATCGAGACCAAAACAAGGTTCTTGCCCTGATAATCCTTGCTGATCTGTGCGCCCAGCTCAGCGACCTTTGCCTGAAGAGCTTCTTCAGAGATCAGAACGGTCTTGATGTCATCGTGCATACTCATAATTATTCCTCCACTTTTTTTCGCTCCAATTGTAAAAGCTGCGTACTGTGCTCGTCCGGTTCCAGACCTGCTGCAAAGCCCGCTCCGCAAACCCACAGCACCTCATGGCCGGCTGCCAGCAGTGGCAGATATTCCCGCTGCTGAGGCGGGATGCCCACCTCGTTCATCCATTTACGCAGCGGTTTGCTTCCGCTCTTTGCGTTGGGACGATAACGATCTCCCGGCTGACGGCTGCGCAAAACAACTGCAGGATACAACGTAGCTATTTTAGCATAATCCGCCTGATTTTTTAAGTCTTTTTTATGAACGACTTGTATTTTTTCTGGAAAAACAGTTCCTCCCAGCTTTGCGACCAGCATTTCGCCCCCTGGCAAGGGATATTCTGTTCTTTTTTGCGGCTCAAATGACTGTTCCTGCAGGATTTCTTCCGGCTGGACTCGCTGCTGCTCTTGCCAAAAAAAGCCTTGTGCAGCACCCATACGGACTGTATCTGTCAATTGCACCGCCCCGCTGCCCTGCCGTATGATCGCGCTGAGCAGCCGGATATATTTTTCTTCTGCATCCCTTAGCGGAGATACCAATGTGTGCATTGCCGTCTCCACGATCAATGCATCTGCTTTTGTCAGCACCTCCAGATCCCACACAGGCTGTCCCTGTTCCAACGCATACCGTACCGCTGCCGGCATCGCTGGCTGCATCTCTGACAGCTGCGCCTCCTCCAAAAGCTGTTCTGCTTTTGCCGAAAAGTAGGCATCTGCCCGTGCTGCTTTTTCGCAGAAATGCACCAGATTTTCTATGGCAGCCGGATTAGCACTTTCCAATGCAGGCAGCGCCTGCTGACGCAATCGATTGCGTGCATACACATCCGTCTCATTCGTTTCATCCGTGACCCATTTTTGATCACAAGCCCGGCAATATTCTTCCGTCTGTCCCCTGTTCAAACAAAGCAACGGACGCAAATATGGCCCCCTTTGAGGGCGGATCCCCGCCGCACCATGCAGACCTGTGCCTCGCGCCAAACGGAAAAGCAGCGTTTCTGCCTGATCATTCTCAGTATGGGCCGTTGCAATGGCATCTATCCCCTCCTGCAGCAGCTGTTCAAAACACGCATACCGCAGGCGCCGTGCCCATTCTTCCCCTGCCTGAGCCGGTGGTTTACCTACAAACGCTTCCATCTCATGGGCATGGAACACCCGCAGCGGAACATTCCATACTGCGCAGATCTGCCGGACAAACTCCTCATCCCGGTCAGCAGCCGCACCACGCAGACCATGGTTGACATGGCAGACCAACAATTCATAGTCAAACTCCGGCTGAAGCTCCCGCAACAGCAGCAGCAACGCCATACTATCTGCACCGCCCGATACCGCTGCCGCCAGCCGCTGCGGCATTCCAGGTTTCAAAAGCTGTTCCTTTTTACAATAATCGCGCACAAGCGCAAGGATATCCTGTCTGTTCATCAACGCTTAAAGTCCACATCCATAAAACGAGTGTGAGCGCCATCCCAGCCCAGCGGCACCGTGCTTGTTTCGCCATGGCGGTTTTTAGCCACGATACACTCCGCCGTATTGGTATCCACATCTGCACCATCCGGATTCTGGCTGGCATAATAAGAATCACGGTACAAGAACAAAACACAGTCTGCGTCCTGCTCAATAGAACCAGAGTCACGCAGGTCCGAAAGCTGCGGCCGATGGCTGGAGTTTGCACCCTGCTTTTCCACCGCACGGGAAAGCTGGCTCAGTGCAATGATCGGTAGGTTGAGCTCTTTTGCCATGATCTTCAGATTTCGGGTAATAGAGCTGATCTCCTGCACACGGTTCTCACTGCGCTGGCCGCTGGTCATCAACTGCAGGTAGTCGATCACGATCAGCCCCACATTCGGGCGGCTCGGATCCTGATTGACACGCCGGATCTTTGCCTTCATCTCCGCAATGGTAATACCGGAAGTGTCATCCATATAGATCGGAGCATCGTGCAGTTTTTCTGTGGCAAGCGCCAGGTACTCCCAGTCTTCTGCCCGCAGTGCACCTGTACGGAAAGCATGGCTGTCAATACCTGCTTCTGCCGAAAGGATACGGTTTGTCAGCTGTTCTTTGGTCATTTCCAGACTGAAGATGGCCACCGGGACCTTTTGCTGCATTGCCACACGGGTCGCAATGTTCAGCGCAAAACTTGTCTTGCCCATACCTGGACGTGCTGCCAAAATGATAAGGTCGCCACGGCCCATGCCAGTAAGCACCGTATCCAGCAGGCGGAATCCAGTAGGAATTCCCTTGTATTTTTCCGCATCCGGGCCGCTGATTTTCTGCAGATTGGTCAGCGTTTCCACCATGCTTGACGAAAGCGGAGTCAGCGCACTGGAATCCCGACCAGAACGGATCTCGTAAATACGTTGTTCAGCGCTCTCCAGCAAAAGATCCGCATCCGGTTCATCCCCGGCATCCTGCAAAATATCCTTTGCAACATTCATCAGCTGCCGCATCAGATACTTTTCCTGTACGATCTTTGCATACGCCTTGACATTAGAAATACTCGGCACGGTCTCTGCAAGACCAGTCAGATACACCTTTGCTTCATCTGCGCTGGCAAAGACGCCATCCGAGATGACCGCATCCAGCAGGGTGACAAAGTCGATGGTCTGGTCCCCTGTAAACAACCGCAGCATCTCGGAATAAATCTGAGCATTCTGACGCGTATAGAACATTTCCGGCCGGATGATCTCCACCAACTCGGTCAGGGTATCTGGTTTGAGCAGCACTGCACCCAAAACGCTCTGCTCTGCCTGCATATTGTACGGCAGATTGATGCCCACACTTTCAAGATTCAGCTCATTGGAATAACGTCGTTCATTCGGCATGGTGCTCACCCTTCCGTTCTGATTTTTTCTTCGTTAAAAAACAGGCCCTGTACTACGTTGTAAAACACCCTTTTCTGTTTCAAAGGATGTGCTTTGCCTTTCCACCACACGGTAGTCTCCCCAGCCTGGACCACAATGCTTCCACTGTTCCTCAAATGATAAATGACGGTCAGCTTTGACGGTTCTTCTTCTGGTATCCCAAAATGGTAGTTGAGCATATTGGCCGCCGTGACCATTAGATCCACATCTTCTGCATCTGCAACGGCCTGGCTCTCACCGTCCTCACAAATTATCGTGACACTCTGCACTTCCTCCACTTTTGGCAGACCGATCAACGGTATCCCATGCAGAAAATACCAGCCAATCGTAACCAGAAACGCCGTGAGCAACATACTTTTCAGTGCGTCAGACAAAAAACGACTGGGATTCTCCTTCATTATAGTACCTCCCGGAAAAGCCAAAAAGCGCCCCCTGCTTTGAGGGGGCGCAGAGAATACTTGGCTTATGCCTGCTCCACTTCCACCTGGACCTTGAAGGTAGCAACCACGCCAACATACAGGCGCACCTTGCCGTTGAACACACCGGCATCCTTAATGTCACGGGTCTCCAGCTCGATCTTCTTCTTGTCGATGGGAGCGTCAGCCAGCTTGGACAGTGCCTCAGCAACTTCCTTGCCGGTCACCTTGCCGTGCAGACGGCCGGAAGCGCCGCCCTTTGCCTTGATCACGACCGTCTTGTCGTTGATCTTAGCTGCCAGTGCCTGTGCAGCGGCAACATTTTCAGCCTCATGGAAATCGGCAGCAGCCTCCTTGCTGCGTGCCACATTCATTGCGCTGGCATCTGCTACAGCAGCCAGCTTACGGGGGAACAGATAATTGCGAGCGTAGCCATCAGAGACCTCATGGATCTCGTCCTTTTTGCCAATGCCCTTAATATCCTGCTTCAAAATCACTTTCATGGTTATCCCTCACTTTTCACCGGAAGACCGGTGCCGTTCTTATATCTCTAGTATACCGCATTCCCCCTCTTTCGGCAAGAGGGGGCTGCAGTCTCATATCAAAATCCAAATGGAACGAACTATTTTATGCCAGCTCTTTTGCTGCAACATCCAGTGCCACTTCAATGACCTTATCCATATCGTAGTACTTGTACTCACCCAGACGGCCACCAAAAATCACGCCAGGCTGTGCATCAGCCAGCTTTTTGTACTCGGCATACAAAGCACCATTTTTATCATCATTGACCGGATAATACGGTTCATCGCCCTTTTTCCATTCGGCACTGTACTCACGGCTGATGACAGTCTTGGGCTGGGTACCAAACTCAAAGTGCTTGTGCTCAATAATACGGGTGAACGGAGTTTCCGCATCGGTATAATTGACCACGGCATTGCCCTGATAGTTATCCGTATCCAGCACTTCAGTCTCAAAACGGACGCTGCGGTACTGCAGAGCACCCAGCTTATAATCAAAGTAGGCATCTACCGGACCGGTATAGACGACCTTTTCAGCCAGTGCGTCCAAATCAGCCTTGTTTTCCAGATAATCAACGTTCAGGCGCACTTCCGTGCCATCCAGCATCTTTTCCACCATGGCAGTATAACCGCCATTCGGAATTCCCTGGTACAGTGCATTAAAATAGTTATCATCATAAGTAAATCGTACCGGGAGACGCTTGATAATAAACGCCGGAAGCTCTGTGCAGGGGCGGCCCCACTGCTTGCCCGTATAGCCCTTGACCAGCTTTTCATAAATATCCGTACCGACCAGACTGATTGCCTGTTCTTCCAGATTCTGCGGATCTGTGATACCCGCTTCTGCACGCTGCTGCTCGATTTTTTCCTTTGCCTGAGCAGGAGTGACAACGCCCCACATCTTGTTAAAGGTATTCATGTTAAAGGGCAGATTGTAGATCTCGCCGTGATAGTTTGCCACAGGGCTGTTGGTATAGCGGTTGAACTCCGCAAACTGGCTCACATACTGCCACACAGCCTTGTTGTTGGTGTGGAAGATATGTGCGCCATAGCGATGAACGTTGATGCCTTCCACCTGCTCAGTGTAGATGTTGCCAGCAATGTGATCACGCTTATCGATGACCAGGCAGCGTTTGCCTGCCTTTTTTGCTTCCTGTGCAAACACTGCACCAAACAAGCCTGCACCTACGATCAGATAATCATACTGTTTCATTGTTATTCCCTCTGTCATACTTCTTCTGTACCACTCTTTTTCTGCGATGCCCAGTACCGGTCTATCGCCCTTTCGATCCGAGACCTTGCCGCTTCCGGGGTGATATGCTTAAGCTGTGCCGCCGCCATTGTCTGGTGACCGCCGCCGCCCAAGGACTCCATGATGATCTGCACATTTACTGCACCCAGACTACGGGCCGACACATTGACACCATTGCCTACCTGTACTGCCACAAAGCTTGCATCCACGTTTTGGATCCTCAGCAGGTCATTGGCAGCCTGTGCCACTGCGACCCTGGCCTCCGGCGGCATCTCTGCGCCAATGGAGATCGCGCAGTTTTTGTACATTGATGCAGCTTCGACCAATGCCGCCTTGGCATTGTACTCTACCATGGTCACATCAAAGAGCTGACGCACTCGCTCAGTCTCTGCACCATAACGCCGCAGCGCAGCTGCAGCTTCAAAGGTTCGGACACCCGTGTGCAGGGTAAAATCCTGTGTATCCAGCATAATGCCAGCCAACAGACCCTCTGCTTCAATACGATTGGGTTTATCGTTCCGCTCACCAACATACTGCAAAAGCTCTGTTACCAGCTCGCTCGTGGACGAAGAATACGGCTCGTGGCACACCAACGCCGGGTTGAGGATGTATCCCACGCCTTTGCGGTGATGGTCAATGACCGCCACTTTTCCGCATTTTTCCAGGATCTCCTTGCTTTCTACCAGGCCCACCTGATATGTATCCACCACCACACACAGCGTATGCTTGGAGATGATAGGCAGCGCATCTTTGGGATCAATAAAATCATCCTTCTGTCCTGCATGGATCAGTGCGTCGATCAATGTCCCTGCCAGGGTAGCATCCCGGCGCACGGCAATAACTGCCGGGACATCGCAGATCTTGCAAATACGCAGAACGCCTTCCGCTGCGCCTATCGCATCCAGATCGCTCATACGATGGCCCATAATGACCACATGATCCGCTTCCTTGATCAGCTTGACCAGCTGATCGGCCACAATGCGGCTGCGTACTTTGCTGCGCTTTTCTACGCCATGGCTCACACCGCCGTAAAATGTAAATCCGTCCGGCGTCATCTCCGCCGCCTGATCTCCACCACGACCTTGCGCCATATCCAGCGCTTGCACCGCCATATCCTGTGCCTCGCGCAAAGTCTTAGCGCCACGGCCGATACCAATGGAAATGGACAGATTCACACTTGGATCCAGCGCACGGATCTTATCCAGCACATCATAGCCTTTTTTTGCAAACTGCTCCAGCTGACGTTCTTCTACCACTGCAATATAACGGCCACTGGCGACCCGGCGTAAAAAACCACTGCCGCGGGCGATCATATCCTCCAGTGTACGGTTGATGCCCTCCAGCAGACGGGCACGTTCGCTGTCCAGCATATCACTGAACACATCATCGTAACCATCCACCAGAAATACCAGATAACCCGGCCGGCTGGCTTTGTACTCTGCCTCCACATGACGCAGTGCCGTCTCCTCGTTGAGGACCAGCAGGGTCATGCTTTCTGCGTTGCCTGGCACCGTAGAGCTGTGCACGCTCCAAATGCCGTCGGCAAGAGTCATGATCTGACCTTCCCGTGTGCGGCACTGCTGCAGATCCAGACCAGGCAGCACTTTTTGCACCCGGCTGACCAAAAGATCCGTTCCATTCAGCAGTCTGCTGCGAAATTGCGCATTATACCACAGCACCGTTTCGCCGGAAAGCAGTGCCGCCGGCTGTGACAGCGGCTCCAGGCTGAACTGCGTTTTTGAATTTTCAAAACCGACACCGCTCATCCAGCGGTTGATCCAGCGGCGCAGCTGATAGCGAAACAACACCATGCCGATCCACCACAGTACCACAAGGATCAGCAGTGGATACCACATCTGCGGACGATCGATCAACAGCACCAATGTCAGGATCGTACACAGGACTGCAAGCCCCGCTGTCAGCATCTCCAAAGACCATCTCGGCTTTTGTTTCATCGGCTTTCTTCCCTCCTGCTCTGCCTCTGCTCTTTGCAGGGCAGTCATTCCCGGATCAAACTTCCATCAAAATCGGAAGGATCATCGGGCTGCGCTTGGTACGACGATAGATATAGCTGCTCAGTGCCTCGCGTACACGGGTCTTAACGCTGTTCCAATCCCGCACATGTTCTTCCACACAGCGATCCAGCGCATTTTCAACAACATTCTGTGCGCCGTCCATCAAACCTTCGTTCTCACGCACATAGACAAAGCCGCGGCTGACCAGATCAGGGCCCGCCAGCACCTTGCCGGTTTGGCTGTCCACAGTTGCAACAATGATGACCAAGCCATCTTCCGACAGATGCTTACGATCACGCAGGACCACATTGCCCACATCGCCCACGCCAAGGCCGTCCACCATAACAGCACCTGCTGTCACAGGCTCGCCCAGCTTGATCTCATCCTGAGAAAGGATCACGTTGGAACCATTTTCAGCGATCAGGATATTGCTGGTGGGGATGCCAAGGCTGGCCGCTGTCAAGGCGTGCTTTTTAAGCTGCTTATATTCGCCGTGTACCGGCAGGAAATACTTGGGTTTGGTCAGAGTGAGCATCAGCTTCTGTTCTTCCTGGCAGGCATGGCCCGAAACATGAACATCGTACATACTCTCGTAGATGACCTCTGCACCCAACAGCAGCAGACCATTGACGATTTTGGTCACGCTCTTTTCATTGCCCGGAATCGGATTTGCCGAGATGATGATAAAGTCCCCCGGGCCCACCCGTACCTGGCGATGGCTGCAGGAGGCCATTCGGCTCAGTGCACTCAACGGCTCTCCCTGACTGCCGGTGGTGATCAGGACGACCTGTTCCGGCGGATACTTGTTCAGCTCATCCACGCCGATCAGGGTCCCCTCCGGAATGTGCATATAGCCCAATTCCTGCGCCATTGCTGTATTATTGACCATACTGCGGCCGCTAAAGGCAACCTTACGGCCATCCTCTACTGCCAAATCAATGATCTGCTGTACACGGTAGATGTTGGAGGCAAACGTCGCAATAATGATACGCTTATTACGGGCGCGTGCAAACAGATTTCGTACACCAGCCGCCACCTTTTGCTCCGTGGCCGTAAAACCGGCACGCTCCGAATTAGTAGAGTCACTCAGCAATGCCAAAACACCGCGCCGGCCATATTCCGACAGCGTAGACAGATCTGTAGGACCGCAAGCCAGCGGCGTATAGTCGATTTTAAAGTCACCGGTTTGAATGATCGTTCCCGCCGGGCTGTCGATTGCAAAAGCCACTGCATCCGGGATAGAATGGTTGACATGGATCGGTTCTACCGTAAAGCATCCCAGCTTGACCTTCTGACGGGGGGTGACCTCCACAAACTTGGTCTTGCCCGCCAGACCAAACTCCTCCAGCTTATTGCGGATCAGACCGCAGGTCAGGCGGGTGCCATAAATAGGCACATCAAATTTCTGCAGCAGATATGGAATGCTGCCGATATGATCCTCATGGCCATGTGTGATCAGCAGACCACGGATCTTATCCTTGTTCTGCACTACAAAGGTAAAATCCGGGATGACCATATCTACACCGTACATCTCACTGTCCGGGAAGACCAGGCCACAGTCTACAATGATCATGTCGCCATTACACTCGTAGACTGTCATATTTTTGCCAACCTCACCCAAACCGCCCAGCGGATACAGATGGATGGGTGTAGCCGCCTCTTTGGGCTGCTGCGGACGGCGGGGCCGACGATTATAATAGGGACGGCGGGACGGACGAGAGCGCTTTTCGCCATTATCTGCAGTGTTTCCAGCTGCCGCACGGGGATTTTCGTTCATTTGAGCCATAATGACCTCCAAAAAAATCGCAACGCACAGCCGAGCCTGTCTGACCCGACTGTATGATGCATGGGGAAGCACCTGATACGCATCGGCTTCCGGTGGATGCATCGTATAGAACTATTCCATCAGTGTGTTACACCACTGCTTGTTCCGCAGGAAAACTGTCTGCCAGGAGAGTCCATTTGTTCAATGCGACCGTGGCCTTTCCGCTGGAACCTGTGAGCACACCCTTGTGTGCCCCTATACGCATTTTGTTAGCACAAGTATAGTATTTCCCGGCGCTTTTGTCAATTCCAAGGTTTGGCAGGTTGCATGCCTATTATACATTTATACTTGACAAGACGGCCAAAATAGCGCTAAATAGAGACATCTAGATTTTTGGCATTTTGAGGAGAACCGCATGAAACAGGTCGAAGTTTACACCGATGGTGCCTGCAGTGGCAATCCCGGCCCCGGCGGCTGGGGCGCTGTGCTGCGTTACCGCTTTAACGGCAAGGTCTACGAAAAAGAGCTGAGCGGCGGCGATGCGTCTACCACCAACAACCGCATGGAACTGACTGCCTTTATCGAAGCACTGCGGCAGTTAAAAGAGCCTTGTGAAGTGCGCCTTTGTTCCGACAGCCAGTATGTGATCAACGGGCTGGAAAAGGGCTGGGCAAAAGGTTGGAAACGCCGCGGCTGGAAAAAGTCCGATGGTTCCCCTGCACTGAACCCGGATCTCTGGGCACAGGCACTGGAGCAGGAGGCCAGGCACAAGATCACCTACATCTGGGTCAAGGGTCATGCCGGACACCCGGAAAACGAGCGCTGCGATCAGCTTGCAGTTGCACAAAGCAAAGCATACGGCGGGAGGCAAGGAGTATGAGCGATATTTTTCTGCCCGGCAACGGGTTTGACACCTACGAAAGCCAGGACAAGGTCCTGATGTGGATGGACGGAACACAGCGTTCCGGCGTAGCTGTGCGCATTTTACAGCAGCAAGGGTTTGCTGTAGCAGGCGCTGCGGTGCGTCTGTCTGCTCAGCAGGAGTCCGAATCTCTGGACGCAAAGCAGGCCGCAGAAGCACTTGGCATCGAGTGTATCATCCTGAACGCTGAGGCATTGGCTGAACAGCCAGACGAAGCACTTGGCTGCGGCAACACACCTCTGTTTGCCGCTTTGCTTACAGCTGCTGACAAATTGGGCATCCAGTATATCGCCACTGCACATTTTGCTCGCATTGAGCTTGACGCCGACGGTGTGAATCATGTCTGCCCTGCTGCCGACTCTGCCTGCAGCGAAAGCAACCTGCTTACCGCTCTGCCACAGCAGACTCTGGCAAGATTGATTTTACCACTGGGCGAGTTCAGCACCGAAGATGTTCAGGAAATGGCACAGGATTTCAAGCTGTAAGGCCAACATCCATCCCCTGTTTATTGTCAAGAAAAAGGACCGCTGCACCAATTGATGCAACGGTCCTTTGTTTTATGTTCAAATCAGCTGTTCTGCGGATGTACAATATCACGCCAGTCAAGGTCACCACGCTCCAGGCCGTGGATCAATACCTCAGCTGTCGCGATGTTGGTTGCCATCGGGATATTGTGCACATCGCACAAACGCAGCAAGGTCATCTCGTTCGGCTCGCTGGGCTTTGCATTGATGGGATCACGGAAGAACAGGAGCAGGTCGATCTCATTGCATGCAATACGGGATGCGATCTGCTGGTCACCGCCCTGAATGCCTGCCAAAAAGCGTTGCACCTGCAAACCGGTCGCTTCAGCGATCAGTTTTCCTGTTGTACCAGTAGCCACCAGCTTATGCTGGCTCAGGATGCGACAATATGCCGTACAAAACTGAACCATCAGCTCCTTTTTGGAGTCGTGTGCAATCACCGCGATCGTCATCCGTAACCTCTCCTCCGTCCACGCAATGTATACAAATCTTTATTATAGATGATACCATAAAAAAGATTCTTTTACAACTGTTTTTTAGACATAGTAGCCGAATTTTTTACAAAATTTTTCTTTTAGCAGCTGCATACACTTTATGCTGCCGCATCTGCGTCCACTGCAGCCTCTGTCTCCGGCTCAACATTCAACGTACCGTCCTTCATTGCAAAGTATGCATCGCAGATCTCAGTCACCAGCTTACTGGCACGAGAACCACCGCCACCATATTCGATCACAACGCTGATGGCGATCTCCGGGTCCTCTGCCGGCACATATGCAATGAGCATCGTGTTGGTATAGGGCTTTCTGCTGCTGCCCGACTGATAGGTCTCGCTGCGCTGCGGCGAACCTGTTTTGGCCGCAATGGTATAAGGATAACGCGCCAGATAGCTATTGGTCGTTGCCATCTGCATCATACCCTTACGCACTGTCTCAAAGGTATTGCCGGTATCTTCAATAACATCCATGATTTCCGGCTGCGTCTCACTGATGACCTCTCCCGTGTTCGTGTCCAGGATCGCTTTGACAAAATGAGTCCGATAGCGCACTCCATTGTTCGCCAGCGTTGCTGCATAGGTAGCCAGCTGCACCGGCGTGACCACCGTATTGCCCTGACCGATCGCAGCCTGAATATCCAGCGACGCTGTGTAGTTGGAGTCGGTCTTGCGGGTCAGTCTGCCAGATGCCTCGCTGACTTCTACACCGGTACGTTGACCCAGACCAAGTTTCAGCGCAAACGAATCATAAACATCGCTGGTAAGCCGACGGCCCACATCATAAAAGAAAATATTACAGCTGTACTTGATGGCATCGATGACATTGACCCTGCCCCGGTGCGTACTGACGGTACTGCAGCGGGGATGATATCCCTGATAATAGGTGTAGGTACCCGTACAGGTCACGGTAGAGGCCGGATCAATGGTGCCGGTATTCAGGCCTGCGACCGCAACCGCCGGCTTAAAGGTGGAACCCGGCGTATAAAGACCCAACAGCGAGCGGTTATAAAGGGGCAATGCCGGGTCCTTGCTATATTCACCATACTGCGTAGCATACAGATTCTGATCAAAGCTCGGGTAGTTGGATGCCGCCAGAACACCGCCATTCTTTACATCTAACACGACAACCGCCCCTGCATCTGCATCTTTGCCGTGCATTTCAAACGTGTTATTGATCCACTCGATATTTGCGGCCAGCGCTTCGTCCACAGCACGCTGAAAATCACTGTTGATCGTCAACTGTACTGTATGCCCCGGCTCCGGAATGGTCGTCAGCTGCGTGTCCACGATCACACCTGCAGAGTTACGGGTAATGGTCTGCACACCATCCTTACCACGCAGTTCATCCTCATAGACAGACTCCAGACCCGAAATTCCGATCAGATCGTTCATATTGTAACCTTTTTCCCGCAAGGGATAAGTCACCTGACCATTTTCATCCTTGACCTTCCAGCGCTCTGCTGTGATCTTGCCCACACGGCCCAGCACCGCAGGAACAATGGTGCTCTGGTCGTAACTGCGCGTACTGGTCTGTACGATCTCCACACCTGGCAGAGACAAGCTGTTTTCCTTGATGGTAGCCACGGTCAGATCGCTGACATTCTCCGCCATAACAAAGTTGTTCACATTGGAAAAAGCCTGCCGCTCCATCTCGTAATGGATCCCCGCAAGCACACGCTGCCATTCCAACGAAAAGTTCTCCAGATGATTTTTTTCCACCAGCATTTCCATAACCTCATTGGCTGTGGCATACTGCTGCAGACCCAAGGTATCCTTCATATCTGCCAGTGTTTTCTGGTCCGAACTACTGGTATCATCATCGGTAAACACATAGTTGCCCTCTGCATCCGCCTGACTGATCAGCAACGTATCAGTCCACTGCTCCTCGTTCTGGCGGAACATCTCTACCAGGGTCTGAAGCAGGGCATCCACATCCTGGCCCCCCATCAGCAACTTGTTAAGCACAACATTATAGCCCGTGGTGCTGGTAGCAATGCGTTTGCCCAGATTATCCACAATGTCGCCTCTGGCAGCTGTGACAGTAAACTTATAGTCCGTCGTATTATCCGCTTTCGCCTTGAACTCGTCCCCATTGACCAGCTGCAAAAAAATCAACCGGAGAGCACATATTCCCATTACAAGGCAGGCCACTGCGATCAACAGCAGCATCCGGCGCACCACGATCTTCCGTTCGTTTTGGTTCATCCATATCTCCTTTTACGGCTCAGACTACGCCATTGCCGATCTTGTATTTTTCGTGGATATGCTGCACCAGCAGAAAAACCAGCACTGCCGGCAGAACAGACAGCGCTGCCGAGGGCAGAACGAACAACAGATACCGTTCCGCTGCGCCGTAGTATCCCGGCATATAATAGAAAAACAGCCAATCCATCGTAAGCACCAGCATCACCGCCGCAGTGCTGATCGCTGCAAAGTTGGTCACCGCACACTGCAGATAAAGCTGCACCAGCACCGAAACTGCAAAGCAGATAAGCAGAAGTTCCAGCGCCAGCATACCTACTGTACGGCCTGCCGTATAGTCCCACAACAGACCACCAACCGTCCCGAACAATGCGCCTTCAAATTCACCCTCAAACACAGCAACCGCCAGACAAAACGGCAGAATGAGCAGCGGCTTAGCCGCACCAAGCTGCAGCAAACCGGGCGTCGTTTGCAGCGCAGCACACACAAACAACGCCAACACATAGCAAAACCACTTCAGGAGCTGACTCCGGCTGCGCTTATGTCTCGATTCCATTTCAAAAGCGCCTCCTCAGTAGTCTGTGATAATAAAGACATGCTTTACCGTACGGGGATCAGCGCCCGGCTCGATCACCGCAATGGTCGATTTACCGCTAACTTCCGGCACCATCTGGCAGACCGTACCTACCAGAACATCCGGCGGGAACACACCGCCCAGGCCCGTTGTGATGACCTGATCCCCCACCTTTGCCTCGGTACCACGGTCCAGATTGGTCAATGCGCAAAGGCCTTCTGCAGCATATTCCGAGCTCCCGTTGATAATGCCATTTTCCCGTGTACGGGATACCACACCTGCTGCATTAAAGCTGGGATGCAGAATGGTCATCACCTTGCAGCTGGTCGTATCCGCCTCTACTACCATCCCCAGCAGATATCCCCTGTCGCTGATAACAGTATCGTTTACCGTCACGCCATCGGAAGTTCCTTTGTCCAGTGTAAACCCCCAGAACTCATCCAGCGGATCCCTGCCAATGACAAAACCGGACACATAGCTTCGTTCCTTGTTGGTATCCTGAATACGAGCCAAAGCCTTGTATGCTTCATTTTCTGCTTTCAAACGGTCATAATCCACCATTTTCTGACGCAGCTCCGCATTTTCAGTTTCCAACTGTTCATTTTGTGCCATAACCGCATCAATATTGGTATACTTTTCCCATACAGATGCTGCACCGCCGGTAACTACCGATGCTATTTGCTGAAATGGAGTCAGCAGTACACTCAAGATCTCCTGCGGAGCTGCTGTCAGCCGCCCATTTGCACCTGCGTAGGCCATAATGCCCACCAAAAAAGCTGCAATGCCGATCAGTATTCTAAATTTCCATGTTTCAAAAAAATCCTTCAAAGGGGTATCCTCCTGCCCGGCTGTAACTGCAGCCCAAAAAGCGATCGTAAATAAAAAATGCGCAGACAGCTGAGCCATCCGCGCAAGGAATCATTTTGCAGCGGAAAATAACGCAGGTATAAAACGTCAAAGACTTTCCGCAAAATGTGCTTCGTACCGCTTACATATGGCTGCCGTCGGTATCCAATACGTCGTGCAGCACATCCACATGATCCAAAACCGCACCGGCACCCTTTGCCACGCAGTCCAGGGGATCCTCCGCAATGTGTACATCAATGCCGGTCTCGCTCTGGATCAGCTGATCCAGGCCGCGCAGCAGGGCACCACCGCCCGTCAGGGTAATACCACGGTCAATGATATCCGCACTCAGCTCCGGGGGAGTGCGCTCCAGGGTCTCCTTGATCGCACTGGTGATCTTAACCAGACACTCCAGCAGAGCTTCACGCACATCCTCCGAGTGAACGATGATATTCTTGGGCAGACCATCCACCAGATTGCGGCCCTTGATCTCCATCGTCATCTCTTCTTCCAGCACATACGCAGAACCGATCTCGATCTTGATCTGCTCTGCAGTACGCTCACCGATGAGCAGGTTGTACTTACGCTTGATAAAGGCAATGATCGCCTGATCGAACATATCACCAGCCATACGGACACTGCGGGAAGCAACGATACCGCCCAGAGAAATCACCGCGATCTCTGCTGTACCACCGCCGATGTCCACGATCATGCTGCCGGTAGGCTCGCTGATGGGCAGACCCGCACCGATGGCTGCTGCCATCGGCTCCTCGATAACAGAAACCTGACGAGCACCCGCCTTCAGAGTAGCCTCGCGCACAGCACGGCGCTCCACCTCAGTAACACCAGAGGGAATGCAGATGACCACGCGCGGACGAGAGAACATGCTATTGCCACAGGCCTTTTTGAGGAAGTTCTCCAGCATATTAGCCGTAATGTCAAAGTCAGCGATCACGCCATCCTTCAGAGGACGGACAGCCACGATACTGCCAGGAGTACGACCGATAACCGCCTTTGCCTCAGCACCCACACAGCGCACTTCATCCGACTTGGTATCAACCGCTACCACAGACGGCTCGCGCATCAGAATGCCCTTTCCCTTCATATAAACCAGTGTATTGGCAGTGCCCAGGTCAATGCCAACATCCTTCGAAAACAAACCCATTGTAAAAAGCCTCTCCTTCAGAAAAATCTATCCCTAACGGCCGGCAGCATTTCTGCCGCTCTGCGCAGAATAACACGCTTATATTATAGCCCTGTGCCGCCGATTTCACAAGCATTTCGGCAAGTTTTTTTCAATTTTTCAATTTTCAGCGCCGAAAATGCTCCAGCAACCGCACAATCCGGCTGACCGGCAGCCCCATGATCGTATAATAATCTCCCTCGATCCTGTCCAGCCAAAGGGCAGCACGTCCCTGGATCGCATAAGCGCC
Organism: uncultured Faecalibacterium sp.; assembly: GCA_964466825.1. Classification (GTDB taxonomy): domain Bacteria; phylum Bacillota; class Clostridia; order Oscillospirales; family Ruminococcaceae; genus Faecalibacterium. The sequence goes on along the minus strand of CAYXQN010000002.1, from coordinate 9,283 downwards.
TGCCTTATCGTACGGTTCCTCAGTAGCGATATAGTATTCGATTTCGTCTTCGCTCATTGGAAAAAACGTCACCTTGCAGCTGTCCACGAAGCTTTCCGTCCTGCTGCCATCCGAGACACACACACCCGTATGCACTGCATGAGTTGAGCCAGACAATGCCCTCAGCATTCGCTTGGCATCTTCCCTATCCTTTGGTTTGCCAAAAACCTCGCCATTAACATCCACCACCGTATCACAGCCAATGACTACAGCTCCCAGATGCTCTGTCGCGACCGAAAGACACTTGCCGCAGGCGAGCTTTTCCACCAACTCTGCCGGAGTGTCTGCCTGCACGGCATCCTCATCAAAGTCACTGATGCAGACCGTAAAATCGGTCGTGTAGAGTGAGAGCAGCTCTTTGCGGCGCGGGCTGCCGGAGGCCAGGATCAGTTCCATCTGCTGCCTCACTTTCCGGTAGAGCCAAAGCCGCCTGCACCGCGCTGGGTATCCCCCAGCTCGTCTGCAGGAACGAAGGCGGCTGTATATACCGGCGCAATGCACAGTTGCGCCACACGTTCACCCGGCTGAATGGTATAAGCTTCCTTACCCAGGTTGACCATAGGAACCTTGAGCTCACCACGGTAATCACTGTCGATCACACCCACACCGTTTGCCATGCAAACGCCATGTTTGATAGACAGACCGCTGCGGGCATATACCAGCGCTACGCTATGTGCACCGGGCAGCTCAATCGCCAGACCCGTAGGGATCAGCGCACGCTGAAGCGGCTCCAAAGTAAGCGGAGCATCCAGCACCGCACACAGGTCTGCCGCTGCAGAGCCTGCAGTTGCGTAGGCAGGCACCTGAGCCCGCTGATCCAGCACTTTATATTTTACAGTGATCGGTTCCATATCATTCATACCTCATTGTTCTTTTTAATTGGTACCCTTAAAGTACAGTCCACGGGTAAAATCACCCTCAAACGGTGCGCGACTGCGGATCATGTTCAGGATCTCCGCTGCCTGCTCCTTCGTTTCCAGTGTAAAATACGCCACGCCGTAGTCCACTGCCAGCGCACCCGGCTTATCTCCCATATAAATAGGTACCGGGTTATAGATCGTGCGCACCCCCATACCACACCTTACCGGGAATTTTTTTGCCTTACGGTCGGTCAGTTCACCGCTTTTGTCGCAGTGTGCACAGTCGTGGATGTTCTGCAACGGGCATGCACGGGTCAGCATCAGCGGCATGTGGCCATAGATGATCGCTCCCGTAGGGATCTTTTCTGCTCCATGCATCGGTGCGATCGTGGCAATGTCCGTATCTTTCACTTCCGGCAGCACCAGCATAGAATTCAGGCCCTGATCCGCATAGAACTGTGCAGACAACTGGTTGGTGATGTTCAGACCAAAACCGCCCGTCATTGGCAGTCCACGACACAGCTGCAAATGTGCGATATTGCTTGCCTCATAGCCAGCAAAGTCCTTATCCTGTGTTGCTTCGATCCGGCGAGCCGTATCTTTTTCCAATGCACCAAACATCGCACGGGGCAGCTCCAGAATTGTTTTCGCACGCCATTCTGCAGGGATCTTGTCAGCCTGCGCAATGGGCAGGATAAGATAGTCCACACCGCCCAATGCACTTTCTGGCACCTGATCCCAGTTTTCAAACCGGGCACGCAGCGCACGACGAGCCGGGCCCGGCCTCTGAACAAGTTCGGGCACCGTCTTTTCGGTCGTCGCCCACGGCCGGATCACCTCGCGTTTTTTCTGCAAAGCTTCCAGCGCTTCACGGCGCAGTTCATTGACCGCACTGCCAGGGATGAACCACGGTCCTTCGTCCATTTCAACCGTGATCTCCTCCGCCACGAAGGGCGTTCCACCTGTTTTGGCAAGGCTGCGACGCAGGCTCTCTGTCGGGTCAGTACGGGCCGGCTGCGGCTCAGCATCTCCATAAGCAAATGCCTTATTCCCATCAGAATCCATGACTGTAAGCTTCTCACCGCCTTCTTCGATTTCCAGCTTCATACGCACCGGCACACGGGAGCGCTCACGGCGGTACAGCTCACGGAGCTGCGGCAATGTCTTTTTGGTCAGTTCCGCATCCGCTTCACTGCGCACGCCAAACATCGTACCATCGATTTTTCCGTCCAGATAGCCGGAAGTAAAGCCCGAACGGCTGAAAGCGTTCTTCAAAAGATCCCGGTCATAAGCTCGGCCCTCACGGCCAGCCAGGCAAGCGCTGACGGCCGCAGCCACATACTCTGGCGTACGCAGGCGGCCTTCGATCTTCGCCGAGGCAACTCCCAGAGCCTGGAGCTTATCCAGTTTGTCAATAACAGAGTTGTCTTTGAGCGAAAGATGGTGCAGTCGGCCGGGTTTTCCCTCCGGCAGTTCATTTGCTTCAAAAGGCAAGCGGCAAGGACCCGCACAGGAGCCTCGGTTTCCGCTGCGTCCACCCAAAAATGCCGACATATAGCACTGGCCGCTCATGCTCATACACAGTGCTCCATGGACGAAGCACTCCGTTTCAATACCACAGTTTCTGGTGATATATTCCACTTCCGGCATACTCAGCTCTCTGGCAAGAACCACACGGGTAAATCCAAGCTCCTTAAGCTTGAGTGCACCATTCAACGTATGAACGCTCATTTGGGTCGAGCCATGGCGAGGAAGATCCGGTGCGATCCTGCCAATGAGCTGCGCTACTGCAAGATCCTGACAGATGACTGCATCCGCACCACTGGCTGCTACTGCCCGCACTGCCGCCTCCAGCGCTGCCAGCTCAGTGCCATAAACAGTCGTATTCAGCGCAACATGTACCGCCACACCCCGCGCATGGCAAAAGCTCACAGCTTCCTTGAGACTCTCGGCATCAAAATTGCCTGCACCTGTGCGGGCATTGAAGCCGGAAAAGCCCAGATATACCGCATCGGCACCGCTGAACACTGCCGCACGGAGCATTTCTTCGCTGCCCACCGGGGCAAGGATCTCGATCTTAGACATAATTCTCCTTTACATTATATAAGGTATGACTTATTCCCGGTTTTCTGTTGCAGCCGCCTGTGCTGCGCGTTCTTCCCGGCGTTGTTCCCTGCTGCGCAGCTTTGCAAGCTGTTCTCTCAGTGCCGCCGCTTCCCTGCGCAGCACCTCATTTTCAGCTTTTGCCTTATCCTCTGCCAGTTTTGCGCGAGCCGCATCTGCAATATAGTCCTGGATCTGGCTGCGCATATTCTCTGCACTTCCTGTGCTCTTACGGTATTCATCCAAATAGTCCATTGCACAAAAAACTGCTGCTTTTGTCACCGAAAGATTCGTATTTTCATCCAAAAGCTTTGTGATATCATCGTCCAGCTTTTTTGCCAGTGCCAGAATGTATTTTTCCGAGTCCGTCGTTGCAAACGCATACGGCGTCCCCGCAATATTTACCCGAACTTTGTTAACCATTGCATCCTCACTTTGCACCGCCTGACCGCATCCCGGTATTTCCGGTCGTTTCCGGCATCATTTCCATCCAAAAAACGAATGAATGCCGCCCCGGCAGTGTCTTTTTTCTGATCGATCAAGTTTCCCGGTTCATTTCTCGCAGAATTACCCCTGCAAACACTTCCGGAACACATTTTGCTCTATCTATTATAATATAAATAAGCCTCAAGAAAAAGTGCATTTTTTGAATTTTTAGCATATTTATCAGAAAGAAAGCCAAAAAAATAGCAGTTATAGAAAAAAGTCCATTGATTCCTTGCATTTACGGCTCATTCATATTATAATATCTTTGTTATGTCGGTGGCAATGGTTGGAGAGGGAAAGGCCAGCCGCCGCACTTAGCCCCTAGTTTCAATATTTCATGCACTTGTGCAGATAGGAGTACGTTTATGACATCGAAAGAATTTTCCAAAATTCTTCAGGACAAGCTGACCAGCGAGTACGGCGTTGAACTGAGCGTTGCATCCAATCAGCAGATCTACCGCTCTCTTGCTTTGATCTGCCGCCAGATGATGAGCGAGAACCACAAGAAGTTCCAGTCCAAAGCAGTCGGCACTGGCACCAAGCAGGTATATTATCTCTGCATGGAGTTCCTGATGGGCCGCAGCCTGAAGGTGAGCCTGTTCAACCTGGGCCTGGACGAAGTAGCCAAGAAGGCTTTGGCAGATGCTGATATCAATCTGGACACTATTTTTGAGGAAGAGCCGGACGCAGGTCTGGGCAACGGCGGCCTGGGCCGTCTGGCAGCCTGCTATCTGGACGGCATGGCCACTACCGGCGTTTGCGGCACTGGCTACTCCATCCTGTACGAGTACGGCATTTTCAAGCAGAAGATCGTGGACGGCTGGCAGCAGGAGCGTGCTGACAACTGGCTGCCCGGCGGCCAGGTCTGGCTGAAGAGCCACCCCGATCAGGCTGTTGAGATCCGCTTTGACGGCGAGATCCGTGAAAACTGGGACAACGGTTTCCACTATATCCAGCACACCAACTACAACAGTGTCATGGCGATCCCCTCTGACATGTATGTTCAGGGCTACGACGGAAAGGGTGTTGCCAAGTTGCGTCTGTGGCAGGCTAAGGCTCCGGATTTTGATATGTCCAGCTTCTCTCTGGGCAACTACAATACCGCAATGAGCAAGAACGCCAGTGCCGAGCTGATCTCCAAGGTCCTGTACCCCAACGACAACCATGTTGAGGGCAAGATCCTGCGCCTGCGTCAGCAGTACTTCCTGTCTGCTGCTTCTATTGGCGATATCGTGCAGAATCATCTGTCTTCCTACGCAACCCTGGAAAATCTGCCCGATAAGGTTGCGATCCAGCTGAATGATACCCATCCCACTCTGGCCATCCCCGAGATGATGCGCATCCTGCTGGATGAGTGCGGCTATGACTGGGATAAGTCTTTTGACATCTGCCAGCGTGTGTTCTCCTACACCAACCACACTGTTATGGCTGAAGCTCTGGAAAAGTGGAATGTGGACATCTTCAAGATGACCCTGCCTCGTATTTACCAGATCGTTGTCGAGATGGACCGCCGTGCACGCATCGCACTGAACGAGGCCTTCCCCGGCGATCAGGGCAAGATCAACTATATGGCACTGATCGGTGATAATCAGGTGCGTATGGCCAACATCTGCGCCTATACCTCCAACAGCATCAACGGCGTGTCCAAGCTGCACAGCGAGATCATCAAGGACAGCGTCTTCCACGACTACTACCTGTACAAGCCTCAGGCCTTCAAGAACGTCACCAACGGCATCGCATACCGCCGCTGGCTGCTGGCTTCCAACCCCGGTCTGTGCAAGCTGCTGGACGAGACCATCGGCGAGGGCTACAAGCACGATGCTGCAGAGCTGACCAAGCTGAACAAGTTCGAGAACGATAAGACCGTTCTGAAGCGCCTGAACGAGATCAAGCTGGCCAACAAGAAGGATTTTGCCAACTATCTGGCAAAGAGCACTGGCCAGGTGATCGACCCCAACTCCATCTTTGACTGCCAGGTCAAACGTATGCACGAGTACAAGCGTCAGCACCTGAACGCTCTGAACATTGCTGCACAGTACCTGTATCTGAAGGAGAACCCCAACGCTGACTTTGTTCCCAAGACCTATATCTTCGGCGCAAAGGCTGCCCCTGGTTACTATATGGCAAAGCAGATGATCCGCATGATCTGCAAGCTGGGCGATCTGATCAACAACGATCCTGCTGTGCGTGACAAGCTGCGTCTGGTCTACATGGAAGAGTACTGCGTCTCTCTGAGCGAGCATCTGATGCCCGCTGCTGAAGTTTCCGAGCAGATCTCTCTGGCTGGCACCGAGGCTTCCGGTACCGGCAACATGAAGTTCATGCTGAACGGTGCTATCACTCTGGGTACTCTGGACGGCGCAAACGTTGAGATCGCAGAGGCTGCCGGCAAGGAGAACGAGCTGATCTTTGGTATGCTGACTCCCGAGGTCAACAACCTGAAGCGCACCGGCTATCACCCCAATGCCTTTATCACCGGTGACGACGTTGCCAACTCTGCTCTGAACTTCCTGGAGCGTGGCTGGAATGGCGAAAACTTCCACGAGATAACCGAGAACCTGCGTTCCAGCGACCCGTATATGGTCATGGCAGACTTCAAGGATTACCGCCGTGCACAGGCTGACCTGCAGAGACTGTATGCCGACCGTGAGAAGTGGGCTCACATGAGTCTGAAGAATATCGCTAACAGCGGTATCTTCAGTGCAGACCGTTCCGTGCTGGACTACGCCCGTGACATCTGGTATGCTTCCACTGTTCCCATGAGCAAGTAATCTCTTAATAATCCGTAAGCCCCGGTGTGCTTTACACTCCGGGGCTTTTTTGGAGAAAGGACGATCCCTCTTGTCTTGTCTGTTCAATAGCTACGACCCTTATTTCAAGCAGCCGTTTGGTGCTGTGCGTGCCGGACAGAGTGTTCGGCTTTGTCTGTGCCTTCCAGAACATCTTGGGTATGTAGACCCTCATCTTGTCCTGCAAAAAGAGGGCAAGTACGATGTACCGGTGCACTACCGCATGAAATTTGATGGGCAGACGCCTCAGCAGAATCACTTTTCCGTCGAGGTCACACTGAATGACCCCGGACTCTACTTTTACTACTTTGACCTCTACACAGATTTCCGGCGCATTGTGCGTGGGCCGGACAACTGTGGTGTGGTAAGCTGGCAGGACGGTGAAAGTTGGCAGATCACTGTTTACGAGCCAGACTTCCAGACTCCGGAAAGCATCAAGGGCAAGGTATTTTACCAGATCTTCCCCGATCGCTTCTGCGAAGGAGTGGAGAACAAGCCCATGCCCTTCCCCGACCGGCTGTATCAGGCCGACAAACACGCTGAGCCCTTCTGGCAGCCCAACGAGACCGGCGGCCACCTGAACGAAGACTATTTTGGCGGCGACCTCAAAGGCATCCAGTATAAACTGCCTTATCTGCACGAGATGGGCGTAGACTTTATCTATCTGAACCCTATCTTTGAAGCACACTCCAACCACCGCTACAACACTGCCGATTATCTCAATGTTGACCCCCTGCTTGGCACCAACGAGGACTTTGAGACCCTGTGTGCCGAAGCAAAGAAATACGGCATTGGCATCGTACTGGACGGCGTATTCAGTCACACCGGTTCTGACAGCCACTACTTCAATCGGGAGCGGCGCTATGGTGACGGCGGCGCTTACTGGGATGCACGCTCTCCGTATCGCAGCTGGTACGACTTCTCTCCCCGTTATAAAGGCGGCTACCGAAGCTGGTGGGGATTTGAAACCCTGCCCGAAGTCAACGAGGAGACCCCCTCTTTCGTAGAGTTCATCACTGGCGAAGGCGGTGTCATCGACACCTGGCTGCGCCGTGGTGCAGCTGGTTTCCGGCTGGATGTTGCCGACGAGCTTCCGGACGAATTCATTGAAAAGATCCGGGTCGCTGTCAAACGGGTCAGCCCGGAAAAGTTCTTGCTGGGCGAAGTGTGGGAGGATGCCACCACCAAGTTTGGCTACGGCCAGCGCCGCACCTATCTGCGGGGCAAAGGGTTGGACAGCGTGATGAACTATCCGTTTAAGAATGCCGTATTGGATTTTATCAAGGGTAAGCCCGCTGAACAGGCCGCAAACGAGATCCTGTCCATCTGCGAACATTACCCTGCCCCGGCAATGGATACGGCGCTCAACTTCCTGTCTACACACGACACCGAGCGTGCACTGACCGTCATTGCCGATGAGCCGGCAAACGGCCGTGGCCGGGAGTGGCAGAGCGGCCGCAGTGTGACTGGCGAAGCATATGAAGAAGGTATGCTGCGCCTGCGCATGGCGTATGCCATCATCTATACTCTCCCCGGTGTTCCCTGCCTGTACTACGGCGACGAGATCGGAATGCAAGGCTATCGCGATCCCTTTAACCGTGCCTACTATTGCTGGGACAGCCACGAGGAGCGTCTGCGTCCGGTGCTTGCGCAGCTCGCACAGCTGCGTCACAGCTGTGAAGCCTTCCGGACCGGCAAACTGCGTGTACTGCGGGCCGAGGGCGGTGTACTGCACTACCAGCGTGTTGGTGATTTTGAAACTGCCGAAATCATCGTCAACCGTTCGGAGCACATCATTGTGGAACCGCTTTCCAGCGGCAAACACACCGAGGTGAATCCGATGGGCTTTACCATTGTGGTAGAAGAAAACGGACACAACCCCGACCATAGTTACTACGATATGAAATGATAAAAGCTCTCTCTGTTCTTGCAATAAGGACAGAGAGAGCTTTTTTAGTCCATTTTGTTCCAAACTTCGTGTGCTGCGCAACGTTCCTGTGAAAAGCACTTGACCATCCCCCTGGTAGATACCGTATAATAGACTCATAAGGAGGGAAATGCAAATGCATATCGAACCATTCGTTTGGCTGCTCGCAGTGATCGGCTTTCTGGTTTTGGAGGCGCTTACCGTAAACATGACTTCCATCTGGTTTGCCATTGGTTCTGCCGCTGCTCTGATCAGCTGTCTGGCAGTCCAGTCTTTTCGGGTGCAGTCCATCATTTTTGTAGTCGTCAGCGTCGTCTGCCTGATCGCATTCAAGCCTCTGACCGCGCGCCTGCACAAGGCCGCCACCCCGACCAACGGGGACCGCAATCTGGGCAGAGAGGCGGTCGTTCTGACCGAAGTCACTGCCGAAAACGCCGGGCGTGTCCGTCTGGACGGTGTTGACTGGAACGCCCGCAGCAATACCCCCGGTGAGGTTTTTGCTCCTGGTGAGCACTGCCGTGTCGTTTCCATCCAGAGCACCCTTCTGTTGGTGGAACGCATCTCTGCCGAAAGCCGCAAGGCTTGAGATACTATTTTATAAAGGAGAATATGTCTATGTTGTTTTTGATCCTTGCCCTGATCGTCATCGTATTGCTGGTGGTCATCACCAACATCGTCATCGTCCCGCAGTCCAAGGTGTATGTCATCGAGCGCCTTGGCAGCTACTCCGACACTTGGAACGCTGGTCTGCACGTTAAGCTCCCCTTTATTGAGCGCATCGCCAAAAAGGTCAGCCTGAAGGAGCAGGTCGCAGACTTCCCTCCCCAGCCGGTCATCACCCGCGATAACGTCACCATGCAGATCGACACAGTGGTGTTCTTCCAGGTCATGGATGCCAAGCTCTATACTTACGGTGTTAACCAGCCCATCTCCGCTATCGAGAGCCTGTCTGCCACCACCCTGCGCAACATCATCGGTGAGATGGAGCTGGATCACACCCTGACCAGCCGTGATATCATCAACGGCAAGATCACCGCCATTCTGGACGAAGCCACCGACAAGTGGGGCATCAAGGTCAA
>CAYXQN010000001.1:0-64185 GCA_964466825.1 uncultured Faecalibacterium sp. | reverse complement strand
CTTGAGTAATGCTCCACATATTTGATTGTCGGAGTTTGCTGAGTCCTCCGGGAAAACTTTGGAGAGAATTTTAGGAGAGAATCCCCCAAAATCGTTGCGAATCGAGAGCCGAAAAGTGGCTTGAATCCTAGAAAAATCGGAAATCTGCTTCCGAATTGCCAGCAGGATTTCGAGTGCGACCTCTTACGACCACTTGAGTAATGCTCCACAGGAACTATTTAGCCTTTATAGTATAGCAAAAAAGAGATTTCTCGTCAACCGTTTTTTGCGGTGTGCAGGCAGGAATGTGTTTTTAGCAGCGTAGCAAAAAGGACTGTACTTTTTTAGGAGGTTCGTGTATAATACGGAGGAGGATGATTCAAATTTGAACTAAAGGGGGGCTTCTATGGCACAGGCAAAACAGGACATGGGAGCCGGCAGCGTCAAAAAACTGATGCTTCGGCTGATGATCCCGGCGATCGTGGCGCAGGTAGTCAACCTGCTGTACAACATCGTGGACCGTATTTACATTGGCCACATCGAGGGGATCGGAGCAGCAGCGCTGACGGGTGTAGGACTGTTTACTCCGATCCTGATGCTTTTGAACGCATTTGCAATGCTGGTGGGCGCAGGCGGCGCACCCCGTACTGCGATTGCGATGGGTCAGGGCGATAAGCCGCTTGCGGAGAAGATCGTTTCCAACAGTTTTACACTGCTGATGATATTTGCGGTGGTGCTGACCATCGGGTTTTATGTGGGGGCGCCGACCTTGCTGCAGTTGTTTGGCGCAAGCGAAACGACTTTGCCTTATGCGCTGGATTACAGCCGCATTTATATTTTGGGCACAGTGTTCGTGCTGATCGTAATGGGCATGAACCCCTTTATCACCACGCAGGGCTTTGCCAAGATCAGTATGCTCACCACGGTGATCGGTGCGGTCATCAACATCATTCTTGACCCTATCCTGATTTTTGGCTTTGGCATGGGGGTCAAGGGTGCGGCCGTTGCGACGGTACTCAGCCAGGCGGTGGGTGCTGTCTGGATCCTGTTGTTCCTTACCGGTGACAAGACGATTCTGCACCTGCGCCGCGACTGCCTCAAGCTGGAAAAGGCAGTGATCCTTCCGGTGTTGTCTCTTGGTATTTCTACCTTTGTTATGCTGGCGACCGAGAGTCTTCTATCTATCAGTTTCAGCTCCAGCCTTGCCCGTTATGGCGGTGACCTTGCAGTGGGTGCTATGACGGTCATTACCAGCGCCTCGCAGCTGTGCACCATGCCGCTGAACGGCATCTGTCAGGGCGGCCAGCCTGTGATGAGTTTTAACTTTGGTGCGGGTAAAAAAGACCGTGTCAAGGAGGCGTTCCGTTTTCAGTTTACGATCTGTGCAGGCTATTCCTGTTTGTTCTGGCTGGCTATGATGCTGGTCCCCGGCATGGTGGCGGGTATTTTTACTTCGGATGCAAGTCTGGTGGAATACACCACCTGGGCTATGCGCATTTACATGGCGGGCATTTTTGCGATCGGCTTTCAGATCGCCTGCCAGCAGAGCTTTATGGCGCTGGGTCAGGCAAAGGTCAGCCTGCTGCTGGCCTGCCTGCGCAAGATCATCCTGTTGATCCCGCTCATTTTTATCCTGCCGATGCTGATGGAGAACAAGGTGTTTGGCGTGTTTTTGGCAGAGCCGGTCAGCGATGTGATCGCTGCGACGGTAACAACGGTCATCTTCTTTACCCGGTTCAATAAGATCCTGGACAAGGGTGCGCAGAAGGGTTGACAGGAGGCAACAATGAAGGTACTGGTCAGCGCCTGCCTGTTGGGCGAGAACTGCAAATACAACGGCAAGAACAATGCAAACCCGGCGGTCATGGAGTTTGTCCGGGATAAAGAGATCATCGCTGTTTGCCCGGAGATGCTGGCAGAGCTGGGCTGCCCGCGCCCTTGTGTGGAGCTGCGGGAGGGCGTCGCCTTTGATCAGAACGGAAACAACATTGACGAACAGTTCCGCAGCGGCGTGGCGAAAGCGTTGGAACAGCTGGAAGGGGAACAGATCGACCTGGCGGTATTACAGTCCCGCAGCCCGACCTGCGGCGTAAAAGAGATCTACGACGGCAGTTTTACCGGTAAAAAGATCCCCGGGATGGGGCTGCTGGCAAAGGCACTGGCCGAGCGTGGATTGCGTGTAGTGGATGCGGCGGATGTTGCTGCGTTGACTGAGGAATAAACAAGGAAAAGGCTGCCTGCCGGAAGTTCCGGCAGGCAGCCTTTTTGCAGCTTCAGAGAAAGGAGGAGTTTTCTGGGGATGTACAAAATGAGGAAACCGTTTTGCACACTTGTGCCAAAAGGGAACTGCAAACCGGTGCGAATGGCTTTTCAGGAGCAGTTACAACGCTTCGATCTGTGCCCAGACCTCGTCCAGAACAGGAATACCGTTTTTGAGGTTTTCTGTCCGGGTCTGTAGTTCCCGCTCACCGGGGTAACGGATGGTGCCGCCGGGTTCAGTGGGAGTAGAGGACTTGATATCCTCCAGCACGCGGTCGATGATCTCATCGGTCAGGGCGGCGGTCTGCAGGTGGGTGGGGTCGAGCGCGATCATAACCTGCGTGGAGCCGATTTCATCGGTGTATTTGCGGCCGACATCGGTAACGGTGTTGCCGCCGGAGAGGATAGCACCGGCCAGGTCCAGCACCAGAGAAAGCCCGCTGCCCTTCCAGTAGCCGATGGGCAGTACACGACCGGTCTTTTCAATGGCAGCGGGGTCGCAGGTCGGCTTGCCGTTTTCATCAAAGCCGCCGGGCACGGGCAGCGTTTCGCCCTTCATACGCGCCATCTCGATCCGGCCGTAAGCGAACTGGCTCATAGAGCAGTCCAGCACGATGTGGTGCCCATCGCTCTTGGGGATGCTGATGATGAAGGGGTTATTGCCGATCTTTGGTTCAACACCGCCCCATACCGGCATATTGGGGGTGGTGTTGGTCCAGCAGATGCCAATGCAGCCGTTGTTTGCTGCCTGCCAGCCGTAGGCACCGCCGCGCATCCAGTGGTTGGTGTTGCCGATCGCTACGACGCCCATACCGTGCTCGTGGGCAAGCGTGCAGGCACGGTCCATTGCCAGTCGGGCATTGACATTGCCCAGTCCCAGATGTCCGTCCCAGCGCTCCAGAGCGCCGAGGGAGGCGATACATTCCGGCTTGGCATTGCCGTCTACAACACCCTTGTCCAGATAGTGGATCAGGCGGGGGAAACGGTTGACCCCGTGGCTGTAAATGCCATCCAGACTGCTCTGGGCAAAGTTTTCGGCACAGGCATGTGCCAGCTGCGGCTCGATCTTGCGGCTCAGCAGGATCTGTTCGAATTTGGCAAGTAGATCTTCGTAAGCAATGATCATGGTATGGTACCTCGATAAAAAAGAGTGCGATAAACGATGGAACTATTATAGCATACCCGGCGGAAAAATATAGGAAAAAGGCCGTTCCGGGGAATTTGGATAAAAAACGCAGGGCCTTTTCAAAAGGCCCTGCGTAGGAACACTTACGGTTCTGGGAGCGGATCAGAGAACTCAGGCTTTGACCTTTTTGGCCTGCTTATAAGCGTTTTTGGCGTCTTTATAGGTGCGGTACTCAGGGGTTTTGCGCAGCTTGCGGCTGCCCATGACCCACAAAGCGGTGAACACAAGGAAGAAGAAGCTTGATGCACAGGCCAGGATCATGCAGATGGTAATGACCGCCGGAGTGACCTTTTCAATGGTAGTGTTTGCGCCCACACCGTTCATGCCGGAGGAGTTTGCCAATGCATACAGGTTATGGTGGCAGGCCTCACGCATAGCATTCACGATCACACCATCGTTCTTGTACTTGGGCAGCAGGTTGGTGACATAGGGCAGCATTGCGTCAGCGGTGGTCACGCCGCCTGCCATTACAAGGTCGGCGCCGTTGCAGTAGGTGACAAGGATATTGTCGGTGATGGACATACCGTTGTTGCCCCATTCCTCACGCATGATGCCGGTCATCAGGCCCTTGTGGCCGCCGGACCAGATGGTGCCCCAGCGGGTGTAAGCGGTCATTACGCCGTTGCCGCCGGCTTCCTCCAGCGGCTTCTGGAAGGCCTTGAGATAGATCTCGCGGGCGGCCTGCTCGCCGACCCATGCGGCCTGACCCAGACGGTCCTGCTCACAATCGTTCAGCGCAAAGTGTTTCATCACAACATCCACGCCCTTGTCCTGGATGCCCTGGACCTCGGCGCCGCCGATCTCGCCGGAGAGGAAACTGTCCTCAGAATAGTACTCAAAGTTACGGCCGCCGTAGGGAGTGCGGTGGGTGTTGGCGCCGGGGCCGTACAGACAGACGACATCTGCTGCCAGGCAGTTGTTGCCGATCATATTGCCGACCTGATACATCAGCTCAGTGTTGAAGGTGGCGGCCATTACGTCCTCAGAGGTAAAGGCGGTAGCATCCATCTGGGAAGCGTCCGAGCCGATCAGGGATGCGGTCAGGCCCTGCGGGCCGTTTTCGTCACGGGTACCGGGAGCCTGTACCGACTCCACCGGCATACGCCAGTGGAAGGAGTCGCCGATCATGGTGACCATCTCATCAAAGGTGAGCTGGTCCAGCAGTTTTTCCCAATCGGGGTCGTCATAGTCCTTGCCGATCATGTTGTACAGGGTCAGGCCGTTGTGGGCGCCCATCTTGGGCAGCAGCATGGTTTCGTAGTCGGCGGGGTCGTACTGGATATCCTGCAGGTCTGCGATGAGCTGTTCGGTCAGTTCCAGCACAAGGGTCTCAGAGGGCCAGGTGCCCTCCCAGTCCGAACGGGACAGGTAGGTGACCGTCTGCTTGGTGCCCTCATAGAGGTTGATATCTGCATTGGAGAGCTGGTTCTTGATCTCGGTGCCGTTCAGAGAGGTGGAATAGGTCTTGGTATCCAGCGCATTTTCGGTCCAGTGATAGGTCAGCGCTGCATTGCCCTCGCCGTCCATCCGGCCGGCGGTGTTCCCCGGGGTATAGCCCTTGGCAGCCAGCACATTGTTCACAGCGTTGTGTGCATCGGTGGCAGCGGTCAGGTAGTAGTCGCCAGCATCCAGAATGTAGGTGCCAGCGCCGTAGGTATCATAGGAGGCAAGGTCGCGCTTGTCCACCAGAATGGTCAGAGTCTCGCTCTTACCCGGCTCCAGGATCTGGGTCTTGCCAAAGCCGCACAGTGCTACAGAAGCCTTTTCTACGCCGTTGTCCTTGTCGTAGTCGGTATAGGGGGACTGCACATACACCTGTACCGTCTCCTTGCCTGCGGTATCGCCGGTGTTGGTGACAGTCACCTTGACCTCATACTGGTCGGTAGAAGCGTTGTAGCGGGTGGTCATGTTGGAGTAGACAAATTCGGTATAGCTCAGACCAAAGCCGAAGGGATATGCGACATCCTCGCCATAGGCATACTTGCCGGCATTGCCGGTACCCATAACGTAGTCCTCGTAGTGGGTCTCGTAATACTTATAGCCAACGTAGATGCCTTCCTGATAGACCATGTAGGTATCGGCGCTGGAGGGGATGGTGCTGGTGTCGCCTGCGTAGGTCACCGGCACAAAGTTCTGCATGGCAGGGGAGGAGAAGTTGTCGTAGCAGTAGGTATCTACCAGACTGCCGGAAGGGTTGACCTTGCCCGCCAGGATGTCGGCGACAGCATTGGTGCCGCTGATGCCAACGCCGCCGATCCACAGGCAGGCGTCCACATCATAGGGATTATTCTTCAGGAAATCGAGCTGGAGAGCGTTGGAGGTGTTGATCAGCACGATGATGCTCTGGATGGTGCCGGCCTTTTTCATTTCGGAGGCCCATGCCAGCATCTGCTGTTCTTCGGCGCTCAGCGCCAGATAGTTGTAAGCGGTAAACTCCAGGTCATAGCCCTCGCCGCCCACGCGGGACAGGGTAATGATGACGGCATCGCCGTACTGCGCAAAGGAGTCCTTGACTGCAGCGGGGTACACATCCACCGGTACCTCTGCAATGGATGCCTGACCGGCCAGAATGGCGCTCTCGCCGGAAGAAGCGCTGCGGTTATACACCTTGCCCTCATCTGAGAGATACCAGTCCCACAAGGTGGGGTTGACCACCAGACCGGACTTTTCCAGTGCGACCTTCAGGCTGTCGGCATTGGAGGCGTCTACGTTGCCCGAGCCGGTGCCGCCGTAGACCAGATTGACCGAGCTGGAGGACAGGGTGCTGACCTTTGCACCCTGAGCCAGCGGCAGTGCGCCGTTGTTCAGCAGCAGTGCGGCACCCTCGGCTTCTACCTGACGGCAGAGCAGGTCACCAGTGGTGACCATCTCCTCGACCGAGCCAAAGTCGGTGGTGTAGTAGAGGGCATTGGGATCCTCGTTGACCAGCTTGTGGAACGAGCCGCCCACAAAAGCAGCCACCGTGTTGTCGAACATACTCAACAGGACAGTCAGGGGGATCGAAATGATCATGACAACGGCGCACAGGATCGCCGTGAGCTTCCAGGGCAGAACAAGTTTTCGCTTGACCTGCTTGTAGGCTTTCTTTTCTGTTTTGTACGGTTTTTTCATACGAGGTTCTCCTTCTTTTGTTGATATTTTCATTGTAGCATAAAGAAAGGTCTCTGCATAGAGCTTTCGAACAAATTGTGAAGAGTGTCGGAAAGAAAAGAACAACGCCTTTTGACAACCCTTCCAACAGATGGTTAAAATGTTTGGAGCAATGCACAAAGAAGAATATACTAGTATATCAGCTTTGCTGAAAATGTCCGCCATCCATTTACACCGTTGAGGAAATTTGCTACTCTCTTATTAGAAAATCCCTGTGCAGAAAAACCGAAGCACCGTTGCTTTGGGAAAAGACAGGGCCCTTTTGCAGCAGGGAAAAGGATCGGCTGCAATGGATCAATAAAGGAGAATCGTTATGGACCGTCGTGAATTTTTGAAGGCATCTGCTGCAACCGCTGCGGTGACGGCAGCAACTGTCATTGCACCCGCTGCATCGGCAGCTGAGGTGGAAGAAGTCAACGCTATCCACACCGATGCGGAAGTGCAGGCTATGGTGGCTGTTGAGCTGAAAAAGGCTCGTGAAGTTGCTTTTTACCCCAAGGCATTCAAGGGCGATTTTGACCAGTTCTATGTGCTGTTCCACAAGCTGAGCCGTCATCAGTACGAGACGGTGGACGGCAAGCCGGCCGGCATCACCGCTGACGACTACGATATGTGCGTTGCGCTGACCGAGGCACGCGAGTCTCTGCGTCAGGTGGTAAAGGACCCCAAGAGCACCGTCTGGGAGATCTGGGGCGAGAAGATGGCAGTGGAAAGCCCCCTGCCCACCACTGGTTGGGAGATCAGCTACGATAACGAGGGCTTCCGTCCCTTCCTGAACCCGTATCTGCTCAAGAACCAGAAGAAGGTCAAGGGCAATGTCATCATTATTGCAGGCGGCGGCAGCAGCCACCGCAACAACGTGGTTGAAGGCTATCCGGTTGCAGAGTTCTACAACAAGAACGGCTACAACGCTTTTGTTCTGCAGCGCCGTGTCAACCCCTATGCAGCAGCAGACCAGGCACTGGATCTGGCACGCGCCATCCGCTATATCCGCTACTACGCAGAAGAAAAGAACATTGCCAAGACAGATGTGGTTATTGCAGTGGGCTTCTCTGCAGGCGGCAACAACATCATGCAGGTCATTGCAAACCACTTTGGCGGCCAGACCCCGGACCTGGTCTACCCCGATTATGTCTGCGATGCAGTGGACCACGAGAGCGCAGATATCCAGGTGGCTATCCCGGTCTACGGCCTGTTCTACGAGATGGACTACAGCAAGAACAAGAATCTGCCCGCACTGTTTGCAGTGGCAGGCGGCAAGGACGCACTGACCGCCTTCACGATGAACGCACTGAATTCTCACTACAAGACCTTTAGTGATTTCAGCTTCTATCTGGCACCGGATGCACCCCATGGCATTGGCCTGGGCACCGGAATCAAGAATTATGTCGATGGCTATACGCAGATCGCGCAGTGGCCTGAGATGTCCGTCAACTTTATCGAGAGCCGTCTGGGTCTGCAGGAAAAGAGCTACGAAAAGAATGGCGTTTCCTTTGCATGGTGAGCGGTCCGAAAAGCAAAAGTAGTTTCTCATTGATGCAAATATAAAAAAGGCGCTTGCACGTTCTGATTTGGCGTGCAGGCGCTTTTTGTTTGTGCGATGTTTTATGCGGGGATGCCCGGAGCTTCTTTTTGCAGGGGGAGAGGCATAGACTGAAGATGGAAAGAGGTGGTGTGCATGGCAGAAGGGATCCGGCAGGGCTGTGTGTGGGTCAGCAGTGTGGTGTGGGGGCCGGTGGGGCTGGCGATGCTGTTGGGAACAGGGATGTGGATGAGTGTGCGCACCGGTTTTTTTCAGTTCCGGCACCTTGCCCTCTGGATGCAAAAGACGCTGGGTGCCCTGTTGACAGACCGCAGCGTAATGGACCATTCTGCCCGGCAGGACGGGGCGATCACACCGTTTCAGAGCTTATGCACGGCGCTGGCGGGCACACTGGGGATCGGGAACCTGGTGGGGGTGGCGGCCGCCATTGTGGGCGGCGGGCCGGGAGCGGTGTTCTGGATGTGGGTCATGGCGGTGCTGGGCATGATGACCAGCTATGCTGAAAATCTGCTGGGCGCCTGTTACCGCCGCCGGGGATCAGACGGACGCTGGCTGGGCGGCGCAATGTATTATCTGTCCGATGGTTTGGGTGCAAAGCCGGGCTGCCGCACCCTTGGCCGGGTGCTGGCGGTGCTGTTTGCGGTGTTTTGTATGCTGGCCAGCTTTGGAATGGGGAATATGAGCCAGACCAATGCCATTGCAGGCAATCTGGACACGGCCTTTGGGGTGCCGCCTGCGCTGACGGCTCCGGTGTTGGCAGTGGTAACGGGCGGAATCCTGTTGGGCGGGGTGCAGCGGGTGGCGGCGGTCACAGAACGACTGGTACCGTTGATGGCACTGTTCTATCTGGGCGGTGCAGTCGTTGTGCTGGCGGTGCATTGGCGGCAGCTGCCTGCTGCAATGGGAGCGATCCTGCAGGGGGCTTTTTCGCTGCGGGCGGTAGGAGGCGGTGCAATGGGACAGGCCATTGTGTGGGGCGCAAAACGCGGAGCCTTTTCCAACGAGGCGGGGCTTGGCTCCACCGTGATGGTCAATGCGTCCTCAAACCTGCAGGAACCGGCTCAGCAGGGGATGTGGGGTATTTTTGAGGTCTTTGCGGATACGCTGGTGGTCTGCACCCTGACCGCACTGGTGCTGCTGACCACAGGCGTGGTAGACCCGCTGACCGGTGCTGCCCGGGATGGAGTGCCAGCCAGTGCACTGGTAGGGCAGGCGTTTGGGACGGCCTTTGGCAGTTTTGGGCCAAAATTCATAGCGGTATCAGTGCTGCTGTTTGCTTATTCCACCGTGCTGGGCTGGAGCCATTACGGCTGCACCGCTGCCGAATATCTTTTTGGACCGGTAGGGGCAGCCGTCTACCTGCTGTTTTTTGTAGGGGCAACTGCTGTGGGGGCGCTGATCCGGCTGGACCTTGCGTGGGAACTGTCGGATGCCTTCAACGGGCTTATGATGCTTCCCAATCTGGCCGGAGTGCTGGCACTGCACCGCAGAGTGGAGACGGAAACACAGGAGTATCTTATGCGGCGGGAGCAGGAGGACTGAATAATTCAGCCCTCGGCGCTTTTCAGAGCACTTTTGCGGTATTGCAGCGGGCTTTGCCCGGTGGCGGCAGAGAATCGGGTGGAGAAATTGCTGGCATCGCCAAAACCCACCTCATGTGCAATATCGCTGATGCTGTGGTCCGTGAGGACCAGCAGCTCCTTGGCCTGTGTGATCCGGTAATTGACCAGATAATTGTAGGGCGTGGTGCCCATATACCGGCGGAACAGCCGCAGAAAATAGCTTTTGCTCATGTGCGCCTGTTCCAGCAAATCGGCCAGGCACAGTTCCTGCCGGTAGTTCTGGCGCAGGGTCTCGGCAGCCTGCAGGATCACCTGTCGTGCACTGGTGGTCTCTGCCTGGGCGAACAGACTTTGCGCACACAGGGCCAGCAGCTGGTGCAGGGCAAGGCCCGTCTGTACCATGCAGTCCACCGTGCCCTGCTCCATCGATTGCAGGACTGCCTCAAAACGGTCCTGCATTTTGGCCCCGGTCAGTTGGACCGGGGTCAGTTTTTTGTCCGGGATCAGAAGCGGTTCCAGTGCAGCGACTCCGGCACCGTCCAGATGCACCCAATAGTGATGCCAGCAGCTCTGTCCGGGAGCGGTACAGTAGCTTTGGGCAGTGCGGCAATTGAGCAGAAGCGCCTGTCCGGTGCGCAGGACTACCCGGCTGCCGTTCTGCTCGATGAGCCCGGCGCCCCGCAGGGTGAAAAACAGCAGGTAGCTTTCCTTGTCGGTGCGTGCAGTGGAAAAATGCTGCTGGGCATAGAACAGCCCTGCCTCGGTGCAGTAGTAGGGCTGTGCCAGCTCGGCAGCACCGGGGGTGGTGCGCTTCCAGATGCTTTCCGGCGTAACATCCATATTGTAAGTGAGCATATCCGTCGCCTGCCTTTCTGCTTTCAGTATAGCGCAGCAATGCTGTGGGGGCAAGAGTGGACTTTTCACAAAAAACAAGTCACCTTTGCGGATGGAATCCGCAGTGATTTCCGGCTATACTGAAAACAAGAAGTTCCGCAAAGGGAGGAATACTATGCAGAAAAAATTTCTTGCGGTGGACATTGGGGCCTCGTCCGGCCGACATATCGTTGGCTGGATGGACGGCGGCGTTTTGCAGACCGAGGAAGTCTACCGTTTCCCCAATGGGGTCCAACGGGTGGACGGCCATCTGATCTGGGACATCGACAGCATCACTGCGCACGTTAAAGCGGGCATCAAGGCGGCGCTGGCAAAGCACCCGGTCATCGAGAGCGTGTCCATTGATACATGGGCGGTGGACTATGTGCTGCTGAAAAACGATCAGCCGATCTATCCCTGCTACGCCTACCGGGACAGCCGTACACAGGCGGTGCTGGATGAGGTGCACAGTATCCTCCCGTTTGAGGCACTGTATGAGCGCACCGGCATCCAGTTCCAGCCGTTCAACAGCATTTATCAGCTTTATGAGGACAAAAAGTCCGGACGGCTGGCACAGGCGGAAGATTTTTTGATGGTGCCGGAATATCTGCTGTGGAAGCTGTGCGGCGTGAAGGCAAGAGAGTATACGAACGCCACTTCCACCGGGCTTGTCAATGCCGGGAGCCGGGAGTATGACCCGGAGATCCTGCGGGCGCTGGAGCTGCCGGAGCAGTTGTTCCCCAGGCTGACCGCCCCGGGCACTGTATTGGGCAGCCTGACCGATGAAGTTGCCGCCGAGGTAGGCGGACAGATGAAGGTGGTGCTTTGTGCAACCCACGACACGGCCAGTGCGGTGGAGGGCATCCCTATGGAACAGGGGGATGCACCGTTCCTTTCGTCCGGTACATGGAGCCTGCTGGGAGTCAAGCTGCCGCAGCCTGTTGCCAGCAAGGAAAGCTGCAAGGCGAATTTTACAAATGAGGGCGGCGTGGGCTATATCCGCTATCTGAAAAATATCATGGGGCTTTGGATCATCCAGTGTGTGCAAAAGCAGCTGGGCATTTCCTTTGCGGAAATGGTCGAACTGGCGAAAACCAGCCAGTACGAGCGCATTTTTGACGTGAACGATGCCCGTTTTTCGGCCCCGGCAGACATGAGTGCCGAGATCCGCACTGCACTGGGAGAGACCGGTGCAGCCCCTGCGACCGATGCAGACCTGATCAACAGCGTGTACCACTCGCTGGCGTACTGCTACGGCAAGGCGTACCGTGAGATGGAGGCTATTACCGGGCAAAGCTGGGACAAGCTGTACATTGCAGGCGGCGGTGCAAAGAACGCCACCCTCAACGAGCTGACGGCTCGGTACACCGGCAAGCAGGTGATCGCCCTGCCCATTGAAGCTACCGCCATTGGAAACCTGAAGATCCAGATGGCGATCGGGACCCACTGATTACAAATCAGTGAGCAGAACACAGATGATACAAAGGAGGAACCTCGGATGTTAGTAGAGACCAAAGCAAGAGTTGGCGTGTTCGCCATTGCACTGGGGGCCTATCTGCCCCAGTTCCCCACACTGGTGCCGGAGTTTGAGCAGCAGTATGCAGACTTCAAAAAGACTTTGCCGGATACGGTGGAGCTGGTGGACGGCGGCATCGTCACCACCAAGGAGCTGTCCATGGCGGCAGGAGATAAGTTCCGCGCCGCAGATGTGGATCTTGTCATCCTGCAGCTGCTGACCTACGCTACCAGCTACAATATGCTGCCCGCCGTGCGGGATCTGGATGTGCCGGTGGTGCTGGTCAATGTTCAGAAAAAGAAGGCCCCGGATTACGCCAACACCGACACCCCCACCTGGCTGGGCGAGCTGTACGCCTGCGGTGCCGTGGGCGAGATGGTGGCGGACCTGGAGCGTGCCGGCAAGCGCCACGCAGTGATCACCGGTGTGGTGGAAGGCGGCGACCCCTATGTGCAGGCAGAGATCGAGGACTGGTGCCGTGCTGCGCAGGTGCGCCGTCGCTTCCGGGATACGAACCTTGCCCAGATCGGCCGTCCGTACCCCGGCATGATGGATCTTTACATTGACGAGACCAACCTCTATAACCGTATGTGGCTGTACACCAAGCAGTTCGACTGGGAAAAGATGTGGGCCATTGCGGATAATATCACCGACGAGGAGGCCATCCGTGCCAAGGCACAGGATATCCTGGATACCTTTGACATCGAGGGCGGCGGCACCATTGAAAAGGTCTGGGAGATGGCAAAGTATGTCGTTGCCTTTGAGCAGTGGGTCAAGGACGAGAAGATTGCCTTTATCGCTTCCCATTACGATGGCTTTGCACAGGGCAAGGCGGGCGTGCTGGACAGCATGCTGATCCCGGCGTTCTCCATGCTGATCAAACAGGGCGTGGCCTGTGCAGTGGAGGGTGATATCAAGGTGTCCATGGCAATGAGCATCCTCAAGACCATTGCCGGCTGCGGCCAGCTCTCCGAGATGTATTCCATCGACTTTAACGAGGATATCTGTATCATTGGCCATTCCGGCTCCGGCGATGCAGATATCTCGGAGAAAAAGCCTACCATGAAGATCGTCCCGGTGTTCCATGGCAAGACCGGCGGCGGTTACCTGACCCAGTTCTATCCCCACCTTGGCCCTGTGACCTATCTGGGAATCACGCAGGATAAGGACGGCCGCTTCAAGTTTGTGGTGGCAGAGGGCGTCAACGAGCCGGGTCCCATCTTCACCTTTGGCGACACCAATATGCGCACCCGCTTTACCTGCGGCGCACGGGAGTTCTGCAACCGCTGGAGCGAGGCAGGCCCTACCCACCACATGGCGGCAGCAACCGGCCGCCACATCGACACCATTCTGAAGGTGGCAAAGATCTTCAATGTGTCGGTGGACATTATCACCCGCTGAGAACCGTTCCGGGAACGATACAAGAAAAGAGAGGAATAACACAATGAGCATTTTTGATATCGAGATCATGCAGGGCTACATCCGGATGTGCAACGACGGCTGGCTGCAGGGCTGGCATGAGCGCAACGGCGGCAACCTGACCTATCGCATGAAGGAGGAGGAAGTGGCACAGTGCCGTCCCTTCTTCAATGCGGAGCCGGGTGCATGGGTCAACATGGGCGTGCAGGCAGACAACCTGGCAGGCGAATACTTTATCACCACCGGTTCCGGCAAGTTCTTCCGCAATGTGGAGCTGGACCCCATCCACAGCATCGGCATTGTAGAGATCAACGATAAGGGCGACAGCTGGCGCATCGTCTGGGGTCTGGAGGGCGGCGCAAAGCCCACATCTGAGTTCCCCAGCCACTTTATGAACCACAGTGTGCGCAAGGCAGCGACCAACGGTGCAAACCGTGTCATCTACCACTGCCATGCCACCAATATCATCGCCCTGACCTACATCCTGCCCCTGACCGACCGTGACTTCTCCCGTGCGCTGTGGCAGAGTGCCACCGAGTGCCCGGTGGTGTTCCCTGAGGGCGTGGGCGTCTGCCCCTGGATGGTGCCGGGCGGTGCAGACATCGCCATGGCGACCAGCGAGTTGATGAAGCACTATCAGGCGGCGGTCTGGGCACAGCATGGTCTGTTTGCATCCGGCCCGGACTTCGACATCACCTTTGGTCTGGCACACACCATTGAAAAGAGTGCCGAGATCTACGTCAAGGTGCTGTCCGCTGGTCAGGGCAAGATCCGCCAGACCATCACCGATGACAATCTGCGTGCCATCGCCCGTGACTTTGGCGTGCAGCTGAACGAGGCCTTCCTCGACTAAGGAGAACGCAATGGAGCACATGGCATGGAAGGGGCGCATCAAGCCCGGCTGCAAGGCAGAGTACCAGAAACGCCATAACGAGATCTGGCCCGAGATGGTCGAGGTGCTGAAGGCGGCGGGTATCTGCAATTACAGTATTTTCTATTGCAACGATGAGCTGTTTGGCTACTACGAATGTGAAAAGGGCGTTGCCTATGCGGAAAAAGTACAGGCAGAAAGCCCGGTCGTGGACCGCTGGAACGAGTACATGAAGGACATCCTTGAGCTGGAGATGGACCCCGAGACCGGCGCACATCCAAAGCTGGAACAGGTGTTCCGGCTGGATTAAAGACCTTTGGATAAACAACACCCGCAGTACGGCATATCCTGCCATACTGCGGGTGTTGTGCTTTGCGGCTTTTTTATCGGGCAGCGCTGCAGCAAAGCTGGTACAGCGCCTGGCCGGCGGCGGGGCAGTCGGAATCCGGCAGAGAGCCGTAACCCAGCACCAGCGTGCCGGAGATCTCGTCCGGGCGGCAGCCGGTCAGGTCGTAGTCACTCAGCAGGCTCAGACGCACCTGATGCTCGGCAGCAGCACGGCGCAGAGCATCGTCCGGCGGGGCGTCCTTCAGCCGGAGCAGCAGATGCAGGCCGGTGTGCAGGCCGCTCAGAGTGATGTCGCCGGGCGAAAAAGCGGCGGTCAGGGCGGTGGTCAGGGCATCCCGCCGGGCTTTGTAGGCCACACGCTCCCGTGCCAGATGCCGGGTGAAATAGCCCTCCGTGATAAAACGGGCAAGAGTCTGCTGCTCAAAGCGGCTGACCGTGCCGGAATAGAACCGATACTTTGCCTGCCAGGGAGCCAGAAGCTGCCGGGGCAGTACCATATACGCAATGCGGATGCCGGGTGCCAGACTGCGGGAACAGGTGGACAGATAGACCACAGGACCGTTGGCTCCGGCCATCCCCTGCAGGCTGGGCAGAGGACGGGTGTCAAAGCGGAATTCGGAGTCGTAATCGTCCTCGATGATGTAACGTGTGCCGGGGCGGCGGGCTGCCCAGTGCAAAAGCTCGGCACGACGGCCGGCGGGCATGGTCACGCCGGTGGGGAACTGATGACTGGGCGTGACATAGCATACGGCAGCGTCAGAGGCATACAGCGCCTGGATGGACAGGCCGTCCTCATCCACCGGGAGACACCGGCAGAGCACGCCGTTGTTTTCCAGCACTTGTTTGGCACGGGGATATCCGGGGGTCTCCACAGCGGCGGTGCCGGGCAAAAGGGGGGCCAGAAGCCCCAGCAGATATTCCATGCCGGCCCCGACGACGATCTGCTCCGGACTGCACTGGACGCCGCGGTACTCGGCCAGGTAGTCTGCCAGCGCCTGCCGAAGGGACAGGTCTCCCTGAGCATCGCCGGGCGTCAGCAGTTCCGGGCAGGAGTAGAGCAGCTCCTTTTGCAGCCGCGCCCAGGTGCGGAACGGAAACAGCGAAGGGTCCACACCGCGGGTGGACAGGTCGAACTGCGGGGGCGGAGCGTCCGGAGCAGCAGCGGAGGCTTGTGCGGGCAGGGGAGCACTGTGAGGAGGAAGGGCAGGGTATTCCTGAACATAAAACCCACTGCGTTCCCGTGGGACAAGGTACCCCTCTGCGGTCAGGAGCTGATAGGCGGTATCCACGGTGTTGACCGAGACCGAAAGCTCTGCAGCCAGCCGCCGCTTGCCGGGCATTCGGGTGCCTGCGGCCAGAGTGCCGCTGCGGACTTCTCCGGCGAGGCTGCGGTAGAGCTGTTCATACAGGGGTATCCCGGAACATGGGTCCAGGGCAGTCGTCAAATGGACCATAAAAGCCTCCTCCTGTTTGGATGATTTGTAAAACTGAACCCATAAAAAAACTATATTCTGGGTATTTTCATGGTATCAGTTATGGGTATAATAGGAGCATACCTGGTGGAGAGTAAAATGTCAAGAAGGATCCCCGGCTTTGCGGGGATACAGTTGAATGGGAGGGATCTTGATGTCTGCAGCTGCAATGTGGCTGTTGCTGATCGTTGTGATCATCGTCATCGTGTTTGCCAGTGTGATGTACAAGCGTACCTTCACGGTCCATGAGCTGGCACTTACGGGCGTGATGGCGGCACTCAGCCTGGTGGCGTATCTGTTTTTCCGGGTGCCGTTCTATGGCGGCTCCTCGTTTCACCTGGGCAATACCTTTACGGCTCTGACGGCGCTGCTGCTGGATGGCGTGTCCGGCGGGCTGGCAGGTGCGATGGGTTTGGCATTGGCAGATATCCTGGCTGGGGATCCGGGCTATGCAGTGACCACTTTTGTGCTCAAGTTCATCATTGGCATTGCCTGCGGCACGGTGGCACACAAGGTGTTCAGACTGCGCCGTCTGGAAAAGAACAGCCCGGGCTATCTGGCAAAGGTAACGGTAAGTGCAGCTTCGGGTCTGCTGCTGAATGTGCTTACCGATCCGCTGCTGGGCTATTTCCGCAATGTGTATATTTTTGGGCAGGAATACACGGTGGCGCAGGCGCTGACCAAGGTTGCGGGCGGTGTTACGTTTTTTAACAGTGTGGCCTCTACAGTTTGCGTGGTCATCCTGTATCTCGCACTGCGCCCGGCGCTGGAACGGGCAAAGCTGCTGCCCCGTGAGACAAAGGTACAAATGTAAGAACTGTAAAGAGGCATTGCCGGAATGGCGATGCCTCTTTTGTGTCTGAGCTGAATAACCGGGCGGATTTGGGGCCATCCTTTTGCAAGAAGGACAGGAAAGGATGGTCGGCAAGGATGCGCAATGGAGGGTGGAAGCCTTTTTGGGCATCGCTGGGTGCGGCGCTGCTGGTGCTGCTGCCGCTGGTAGGCGGTACAGTGCTGTTGAGCCGTCAGCAGCTGACCCGGCAGCTGCGGCAGGCAGCACAAAGCCAGAGCGGGGTGCCGGTGCACACGGCAGATGCCGAGGACCGTATGGCCGTGCTGGTGTGCACGGTGCCGGAACAGCCGGAAGGGCTGCCGGGGTTTGTGCTGATCGAGTTGGACGCTGCAGCCCGGCACATCGCAGTGCTGAGCATTCCGGCACAGCTGCAGGTGGAATTTGCGCAGGCACAGACCAGCCTGGCAGAATGTTACCGGGCGGCAGGGCCGGCCCGCTGCCGGCAGGCGCTGGCGCAGGGGATGCCGCTGCCGGAAGATACGCATTATCTGGCGCTGTCTGCAACGGTGCTGCAGACCATTGCTGACCGCTATGGCGCACTGCGGGTCAGCCTGACGGGAGCGTTGACCGCTGAAGAACTGGAGCGCTGCGGGCAGAGCGGAGCGGTGCAGGCGATGCTGGCAGCCGATGTCCAACGGCTGTTGTCTGCACTGGATGCGGACACGGCAGTTCAGCCCCAGCACACAGCAGCAGTGCGTGCCACGGTGTGGGATGCGTTTTTCCGGCAGTCGATAGAGCTTTTGCCCGCGACACTTCCGGCAGCTCTGCGGCGCGAAAGCTCCGGCTTTCTGACCGACCTTACCGCATTGGATTATGCAGAGCTGGAACGGATCCTGGAATTTTTGGCCAATGGCCCGGTCACGGTAGAAGCCTATGCTCTGCCTGCGCAGGAGAGATCGGACTAAAAAAGAAGCATCCGCGGCGGTTCCCAAGGACAATGGGAAGGCAGCGGATGCTTTTTGTTTGAGGAAGTTACTGCTTTTCAAATACAAGAAAGCGGAATGAGATCTCAGTGGTCAACTCCGGCAGGGCGGCAAGCCGTGCGGCACCATCCCGGGGCGTTTTCCAGTAATAAGGAGTCATGGCGAACAGGGCCTCCAACTGAGCGGCGGGCACGGTGATCGTGCCGCTGACCTCCCGCTGTGCAATGGCGGTAAAGCCAGGGTATTCCACCTGCTGCACCGGGTTTTTATAGGGCTTTTCGTACAGGACGGCCTTCATCTGGTAAAGGTGCTCGGCACCGGGCACTACATAGATCATGCGTCCGCCGGGCCGCAGAACACGGGTGAACTCCTCCTGTGCAAACGGCGAAAAACAGTTCAACAGCAGGTCGGCCCAGCCGGTGCGCACAGGCTGACTGAAGCTGGAAGCAACTGCATACTGTGCGGTGGGCAGTGCCTTGGCAGCCAGCCGGACAGCGGGTTTGGCGATGTCAAAGCCGGCCAGTGCCAGCGGCAGGCCGGACTGCTCAAACTGGTGTGCAATGCAGCGGTCGTACCAGCCCTCGCCGCAGCCGGCATCCAGCAGATGAAGAGGCTCGTCGGAAGCCGCAGGAACGCCATACTGTTGGCAGATCTCTGCCAGCGCCTGACCAAAGATGGCATAGTAGCCCGCATTCAAAAAGGAACGGCGGGCGGCGACCATCTCCTTGCTGTCGCCGGGGGCTTTGGTGCGCATGCTCTGCACCGGCAAAAGGTGCCAATAGCCCTCTTTGGCGCGGTCAAAGCTGTGGCCTTTG
This sequence comes from uncultured Faecalibacterium sp., assembly GCA_964466825.1. GTDB lineage: Bacteria > Bacillota > Clostridia > Oscillospirales > Ruminococcaceae > Faecalibacterium. The sequence goes on along the minus strand of CAYXQN010000001.1, from coordinate 45,416 downwards.
GGACACTTCAAGGTGGTGTCGCCGGTCAATGGCGCACCACACAGGGGACACTGCCAGGGGGTGTGCAAGATTGTGCTCATTCTTCGCTATGATCCTCGATGGGAGCGGTAGCGCCGCCATGGGCGCTCATATACTCCTCAAAGCTGGTGAACTTCTGCTGCGGCGGGCGGCGGCTGATCAGCACCAGACCCGGATCGTCATCCCGGGCGCTACGACGGCTGCGGACAGGCTGCTCTTTGGTGCGGGGGGCATTCTGGCTGCGGGCAGGCTGTGCGTTGCGGCTGGCAGCCTGGTTTTTCTGCAGCATCTGCTCCACACGGGCCGCATTGCGGGCACGGTCACTGCGCTCGTTGCTGCGGGGGGCGCGCTCGGCACTGCGGTTCTGTTTGGAATTGCTGCCGGAAGCGGACGGATTGTTGTTCTTCTGAGCGGGGCGCTCCTGGCGGTTGCCGCGGGCAGGCTGTGCACTGCGGGCAGCAGAGGACGCCTTTTGATTGGAACGGTTCTTGTTCTGTGCAGCGGACGGAGTCTGGGCGGCAGCTGCGTTCTGGTTGTTCTGCGGTGCGCGTGCGGCAGGAGCAGCAGGCTGTGCGGGGGCCTTTTTGGCCGGACGCAGGGGCGTGGCCTCCGGTGCGGTGACAAAGTGGGGGTCAAATTTGGGCTGTGCATTGCTGCCCCGTGCGGGGGGATTGCCGGCTTCCTGACGGGGGCGGCGGTTATTATTGGAACGGCGGCCGTCATTGCGGCTGCCGGGATTGCGTTTGGTATTTTCCATGGATCGTTCCTCTTGTTGATGTTCGGTCGGCAGCGCTGCGGCAGGCTTTGCCGGGGCAGCCTTGGTTTCGGGCTTGGCGGGCACAGCAGCGGGCTGTGCTTCCGCTTTGGGTTTGCGGCCCCGTACCGGCGGGGCTGTTTTGACCGGGGCGGGCACACCGTCCCAGGGATGGCCGGAGATCACCGGGATCTTGCGGCGGTTGAGCTTTTCAATGCCGGCCAAATATTCCTGTTCCTCCGGGGCACAGAAGCTGATGGCAGTGCCATCGGCTCCGGCACGGGCGGTGCGGCCAATGCGGTGGACGTAGGTTTCAGGCACTTCCGGCAGATCGTAGTTGAACACATGGCTCAGCTCGCTGATATCGATGCCCCGGGCTGCAATGTCGGTGGCCACCAGCACACGGGTTTTGCCGGCCTTGAAATTTTCCAGGGCGGTAACACGGGCGGTCTGGCTTTTATTGCCGTGGATGGCAGCAGCGGGGATGCCCTGCTTGGTCAGGTCCTTGGCGATCTTATCAGCGCCGTATTTGGTACGGCTGAAGACCAGGGCGTTGATCACCGGAGGGTCCAACTTTTTGATCAGCCAGGGCAGCAACAGCTTTTTGTTGCCTTTTTCTACATGATAAAGAGTCTGCTGGATCCGCTCTACCGTGCTGGAGACCGGGTCTACTTTGACAAAGGCAGGGTCGTGCAGGATGCCGGCGGCAAGCTGCTCGATCTCCGTGGGCATTGTGGCGCTGAACATCAGGTTCTGCCGCTTTTGGGGCAGCTTTGCGATCACCTTTTTGACGTCGTGGACAAAACCCATGTCCAGCATACGGTCGGCTTCGTCCAGAACAAAGATCTCAAGGTCCGACAGGTCAACATGGCCCTGACCGATCAGGTCGTTCAGACGGCCCGGGCAGGCGATGAGGATATCGACACCTTTTTTCAGGGTCTCGACCTGCGGTGCCTGACCAACACCGCCAAAGATGACGGCGCTGCGCAGATGCAGATACTTGCTGTAGGCCGCAAAGCTGTCGCCGATCTGCAGGGCCAGCTCACGGGTGGGGGTCAGGATCAGGGCACGGACGGCACCCTGTTTGCGGGGCTGTGCGGCGGTCAGGCGGTCCAGCATGGGCAGCGCAAAGGCTGCCGTTTTGCCGGTGCCGGTCTGGGCACAGCCCATCAGATCCCGGCCGGCCAGCACCGGCGGGATAGCCGCTGCCTGAATGGGGGACGGGGTCTCGTAGCCGGCTTCCTGCACAGCGCGCAGGAGCGGGGCGGAAAGATTCAGTTCGTTAAATGTCATTATACTCCTAGGTCATTCTATGATCTTACGGCACTCGAGGTAGTAACGTTTTTCCTCGGCGTGCCCCATGCTAAAGGTCTTGCGGGGCAGCACGCCGCCCAGCACAACGCCTTTGAACAGGTCGCTCTTGGCAAAGGGCGGCATCAAAAAGGCAACAGCGCCTTTCTGGCACAATGCGCGCACAGCCGGCTCGTCGTGGACATAGTCCACCTTGGCCTCCGGATGGCGCTCAAGGAAATATTCGATAAATTCGTCGATGGTGCCTACGGTCAGGGTGGCAGTGGGGTCCTCAAAGCAGAGGTCGTTGGTCATGCGGGGGCCGGCCAGCTTGAAGGGCTGCTTCTTTTCGCGTCCAAAGCAGATGCCGGTCATGTTTTCATCGCTCCAGCGCATCAGACTCAGCAGGACCGAGGTGCAGTCTGCATTGAACAGAACCCGATGGATGGGCTCGATCTCGATGGCGGGGGAATGTACATTGCAAAGCTCAGCAAGGCACCAGCGTGCCGGATGCGTCTCGGCCTGTTCGGGGGTAAGGGTCTTTTTCAATTCCTCCCAGCAGGCCTTGGCCGTAGCCAGCGAATGGTTGCCGTCGCCCACCGCAAGGGTCAGGGGTGCACGGCCTTTTGCCTGTGGATACCGCTGGAGCATGGTCTGTTCAGAGCCAAGGATGGCCAGAGCCTGCTGCACCTGCTCCAGCAGGGCAGGGTCTTCCACTGCCCAGCCTGCAATATGGCCGCCGCCCAGCATCAGCTCGCCCTCGTACAACTTGGGCAGATCCGCCTTGTGGGCAGCAATGGGTTCCACCACAGTGCAGTCCGGGTCATCGGCCAGCATCATGATATGCGGCGTTTCCAGTGCGGCACCGGTGCGGACCTTCATGCGGGGAGGGATGCGGCTTTCTACAGTGCGTTCGCTGGGGCGCACCGCACAGCCTGCGCCCGGGCGGAAGTTGTAGCTTTCCAGATCGACTTTGCCCACAAGGCCCTGCCGGATCCGGCCGCTCTGCTCGGTGCGCTCTACATAAACAAAGCCATTGACCGTGCGGGTCAACACCTCGCGCAGGGCGGTGTCCATGGCAGAGTGGATCGTCTGGACCCGTTGGTCCACATCGCCTTCTTCCAGATAGACCTCCGGCAGGATCAGGTCCAGCGTGCTGGGGCTGCCGGCAGCGGTCTGCTGAGCACGCTGCCAGTAGGCCAGGTCACTGGTAAACTGGTCGCAGGCGATGCAGCCCCACTGTTCCAGAGGGATGCGCTCGTCAGGCAGAAGGATCGATGCGGGTGTAAAGCAGGATGTCTGGTTCATGATTCATTCCTCACTCTCACAAAAAGGCGCAGATGCGTCGAACGATCGCTTACTGAAAATCGCTGGGATCCTGGCGGATCACCAGATGCTGGATGCCGGCAGCGGCGGCAGCCTGTTCCAGTCTGCTGCGGGCCGCAGCATCCAGAGGATCATCTGCAGTTGCAAGCAGATGGGTCATGCCCAGCTGCACAGCGGGCACTTCCAGTGCGTTGCTGGCGGTGGTGCACTGCTGGAGCGGGTAACTCAGCCACAGAACAACACTGTCGCCAAAGCGTTGCTGCCAGGCGGCAATGTCCGCCTGGAGCTGGGCCGCACGGCCCTTGCCATTGGTGGCGCCAAAATCCTGTTTGGCGCTGATATATTTGGGGAACTGCACTCCGGTCAGGACCATCTGTTCGTAGCCCAGGTCCCGCAGCTCCTCCACCAGGTCGCCCACAAACTGAACAGCACTGTCCGCATAAGGGTTGAGCCAGGGCTTGCCGCCTGCTGCTGCACTGACGTTGTCCAGCCAGAGCATCTCCGCACTGTAGTGGATGGCCATGCTGCGGTCGGTGTATGCAGCGACCGGGTCCTGGAAGGCACAGAGCTGTGCCACAGGGATAATGCCCTGCTGCCGCAGCAGGGCGGCGATGCGGCCTGCGTCCACCGTCTGCTCTGCAATACTGTCTGCGGCATTGGCCACAGCAGAAGCATAATAGATGCTGCCGCTTTCGTCCTTAAAGGTGATCAGGGCGTAGGCAGTGCCCTGCTGTGCCAGCTGCCGGGCAGCGGCCGTAATGCTGTCCTCGTCGGTCAGCAGACTGCGGTCCAGCACAGTCCAGCTGCCCTTGTCCATGGCTTTGCCGTCCAAGGGCTCCGGCTGCGGTTCGGGCTGCGGGTCCACCGGTTCGGCAGTACTGGAGGAGGCTGCAGCCTCGTTCTGCACCTGGGAAGCTGCCGAAGAAACCGCCGAAGAGGCTTCTGCAGCCAGATCGCGGCCCTTTACCACGGTATACCAGGTGTGGGTCGCCCAGTCCAGAACATGGGGTGCTGCAAACCATGCAGCACCAAGAACCACCACCAGCAGCAGAAGGATGCCGGCAACAAGCCGGATCCGGGCAGTGCCGGTGTAAAAGCTGCGGTGGTAGCGCTTGACTTTTTTGCGTTTGTATTTTGCCATCGTATTTTCCCTCCAGCCGATAGTTACAGGATCACAGCATGGCCGGTAAAGCCATAGATGGCCAGTGCCAGCACGCCGATATATACCAGAGTGATGGGCAGGCCGCGGAACGTCCGGGGGATGGCAGGGCTGCGCAGGCGGGTGCGGGCCTCAGTGATCAGGAGCACGGCCAGGATATAACCCACGCCGCTGCCAAAGCCAAAGCCCAAAGACTGTCCCAGGGTAAAGCTCTGGGTGCGCTCCACAAGCACGGTGCCCAGCACACAGCTGTTCAGGCCTGCAAGCGGAACGATGCGCAGCAGAGCACTGCGGTGGGGCAGTGCCTTGCAAAACCACAGGATACCGTGTTCCACGGCACAGACGGCAACGATGCAGAGCACATAGACCAGCGGCCGCAGTTGTGCGCGGTTTTCCAGCGAAGCGATAAAGCTGCCGGCCCACCAGGCCAGCGGCGCAACGCACAGCTGGGTGATGCACAGCTGAAAACCAAACAGCCAGCTGCTGGTGCGGTCATCGCCCACCAGCTGGACCAGGCGGGATACGCCCAGCGCACGGGTGAATACTGCATTTTGCGCAAAAATGGCCAGGAGTGCATAGGAGAAAAAGACCGCACTGGTCACAACAACGTCTCTCATTGCAGTTCCTCCTCCTGCTGGCCGTGCACAGCCAGCACTTCATTGGCCTCTTTTTCCAGGAAATCACGGCGGCTCTGGGCCAGTGCGCGCCAGACAGCGCACAAAACGCCCAGCACGATAAAACCGCCAGCCGGCATACTGGCTACAGGCAGAACCGGGCGGCTGATCGCCAGCCCGAACATGGAACCGACGGCAAGCCATTCCCGCAGGCAGCCAACGATGATCAGAAGCAAAGCATAGCCAAGGGTAATGCGGATGCCCTTGGAAAGTGCCTTATAAGCAGGCTCCTGCACACGGCCAAAGCGATAGATCATCAGGGGTTCGACCACCAGCATGGGCAGATAGATGCCAAGGCTCAGCAGGTCGGTGCCAAAAAAACGGTTCAGCAGCCAGTAGACAGCCAGGTATACGACCGAGGTGCTCAGGCAGTAAAGGATGGCCCGGGGCAGCAGCCGCTTTTCCAGAAGCTCCGGCGAAGGGTCTTCCGGCAGGGGGGCCAGTTTGCTGACCAGACAGGCCAGCAGACGGGACGGTGTAAGCAGCAGGGCCACTGCAGCAGCCATCAGCAAAGCGTTTTTACCGCTGGTAGCCAGCACCACCAAGGGTGCCAGGCCCATGCCCTGCATGACGACGGGGTTGTTCAAAAAGATACGGTCGTGGTGGGCGTACTTGCCGGGGTCCTGCACGATCAGTTCTGCAATCTGTTTTCTCATCGTGCGGCCTCCTTTTTGTTTTTGCTGCCATGGTGCAGCAGTTTGTACACCTGCAGCTCGGTACGGTCGATCCAGGCAGATACGCTGTTGACCGCCAGCAGTGCAAAGCACACGCCGGTATCGTATACACCAAAATACCGGAAGCCCATGCTTGCCAGACCCACCAGTACACCGTACAGGATACGGCCGATCCGGTGATGGGCACAGGTGTAGGGTTCGTTGAGCAGGAACACAGCGCAGAACAGGACGGCGCCGCTGAGCAGCTCGTCCCGGACACCGGCAAACCGGGCGGCATAGTTCAGCAAAAAGGAGGTGTCGGCCAGACCCACCTGACGGGGGAAGAAAAAGGCTACCAGGCCGCAGGTGAGCACAAAGCTGAAAGAAGCGCTGAGACGGATGTCGCCCTGCGTCCACAAAAACAGGCAGCAGGCCAGAATGATCAGGGCAGCGCCGGTGCCCATGGGACCGGCAACTTCGCCAAGGCCAAGGGCCATGGGGCTGATGTTCAGCATACCGCCGCTGCGCAGGGTCTCCTCCAATGCGGCGGAAAGGGGAATGCCGGCGGTGTCCCACAGGGGGATGATCGTGTAGGGCTGCGGATACAGCAGGACCTGCTCCGGCCAGGACACCGCTGCGATCACATAGCCGACGGCGGCAGGGTGGAAGGGATAGCTGCCGTAGCCGCCAAAAATCTCTTTGCCAACAAGAACACCCGCAACAACGGCAGCCACCAGAACATAAATGTCCACAGTGGCAGGCATTAAAAGGGCAATGAGCAGCGCAAAGCTCTCGTTGGAAAGGTCGCTGTTCTGGTAGACCCGGTGACGCAGCAGGGACACCAGACGGTCACAAAGGTTGCCGGTGAGCAGTGCAATGCCGCACAGTACCAGAGGGCGCAGGCCGTACAAAAAACAGGCCATGCACAGCAGGGGGATGGTCATCCAGCAGATGTGCTTGTAGTATCTGCCGGTCTTTTGCAGCTCCTGCTCCTGCAATTGGATCTGAATCTCATCCATACAAGGGCACCTCTCAAAGTGCAGCAAGACGGCGTACCGCCGCTGCAGGATCTGCTGCGCCAAACACGGCGCTGCCGGCGACCAGAACATCAGCGCCGGTCTCTACACACAGGGGAGCGGTAGTGTCGTCCACACCGCCGTCTACTTCCAGCAGGAAGTGCGCACCCCTTGCCTGACGCTGCTCCTTGAGCCAGCGCAGTTTGTCCAGAGCCGAAGGCATGAACTTTTGCCCGCCAAAGCCGGGCTCAACGCTCATGACCAGCACCAGGTCCAGCTCGTCCAGATATGGCTCCAGTGCCTGGGCAGGAGTGCCGGGTTTGATGGTCAGGCCGACTTTGCAGCCAAGCGCTTTGATGGCATCCAAAGTCTGACGGATGTCATCCTCACATTCCAGATGGAAATTGAGCAGGGTGGCACCGGCCTTGGCAAAAGGTTCGGCATAGGTCAGCGGGTGGCTGATCATCAGGTGTACGTCATAAAATGCTTCGGGCAGGCCCTTGTGCAGGCTTTTGAGCACCGGCACGCCAAAGCTGATGTTGGGCACAAAGTGACCGTCCATCACATCATAATGGAGCATCTGGGCACCGGCATCCAGCACGGTGCGGCAGTCTGCGCCAAGGGTTGTAAAATCTGCGGAAAGAATGGAAGGACTTACGATCGCCATAATGGTTCTTTACGCTCCGTTGATCTAAAGATTTGTATTACTATGCGGAGCCTGATTTGGCGGCTTGTGCAGACAAACAGGGCAATGGGCATAGCTACTAATAGTTTACATGAAAATAGCAAAAAAATCAAACCCACGGCCGTGATTTTCACGGAAAAGACTTAAAAATATGCAGCAGCGCAAAAAAGGCAGCTGCAAAATGCAGCTGCCTGGCGATAGATGTAAGAGAAGACCGGGCTGAACTGGCAGAGGTGCTCAGTAGCCCCGCACCGCAAAGCGGCGCTCCCAGGGATCGGGGGCACAGTCCGTGTGCCGGATGGAGGTGATCTGGATGTAATCGCTTTTTTGGATCATTGCAAACATTGCCATGAACTTTTCCGGGTCACCCTGCACTTCCAGCGTTACACTGCCGTCATCTTCGTTTTGCACCCAGCCGGTCAGGTCAAGGTTCTGGGCGGCATACTGTGCCCGATAGCGGAAGCCGACACCCTGTACCTGACCCTGGATGGAATAGCGCCGCCGAACAGTGCCTTCCGGCAGAACAGGCGGGGTCTGGTCCTTCTTTTTGAGAAAATCGAACATAAGGAGACCTCCTTATTCCCGTACTTTTACAAACGGTGCGATAGCGTTGGCATCGCCGTGGCGCACGATGGAGTAAGTGATGTCGCAGTAGGGCTGGATGGCGGTGCTCTTTTCGACCGTGGAAATAAGCAGCACCTGCAGCTGCAGACGGCGGAACAGCTCCATCATGGGGCGGATACGGTCGCTGGTCATCTTGCTGAAGGCCTCGTCCAGCAGCACCAGACGGACGCTGTTCTCGCTCTTTTGATAGATCTGGAGCAGAGAAGCGCAGATGGCCACATAGAAGGGGGCCTGATTCTCGCCGCCGGAGGAATCCCGGCTGACCCGGGACAGGTAGGCCTGCTGTCCGGTGACACGGTTGGTGACCTTGATATCATAGTCCAGATAGGTGCGGTAATCCACATAGTCCGACAGGGTGACGCCTTCGGCACGGCGGCCTTCCTGCCGGGCACGGGTGTTCTCGTCCACATCGGCCATGATCTTTTCCATCAGCTCGTCCACCTGACGCTCGTAGGCGGGGTCGGCGGTGGCGGCAAGGTTGTCCAGACTGTCGCCCTCGGTCATCTGCTGGTTGCCCTTGTCCACGATGACCTGATAGAAGGCGGCAAGCTGCGGGTCACGGCTGGGTTCCAGCTCAAAGCGGTAGACCTCCTCGCCGTAGGTGAGCTGCTCCATCACCTTGTTCAGCTCCCGGAACTGGCGGCGTGCGTTGAAGATATCATCCTTCATGCGGAACAGGATGTCCTTGCGGAAACGGTCTTTGCAGTCCCGCTGTGCCTGTTCCAGGCGGGCAGCATAGCGCTCCAGGTCGATGCGCACAAGGCTCTCGTACTGGGCGCGGTACTGATCAAGCCCGGCAAGCCCCAGCGGATAGTCGCAGACGTAGCGCTCGTTGTAGGTTTTTTGTGCCGGTTCCAGCGTGCCGGAGAGATAGAGTGCCAGCGCATCGTCCAGCTTTGCCTGTGCCTTTTCGGCTGCCTGCGCAGCGGCACGGGGCGTTTTGTCCGGTCCGGTCAATGTCTGCATCCGGGTGCGTGCCAGCGGCTCTACCAGCGGATACCCGGCAAAGAATCGTTCGGCGGCAGAGCGGCTGTTCTGGGCGGTCTCGCCGGCCTTGGCCTGCTCTGCCTCGCAGGAAGCCAGCTGCTTTTCGCACACGCGCAGATCGCCGCCCACCTGCTCGACAGCGGTGCGGGCTGCCTCCCACGCAGCCTCGCGGGCTTCTTCCTCCCGGTACAGCTGCTGCAGCATGGGGTTCTCTTTTGCTTCGGCAAGGGTCTTTTCCTGCTCAGAGACCGCTGCCTGTGCTGCGGCAAGGGCGGTGCGGGCATCCCACAAACCGGTCAGCTCGTCCAGGCTGCTGCCCCGCAGCAAACTCTGGTGCTGGTGGTAGGCAGCTTTGAGATTCTGCTCGGTCTGCGCTGCCGCCTTGACCTCCTCGCCCAGGGCAGCAAGCTGCTGCGCCAGTGCTTCGGCACGGCTGCGGCGGGCTTCCAGACCGATGTAGCGCTGCGGGGTGCGCAGACGCTCCAACCGGAAGGGGTGGTGGCGCAGCAGGTCTCTCGTTGCGCTGTCGGGGTGGTTTTCCAGCGTGTCAGGAGTATCGCAGCAGACGATCCGCCGCAGGATGGTGTCAGCGTACTGTGCCGCCAGAGGGTTCTCACTGGAGACCTGTGCGGCAAGGCTGTCGGCCGGGGCAGTATCCGCACGGCGGCTCGCCTTGCGGATGCCCGGAGTGTCCAGCAGACTGATGGGGCCTACCTTTTCTTTCAGCGCCACGAATGCGCTCTTGGCGGCTTCATAATGGGCGGGCGGCACAAGGATATCGAACCGGCGGTCGCCAAGGCAGGCTTCCACGCAGTCTTGCCAGCTCTCGTCCTCCACGCTCAGCAGCTCACAGAAGATCTTTGCGTCTGGCTGCATACCGCGGCTTTTCAGCTCAGCGTTCACTGCGTCCCGCACACGGGTGGCGGCATCACCATGGGGATAGACCCACTTGCCGCCGGACACGGCATCCAACTCGGTGCGGCGCTGGGTCTGCTCCTTTTGCAAAGCGGCGGTGTTCTGGCGTGCCGCAAGGTAGGCTTCTTCCAGCGGTTTTTCCTGCGCAGCAAGCCAGTTGGTCAGTGCGGGCAGGGTTTCTGCTGTGACCACCGCAGTGTTGGCAGCGGGTGCATCGGTAAAGCCGCTGCGCCGCAGGATGGCAAGCAGGGTATCGGTCCGCTCGGCGGCAGCCTCAGTCTGCGATGCACGGCGCTGTGCGGTCTGAAGTGCGTTCTGCCGGCGGGTCAGTTCCTCGGTCATGGCATCCAGCGCACGTCCTTCGCCGCTGGCGGATGCCGCCCCGTGCGCTGCAAGATAGCTGCGGCGGGCTTCGGCTTCGGCTGCCTTTGCTTCGGCATAGCGGGCGGTGAGCTGCTCTTTCTGGCGCTGACCGGCGGCAAGATGCTCCTGCCAGACAGCCTGCTCGGCCTCATCGGCTTCGGCCCGGGCCAGCAGAGCTGCACCACGGTTGACCAGCGCCTGCGTTTGCTTTTCGGCGGCTTCCCGCCCAAAGGAGACGATCTCATCCAGCGCATTTGCACGGGTCTGTGCTTCGGCTAAAACAGCGTGCAGGTTTTCCAGCTCCAGGCGGTCGCCCTGCAGTGCTTCCAGATCCAGTTCCGGCTGGGGCAGGATGTACTGATACAAAAACTCCCGGAAGTTCGGGATCTCGTCCATGCTGGTGCCCATCTGGAACACCTCGTTGAACTTTTTGCCCAGCGGACTGGAGGCCCGTCCGATGCCCAGCGCGCGGCAGATGCGGTCACGCGCTTCGCTGGGGCTGCGGGTATAGGACAGCCGCCCGGAGGCAGGCTTGAAGTCTTCTTTGGCGCTGGGTGCGCCAGTCTTGGGGTCAATGAAGGGCAGCTGCTCCAGCGTGCAGCCGTCCTCCGAAAGATACCATGTCTGGTCGCCGGGGTGCAGCTCCTGCATGGGGCCTTCGGACTCTACCCGCACGGCGATAACAAAGGGGCAGCGCTTGACCGTATCCCAGAACTCTGCACCGATGTAGGCCACAGTATGTCCCGGGCGGCGGTAGGCATTTTCGCCGCGCTGCTTTGCATGGACCGAGCCTTGCAGGGTGCGCCCGCTCTTTTTGTTGCCCAGCGCATTGAAGTTGCGGTTGGTGGTCAGACAGTAGCGGATGGCATCCAGAATGGTGGTCTTGCCCACGGCGTTGACACCGATCATGTAGGTCAGACGGGAGCAGTCGAAGGTGGCATTTTCAAAGTTGTGCCAGTTGATGAGCTTGAGCCGTTTGAGTTCGATCATTCTTCCACCTCCGGTGCATCCTCTGCACGTTCATACAGGCCAAGCTCGGTGCGGGTGCGGGTGCTCTCGGCGGCGGCATCCGCAAGGTCGGCATCCGGCAGCGCCAGCAGCACAGTCGGGAACACCTCAATACGGCTGTCCAGTCCGGTCAGCCGCCCTACCGGACGGGCCAGATTGTAGCGGCGCAGGGTGCGCAGCAGTTTTTCCAGCGTAAGCTGATCCAGCCGGCGGGGCAGGTTCATCTTTTGCAGCTCGGTCTGCACTTCTTCCACAGTCACCAGCACCTCATCAGCACTGGCGGCAAGGCTTTCGCGCTTTTGCAGGTAGAGCAGCCGCAGCACCAAAAGCAAAATGCTTTCGTATTTCAAAAGCCGGGCCTGGCTGCCTTCGTGCTCGTTGACCAGCGCTGCAGCCTGCAGCGGAGCCGGATACAGCAGCACCGAGTAGCCCAGCGGTGCAAACACCGCCCGCACTTCGTCCAGATGATCCTGCACATAGAGATATTTTGCCCGCTGATCTTCAACTCCGCCCAGCACGAAGCAGTGGTTGAGCAGATAGTTTGCGGTCTCTTCCAGCATGTTAATGGTTGCCATCGTTCGTGTCCTCCTTACGGCGGGTCAGGATGAATTCCTCAAAGCGGAACCCGCTGCGCTCCACCCAGTTCCCGGTCAGTTCAATGTCGTAGTCCCGGTGGGGCGACTGAGAATAGGTGTGCAGCCCGATGATACGGGCAAAGTCGGCAGGGTATTCCTCTGCCAGTGTGGATGCTGCAACCCGGGGACGGGCCGCCAAAGCCTGCTGCGCCAGCAGCCCGACGTTTTCTTCGGTCACGGCAAGGCGGGCATACTCCAGCAGCAGCTGCTGTTCTTTTTGCAGCTGTTCGGGGTCGAATGTTTCGGTGCGCACCGGAGCAAGCGGCGCAGTGGAACGGGGTGCAGCGGGCGGATAGAGCGGCTTTGCGCCGAACACTGCCGCCGGGTAGAGATGCAGATGCTGTGCCACCGGGCCGTCATCCAACTCGAAGAGCTGGTCCGGGGTGCGGATCTCTTCCGCATAGCGGCGCAGCAATGCGGTCACGCTGCCCTGTGCGGAACGGTCGCTGAGCAGCAAAAATTGCGCCCGCTGCACTGCACGCTTACGGTAACGGATATGGCTGGAATCGATCTGGCGCAGCAGATCGCTCATTTCTTCCAGTGCATCCCGCTGCTGTTGGATCAGTGCCCGCACGGCGGGGGCAGCCTCGTTCGGAGCGCAGCGTTCCACCCGGGCATAGTCCAGTGCCAGCTGGGGCAGATAGTTTGCCTCGCAGTCGTCCAGACCTTCTTCCAGGTAAGCACGGTAGTTGAACAGGTTATCGCTGGTCTTAAAGCGGTGATATGCCGCTGCGACCACCTTTTCTTCGTACTGGTCAAACAGCTCCAGTACCTCCTGCGGGGTGCGGTTGCGGGTCAGGCGGTCGATGTAATGCCCGATGGACGCATTCAGCGCACGCAGGCTGCGGTTGAGGGTGTCAAGATCGCCCGACACCTCCCGCAGGACGTTTTCGTAGGGGCTTTTTTCTTCCCCGATGCCCCGCAGCAGCTGCCACGCTTTGTAGAGCTTGCCGGTGTAGGTGACGATGCGGGGGTTCATGATCTCCTCCAGCGCCTCTAGCAGCGGGGTGACCTCCGGCACAAAAGCGAGGGTCGGTTCCGACTCGTAGCTGCCGGGCTGTTCTTCCAGCCAGCCGGTGCGCCGCAGCCGCAGCAAAAAGCCCAGCGCCAGGGTGTGCGGGTCCCGGGTGGGCTGTTCGTCCTCGTCCCCGGCGTCGTCCGCATCCAGTGCAAGCGGTTTTGCCAGTGCCGCAAAATAATCCTCGGCACGGCTTACCGCCTCGGCCCGAGAGATACTGTAATCTGCCGTGTGGCGGCATTCTTCCCAAAGCAGGAGCAACAGCTCCGCATAAAAAGCCCGGTTGCGCCCCGCCAACGGGCGGAACAGCCGTGGGCTTATCCGTTCAAACAGCTGCATGGAAACATCCTTTCCTTTTGGTATCGGATACCCTTTTATTGTACCACAGAATGGCGGCTTTTGCACTGGTTCGGGCGGGGTTTGCAGAGAAAAGACTGTTTTGGGGCAGGGAACAGTCCGGTTTTATCGGGCCCAAAAAACAGTCGGGCAGAATGCTGAAATCCGGTTCTTCTATTTGTGGAAGATTTTCTGAAGATAATTGCGGATTTACACAATTTTACCATCTTTGCCTGCTAAAATAAGGTCAGGATCAAAGATGGTCCTGATGGCCCGGGTCCGACAGGCGATATGAAAAGAAACTACACTCCCCCTTGAAGTGAGAAAATAGAAAGAGCAAAAAGAGCTGCTGCAAGAGGTCACCCTCAGTGCACCAGCTCTTTTTGTGTTTGGCCGATTTTGATGGTACTTAAATAACAACCTGTTGCAGCCATTTGCCCCGCAAAAAGCGGATAAAGAAGGCCAGCGAACGGAACACCCAGTCCAGGAACATTCCGCACCAGATAGACAACAGACCGCCGCCAAACACATTGACGGCTACATAACAAAAGCCCACCCGGAAGATCCACATGGAAAGTACGCTGACGGTCATGGTAAAGCGGGCATCCCCGGCGGCGCGCAGGATGTTGGGCAATGTAAAACTGGAAGGCCAGAAGGGCAGGGACATGATGTTGAACCATACCATGACCTCCAGCGCCATCGCACTGGCCTCCGGCGAAAGGTTGAACCAGCCCAGGGCGATCCGGTTGGCAAATGCAAAGGCGGAAAGATTCATGATCCATGCGCCGCAATAGGCGACCAGGAGCATCCGGCGGGAGTAATACACCGCCTGTTCCTTTTCGTTGGCGCCCAGACACTGGCCAACAACGGTCAGCACGGCCATACCCACAGCATTGGCGGGGATGTTCAGAAAGGTCGTAGTGGTATTGGCAACGGCATTGGCTGCAATGGCAGCGGTGCCAAGGGTGCTGGTCAGGCTGGAAACAGCCAGTTTGCCGATCTGGAACATTCCGTTTTCGATGCCGGCAGGGATGCCGACCCGCAGGATGCGCCGGATCAGCTGCAGGTCCGGCTTCAGGGCGTGCAGGCCATCCACCCGCAGGGCGCAATGAGGGGCCTGCAGCAAAAACAGCACGGCGATGCAGGCGACAGCACGGGAGATCAGACTGGCCAATGCCGCACCCATAACGCCCATGCCAAAGCCATAGATCAGCACGGCGTTTCCGCCAATGTTCATAACGTTCATTACAAGACTGGACATCATGCTGATGCGGCTGTTGCCCTGAGCGCGGAACAGGGCCGCACCGGCATTGTACAGGCCGATAAAAGGATAACTCAGCGCCGATAACAAAAAGTAGGTCTCTGCATAGCGCATGACATCCGCATCAATGGCGCCAAAGATCCCCTGCAGGATGCGGTGCCGCCCCAGCAGGACGATCGCAGCGATCAGGGAACCAAAGCTGGCCAGTACCAGCAGGATCTGGGCGGCGGTAGCTTTGGCGTTGCGCGGCTCGCGGTGTCCGATGTATTGGCTGGTAACTACGGCGCCTCCGGTGGCCAGCGCACTCATGATCTGGATCATCAGGGTGTTGAAACTGTCCACCAGACTGACGCCGGAAACAGCTGCCTCGCCTACGGAGGAGACCATCAGTGTATCGGCCAGACCGATGGTCACATTCAGCGCCTGCTCTGCGATCAGCGGCAGAAGCAATGCGATCAGCTGCTGACGGGTAAACAATGGTTTTGTATCAAATTTGGACGATGTCATAAATGCCCCTCTTTCTCCTGGTGCCGCCCGGACGGGCAGCGCTTTTATGATACTCCGATACGGCGGGAAATACAAGAGAATGTATACAAGTATATCAGTTTCCAAACAAGCGTCATAGCGTTGTGTGTGCACTTTACCCCTGCGCCGGATTGTGGTAGAATAACCTTGTGCTATGCCTCTGTGCAGGAAATGGGGCGTGGCCTTCGCATAAATTGATGATAAGGGAAATGATAACAGAAATGACCCAAGTAAAGGGGGAAGATCCATGGCGAAAGAAGCCCATAAAGTCGTAGTGATCGGACATCGCAATCCGGACACGGACTCTATCTGCTCTGCCATTGCGTATGCAGAGCTGAAAAACAAAACAAGCTCGCTGGTTTGTGAGGCACGCCGTGCCGGCAGGATGAACCAGGAAACGGAATTTGTGCTCAAAAAGTTTGGTGTTACACCGCCCCGGATGTGTACCGATGTGAACCCGAAGATCCGGGATGTGGACTACCGCGAGATGACCGGTATCCCCGGCAGCACCAGTCTGCGCAAAACGTGGGAGTTGATGCGGGACCGCAAGATCGATACCATCCCGGTGACCAATGCGGACAATGAGCTGGAAGGCCTGATCACGGTCAAGGACATTGCTACTGCAAATATGGACCTGTTTGATACAGGCATTCTGGCCAAGAGCCGCACCAGCTACAAAAATGTGCTGGAGACGCTGGGGGGCACCATGGTGGTGGGCGATGAAAATGCGATCTGCACCACGGGCAACATCCGGATCGGAACAGCAACGCCGGAAATGATGGAAAATACGGTGGAAAAGGGCGATATCGTGATCCTGACCAACCGTTACGAGAGCCAGCTGTGTGCGATCGAAAAAGAAGCGTCGCTGATGATCATCTGCAACGGTGCAAAGGTGGGCCGTACCATCCAGCACATTGCAGAGGAGACCGGTGTGGCGATCATGACCACCCCCTGCGACACCTATGCCGTGGGCAAGCTGATCAGCCAGTGCGTACCCATCTCCTACTATATGACCTGCGAAAATCTGGTCAAGTTTACACTGGTCACTCCGGTGGCAGATGTCACCCGGGTCATGGCAAAACTGCGCCACCGCTACTTCCCGGTATTGGACGAGGAAGGCAAGTTCTGCGGTATGATCAGCCGCCGTAACATCATCAACCTGCGCAAACGCCGGATCATCCTGGTGGACCACAACGAATCCACCCAGGCAGTGGAAGGCTTTGAGCAGGCCGAGATCCTGGAGATCATCGACCATCATCGCATTGGCAACCTGGAGACCAGCGGACCGGTGTATTTCCGCAACCAACCGGTGGGCTGCACGGCGACCATCGTTACCCAGATGTATGACGAAAATGGCGTGGAGATCCCGCAAAAGATCGCAGGCCTGCTGCTGGCAGCCATCCTGTCCGATACGCTGGTATTCCGCAGCCCCACCTGCACTCCTATTGACGAGATCACGGCCAAGCGTCTGGCCAAGATCGCCGGGGTGGAGATCGAGGAGTTTGCAGCTGAGATGTTTGAGGCTGGCGAAAAACTGGACGGAAAGACTGCAGAGGAAGTATTCCTGCAGGACTTTAAGGTGTTTATGTGCGGCGATATCCGCTTTGGTGTGGCCCAGGGCAGCTATATGACCCGCACCAATCTGCAGGCGGCGCAGATCTTACTGACACCGTATCTGGAGGAGGCGCGCAACAAGCAGAACGTGGAGGACCTGTATGTTCTGCTGACCGATGTGCCGAAGGAAGAAAGCGTTGTGATCAGCACCGGCCGTTATGCGGCCAATGTGCTGGCCGAGGGCTTTGATGCGGCTCCCGCAGCGGACGGCAGCTTTACACTGCCGGGCGTGGTCAGCCGCAAAAAGCAGTTCATCCCGGAACTGATGACCGCTTATCAGGAACTGTGATCTGAAAACGGTGCTCCCCCTTCCGATCCGGAAGGGGGATTTTTTACGGATGAGAGAGGAATTGGTTGACAGCGTCAAAAAAATGGTGTCCTCAAATTGACAAAAATAATAACGAGCTGCGTTTCTGCAGCGGCAGCCGGCCGCTGATGGCGTAGCAGCAGCCAGATGCGAGGAATGAGATATGAAAGAGCTTGTTTGCCCCAATTGTGAACACAAAAATGCGGCTGGGACCCGTTTTTGTCAGCGGTGCGGCCAATCTGTTATGGGAAAAAAGTCGTTGGCAGATCAGCTCCGTTCCTTAAAGCCGGAAAGCCTTACGGGTGCAAATCCAAAACAGATGCAATTGGGGGCGCTGTTTTGCATCCAGACAAAGGACACTGTGGAGCAGGTGGGGGGGCAGCTCAAACCAACGGCTGTGCCGGTGGACCCGATGCCGGACGGACGCTGGTACTGCCCGGACTGCGTACCCTGAATACTGCTGATGACCGGAGCTGCAAGAACTGCGGCAAGGTACGCTGAAAACAAAAAGAGTGCGCATTTTATGCGCACTCTTTTTTGCTGTGATAAGGGCATTACCGCAGAGGAAGAACATCTTCGTCTTCGTTGATCTCCTCGGCAGTACCGCCGGTAAAATACCAGGCTTTTCCATACAGAGCCTCATGTCCATCCGAGCACATCAGATAGGAGCCGTCCGGCAGGGCTAAAAAGGGATGCCGGTGGCTGTCGGCAAGGGCAATATCTTCCATGCGTTGGCCATCCAGCAGGGTCCCGCGGATGAACTGGTAGTGGGGCAGGATGCGGGTGTCCGTCAGCCCGAGGCCCGGCAGCCAGCGGCAGAAATGCGGGTCGGAAGCCTCGCCGGGTTCTTCCGGCGCCGCATAAACCAGCCGTGCGGCGTTCATGGAGCCGGCACTGATGCCCAGCACGATGCCGTGGTAATCGTGCAGCAGGGCGGCCAGGCCCAGCTGTGCAAAAAAGTGATTTTGTGTGGGAACATGACCGCCGCACAACAGTAAAAAGCCGCTTTGCGGCAGCAGGGTGGCGATCTCGTCCTGATTGCGGGCGTCACAGGGGATCAGATCGGTCAGGGGCAGGTTGGCATCTGCAAGGCTTTGCCGGAAGCTGCGGCAGAATGCATCGTTCTGTTCGTAGGCCAGCGGGTCGGCAGCGAGGGCAAGGCCCGTAATGGGATGCTGCGGCCAGACAGCCCGCAGGTTTGTAACAAGGTGATTGCGCTGGTCCAGTGCGGGCGCAGCAGAGCTTGGCTCAAGGGGGCAGCCGCAGGGGCTGCTGGTCAAAAAAACGGTCATAAATGAACCTCATAAAAAGTAGATGCAGACAGCCCTATTCTAACACGATTCACGGCGGGAAGGCAGAGCCATAATAGACAAAAAAATCCCCCGCTTTTTGCTGTTTTGCAAAAAACGGAGGCAAAGATCAGATTTTGCGATAGTGGAACACCTTGTCCTTGGTGAGAAGCATGAAAATGCTCACCACCAAAGCCATGCCTTCGGCAACGGTAATAGCGAGCCAGACACCGTCGATGCCAAGGAGCTCCGGCAGGATCAGAACGGCGGCAAGCTGGAACAGCAGGGTGCGCAGGAAAGAGATCAGGGCACTGGTCACGCCGTCGCCCAGCGCAGTAAAGAAGGACGATGCATACACGTTAAAGCCCATAATGAGGAAACTCAACCCATACAGACGGAATGCCCGGATGGTCAGGGCCAGCAGGTCGGCATCGTAACCCACAAAGATGCGGGATACGGTGGGGATCAGCAGCATGGCAATGCCGGTCATGACCACGGCGACCATCCCAATGAGCTTGAGACTCTTGGTGTATAGGTTGTTCAGCTCAGCATGATTGCGTGCACCGTAATGATAGCTCACCAGCGGTGCGCTGCCGACGGCATATCCAACGAACACAGCTACAAACAGGAAGGCAGCATACATGATAACGCCATAAGCGGACACGCCGTCCTCGCCTACGAAGCGCATGAGCTGGTAGTTGTAGAGGATATTCACCAGCGAGGAGGAGAGGTTGGTCATCAATTCGGAGGAGCCGTTGATGCAGGCATTCTTCAGAACGCTGCCATGGAACTGGGTCTTGCACAGGTGCAGGCGGCTGGAGTTTTTGTGGTTGAGGAAATAGAACAGCGGGATCACACCGCCTACGATCTGGCTGATAAAGGTGGCAATGGCGGCGCCCTCCACGCTCCAGCCAAGCACGCCGACGAACAGGATGTCCAGCAGGATGTTGGTGCAGCCGGCTGCCAGCGTGACCAGGAAACCGAGGTTAGGCTTTTCAGCGGTAACAAAAAAGCTCTGGAACATATTCTGCAGCGCATAGGTGGGCATGGAGATCATCAGGATGCGGCCGTAACGCACAGCGTATTCCAGCATTTCGCCCTCGGCGCCCATCAGGATGGCAACAGGGCGCAGAAAGAGGACGCCCAGAACAGCCAGTACGCTGCTGGCTACGACTGCCGCCAACACAAACAGGGTGAAAAAGCGGTTTGCTTTTTTCTCGTCGCCCTCACCTAGAGTGATGCCGACGATGGCGCTGCCGCCGGTACCCAGCATAAAGCCTACAGCACCCAGCAGCATGGGCAGCGGCATAATAAAATTGACCGCTGCAAAGGCGGTCTTGCCCACAAAGTTGGACACACACAGACCGTCCACGATGCCGTAGATGGAGGTGAACAACATGGTGCCGATGCAGGGCAGAACAAATTGTACCAGACGGGAATAGGTGAAATGATCGGACAGCTGAATAGGTTGCTTGTTCATAAATACTCCTTGTAAAAATAACAAAAAGAAAAACGACCCGGACAAGAATTCCGTGTACACGCCCGGCCTTTTCTACCTTGCTGCTACGGCAACAAGACCTCCGGTGGAGCGCTGTCTGCACGGCATCTTATCCGGGCCGTTTCAATTACGTTGAAAACGGTCCTCCGATGACCGGGAAAATTATAACAAAAGAGCGGCTTTGTGTCAAGCCGCTCTTTTTGTTAAAAACTGCGCAGAAAAAATTAAATTTTAGTGCTCGAACTCGTACTCCACCAACTGACAGTTGCGGATGCCAGCCATAGCGTACTGTTCGTTGGTCATGTCGTGAAAGTAGGATTCCACCACCCGGGCAATGCCGTTGTGGGCCACCAGAAGGTAGGTTTTATCCGGCTGAGCCTTCAGCTCATCCAGCAGATTGTAGATGCGCTGGGCAAGCTGCATCATGCTTTCGCCATTGCCGTAACGGTCTGCAAAATGCGTTTTGGACTGCAGAAAGGCTGTGCCATTGCGGGGGGTGCCTTCGTATCGGCCAAAGCACTGTTCCCGCAGCCGTGGCTCGCAGCGGGCCGGGAGACCGGTGGCGGCTGCAATGGCCTGGGCGGTGTCTGCCGCACGGGACAGGGGCGAGTAGAGGATCTCGTCGATCTGCAGCCCGCTGGCCCGGACCTTTTGTCCCAGGGCGGCGGCCTGCTGGCGGCCGCGCTCGGTCAGGGGACTGTCAGTCATGCCGCAGATCTTGTTTTCTACGTTCCACACGGTCTCACCGTGTCGGGTAAAATACAGTTTGTGCATACGCCCTCCTCAGTGGTGATAACCGGCTTCGATCTGGTGGAGGCGGTCATAGAAAAAATCATTGGTCGGGCAGGGCAGGCCGTGCTTTTGAGACAGCTGCCGTACCACGCCGGCAAACTCCTCCACCTCGGTGGGGCGTTTGGCAAGTACGTCCTGCCGCATACTGGGCATTCCCTCGGGGTCAAAATTGTGCATGGTGGCCCGGAGAAAGTTTTCGGCAGAGTCTGCAGGCAGGGGAACGCCTTCGGCGTTGGCCAGCCGGATGACTTCCCGCATGGCGGCAAGCATGGTGTCGAATGGTTCACCCGGCTGCATGATGCCGCCGTAGGGCAGATCGAATACGGCGGTGGCCTGATTCAGGCCGTCATTGACCATCAGTTTGAGCCACTGCTTATAAAGAATGTCGGAACAGGGGTCGTTCTGGATACCGCAGGCGGTCAGATACTCCGCCACGGCCTGTACCCGCAGGGACATCTCGCCATTCTTTTCGCCAAACTGGATCTCGCCCGCCGAAGCAAAACTCAAGGTACGGCCCTTGCGGGTGGCATCCATGCCAACAGCGACGCTCCACAGGGTGTGGCCGGGGTACATGGCCTCGATGCGCTCCTCGCTCTGGATGCCGTTGAGTACGCTGAGGATGATGGTGTCTTCCCCGATGAAATTGCGCAGATCGGGCAGAGCAGCGTCCAGCGCAGTTGCCTTGACTGCGACGAGCAGCAGATCCACCGGCTTGCCCTCGGCGGGAGTAACATACCGGAACGAACATTCCTCGCCGTTGCAGATGACCGGCTCGGCGGCATAGCGTGCGATGCGATCGGGCTGAGCGATGACCTGCACGCCGGGCATTTTGCGGCCGAACAGGATGCCCAGCGCACCCAGACCGATCAATGCGGAAGATTGGATGGGTCTCATAGAAAAAGTCCTCCTTTTTTCGTCCGTTGGGGGCGGTTCAGCCATGCTTTTTCAGGGTGCCATCAGCCTGCAACAGAACCGTATCGCCTTCGTCGATGCCAAGAACGGTCAGCTTTTTATCCGGGTAGGCGAGGGTGCGGCGGCTGCCGTCTTCAGCTTCCAGCAGCAGGTCGCACAACACCGGCTGTCCCTCGGGCAGTTCCTCACAGCCATACATCTGTTCGTCGATGCGCAAGACCCGAAAATGCTCCATCACTGGCTCCTCCTTGATGTTGTTGTGTTTATTATAGAACGCAAAATCTCTACCGTCAACAGGGGAGGAGCATTTGCGGCAAGGCCTGTTTCTCAAAGCTGACCGGTTGACGCTTTGATGCAAAGAGGCTAGAATAAAATCAACACAGAACAGGAGGGATGCTCCATGAATATTACCGAGCTGCGCTACCTTGTGGCGATCCGGAAATTTGGGTCGGTGAGTGCGGCGGCAAAGCAGCTGTACGTTGCCCAGCCCAATATGAGCAAAGCGCTGAAGAACCTGGAGGCAGAGTACGATCTGCGTATTTTTGATCGGTCCTCCACCGGTATGATCCCAACGGAACAGGGCGAGCGGTTTATTGAACACGCACAGAAAGTGCTGGAGGAGATCGACCGGCTGGAGGCAGATGCCCGCCGCCAGCAGGGCGGTTATACCGAGCTGCGGGTGGTGATCCCGCATGCTACCTATGCGTCCTATGCGGCGGTGGATTTTTTGAAGCAGGTGCAAAGCCCGGAGCTGCAGATCTATCTGCGGGAGGGCGGCGCAAACGAGGCACTGGACTGTGTGCAGCGGCAGGGCTATCATATGGCGCTGCTGCGCTACGACGAAGAAGACGAGGATTATTTTCGGAGGTACTGCCAGCACCATGGGCTGCGACAGGAGGCGATCTTGGAGTTTGAGTACCGGCTGCTGACCAGCCGTACCGGGCTGCTGGCAAAGCGGGAGATCAAAACGCTTGCAGAGCTGAATGATTATACCCAGATCCTGCACGGCAACTTTTTGATGCCGGGTGAGGAAGGCAGTGCAATACGAGAAGAAGCGGACTCGCGCCGCAGGGTATATGTTTACGAGCGCTGCAGCCAGTTTTCCATTTTGCAAAATCTGCCGGATGCTTATATGTGGGTGTCCCCTATGCCGCAAAGGGCGTTGGAACAATATCAGCTGGTGCTCAAGAGCTGCCCGGAGCAGTGCCGCCGCATGAAGGATGTTCTGGTCTATCCGGCGCAAAGCGGTCTGCGCCCGGAGGAAGAAACGTTTGTGGAATTGCTTCGCCGTCAGGCAGCGACAGCCATCTGAGCACGGTTCAGGACAAAAACAAAACAAGGGAACTGTGTTTGCAAAACTCCCCCGTCCCGGGGGAGTTTTTTGTGTGAGCAAAATGCACAATGACTTTTCAGGAGCGTTGTATTCCTGCAAAAGAAACGAAAATGGAACGGGATGATGGAAAAATTGCGGAACTTGGGAGATTTCCCGGGAAGGGCCGTAATTGTGCACAAAAAGCGGCGGGAAAATTTGGGAGCGGTTGTATTGTCGTTAATGGAATAACAATAATTCCTCCTGAAAGATAAATCTTGCGAATCAACGAGAAAACTGTGATACAAAATGACTGGATGGGTGACACTGGTATATACTTTTTGATATGTGCGATATACCGGATATATATTATCAAAAACATGAAAAAAGTGTTAACATAAGCCTAGAGTTCAGTCGAAGCTGTCAAGCAGGCTGAATAGCTGTTGACGGCAAATTCCAAAAGGAGGTTTTTGTATGATTAGTTTCCTACTCTGTCTGGCGCTCTTGATCGGCGGCTACGTTGTCTACGGCAAGATCGTTGACAACACATTTGGCCCGGATGACCGTGAGACTCCGGCTGTGCGCATCAACGACGGTGTTGACTACGTTGTGATGCCTCAGTGGAAGTTGTTCCTGGTCCAGCTGCTGAATATCGCAGGTCTGGGCCCCATCTTTGGTGCATTGCAGGGTGCATTGTGGGGCCCTGTGGTGTTCCTGTGGATCACCTTCGGCACCATCTTTGCAGGCGGTGTCCATGACTACTTCTCCGGTATGATGAGCGAGCGCAACGACGGCGCTTCCATCGCTGAGATCACCGGTAAGTATCTGGGGCCTGTCATGCAGAATGTCATGCGTGTGTTCTCGGTCGTGCTGCTGATCATGGTCGGTACCGTGTTTGCAGTCGGCCCCGCAGGTCTGATCGTGACCCTGTGCAAGAACAGCGGCATGGATGGCGTTCTGACCCAGACGCTGTTCTGGCTGATCATCATCCTGGTGTACTACTTTATCGCTACCTTTATCTCCATCGATGCAGTCATCGGTAAGATCTATCCTCTGTTCGGCATCTGCCTGATCATCATGGCGATCGGCGTTATCTTTGGTATCTATACCAACCCCGCCTACACCATCCCGGAGATTTGGGAGCACTTTGGCAGCATGCATCCTTCCGGAACTCCGATCTGGAGCTTTATGTTCATCACCGTCGCCTGCGGCGCTATTTCCGGTTTCCATTCCACCCAGTCTCCTCTGATGGCTCGCTGCCTGAAGAGTGAGAAGCAGGGCCACTTCGTCTTCTACGGCGCAATGGTCTGCGAGGGTGTCATTGCTCTGATCTGGGCAGCTGCTGGCTGCGCTCTGTACGAGACCACTGGTGGTCTGAACACCGGTCTGGCAGCAGTTCTGGCAGGCGGTCAGTCTGCAGCGATCTATGACGTTTGCTCCAAGACCATGGGCGGCATCGGCATTGCTCTGGCAATGATCGGCGTTGTTGTCTGCCCCATCACCTCTGGCGATACCGCCTTCCGTTCCGCTCGTCTGACCCTGGCCGACTGGCTTAAGATCGACCAGAACAGCTGGCAGAACCGCCTGAAGCTCTGCATCCCCGTTCTGGGTGTCGGCGCCGTTCTGGGCATCGGCAACGCACTGGGCTTCATCGACTACACCATCATCTGGCGTTATTTCAGCTGGACCAACCAGACTCTGGCTATGATCGTTCTGTGGGCAGCTTCCATGTACCTGTTCAAGGACAAGAAGAACTACTGGATCACCGCTGTTCCCGCAACCTTTATGAGTGCTGTGTCTGCTACTTACTTTATCCTGGCACCTGAGTGCCTGGGCGGCATGATCAACAAGACTGTGGACGGCGTGACCGTTTACAACACCGCTGTGGCTTACCCGGTTGGTGTGATCTTTGCAGTTGCAATGCTGGCTCTGTTCATCTGGGCAACCAAGAAGGAAACTGCAAAGAAGGCATAACTTCTTTCTGCGCAGCAGCTAGAACCTGAACTATGCCCCGCTGCTGTCTTCATCGACAGCAGCGGGGTTTTGTTGTTCCAAAACCCTTGCGTTTTGGCGGCATCGGTGAGAAAATAAAATTAAATTTTATAAAAAAGAAGGGAACTTCCATGATCTTCAAACCTGCACAGTTGGGACTGGCAACTCTGGACACTGCCGAGCTGGAACAGGACAAAAAGTCCTGCCGGAAGATCGGCCCCTGCGGCGTTGGCAAAAAGGCGTTGTATCTCAACAGCTTTTACATTGACCGCCGCTACTATCTGCCCTTTGGCAGCATCTCCCGTGTGTACAAGCGTGTGGCGATGAGCAAGGGCGGCTTTACCGGCAAAGGGATGTTTGCCTCTATGGCATACCTTGTGGTGGAGTACGACAACGGCAAGCAGAAGCAGTGCAACTTTAAGTATGAGCAGGATGTGGACCGTCTGTTGGAAGTTCTGGCAAACGAACAGCCGCAGATCCGCCGTCTGAGCGCAGCGGGTGAAGAAGCGCTGGCCAAGCGGGAAGCAGAGCGTGCTGCCCGCAAGCTGCCTGTGCTGAGTGAGGAAGCCCGTCACAGTATGTCGGTGCTGAAAAAAGCAAAGGAACATCTGGACGCAAAGCCGGAGCTGGCAGATGAGTTGAGCGATGCCCAGCGGCGTAAGCGTGCACAGCTGCAAAGCAAGCCTGCTTACCGTTATGTGGCACTGGCTATCTTCCTGCTGGGCATTGCGGCAGCGGTGTATGGTGTGGTCTCGCTGCTGAACGGGACCGGCAGCTATGGTATTTACTTTGCGCTGTTTGGTTTTGCGGCCATCTTCCTGTTCTCCAGCTACAGTATGCTGCCCACTGCCCGCAACAACAATGCCGCTATCATGAAGCGTGCAGACAAGGCAGAGCAGGCTATGGCGGAGTATGTCAAAAAGTATGCGCATGGCACATTCCCGGTGCCGGGCTATTACGCACATCCCGTCGTGCTCAAGCAGATGATGGATGCGCTGGAGGAGGGCAGAGCGTTTACCGTTCCCCAGGCACTGGAGGCAGTCAAAGCCCGCCTGAAGGAGCTGAACGCCGATGTGCAGGTGGACCAGGAAGAATACGATGAGGTCGTGGTCATCAAGGCAATGTTCCTGAATCACGATTATCAGTAAGCAGAGAGCCCGCCCGGTTTTCCGGGCGGGCTGTTTTGCATCTTGCACCGGGCAGATATCCGTTTTATAATGGAGCAAAGAGAGTAAAAGGGGTACGCCCCGGATGGAGGTACAAATGATGGATATGGTCACATTGGGCACCACCGGTATTACGGTGAACAAAAACGGCTTTGGAGCATTGCCGATCCAGCGCATCTCGCAGGAGGATGCAGTGGCGCTGGCCCGCAAGGCATATCATGCGGGCATCCGCTTTTTTGATACCGCACGCGCTTATACGGACAGCGAAGTGAAGCTGGGCGAAGCCTTTGACGGCATCCGGGAGCAGGTCTACATTGCAACTAAGACCATGGCGGACAATGTGGAGGTCTTCTGGAAGGACCTGCACACCTCGCTTGCAAATCTGCGCACCGACTATGTGGATATCTACCAGTTCCACAACCCCGCCTTCTGCCCCAGGCCCGGTGACGGCTCCGGCTTGTATGAAGCAATGCTGGAAGCAAAGGCAAAGGGCATGGTGCGCCACATCGGCATCACCAACCACCGCCTGTCGGTGGCGCAGGAGGCCATCGACAGTGGCCTGTACGAGACGCTGCAGTTCCCCTTCTGCTACATCTCCGGCGAGCAGGAGCTTGCTCTGGTCAATGCCTGCAAGGAGAAGGGGATAGGCTTTATTGCCATGAAGGCGCTGTCCGGCGGCCTGATCACAAACAGTGCGGCGGCCTATGCCTTTGAGGCACAGTTTGAGAACGTGCTGCCCATCTGGGGTGTGCAGCGGGAAAAGGAGCTGGATGAGTTCTTGTCCTACATCGATAACCCGCCGCACATGGATGCACAACTGAGTGCAGTGATCGCAAAGGACAGAGAGGAATTGTGCGGAGACTTCTGCCGCGGCTGTGGGTATTGTATGCCCTGTCCGGTGGGGATCGAGATCAACAACTGTGCCCGCATGAGCCTGCTGCTGCGCCGGTCGCCTTCGGCTGCCCAGCTCAACGAGGAGGGACAGGCCAAGATGAAAAAGATCGAAAATTGCCTGCATTGCAATCAGTGCAAGGCAAAGTGCCCCTTTGGTCTGGACACGCCTGCGCTGTTGGCAAAGAACTACGAAGATTATAAGCGGGTTCTGGCCGGAGAGGTCAAGGTGTAAATAACGCAAAAAGCCCCCTGCGCCCGGAAAAGCTTCTGGCGCAGGGGGCTTTGTTATGCAGTTACCTTTGCAGCGGCAGGGTGATCGGAGTCATACAGGCGGATGGCCTGTTTGTAGATGTGGACAAAGTAGATGGCTTCGGCAACGCCGGTGATCAGCCAGGAGCAGGGATACAGCAGGTACAGAGCAGGGATGGTGTGGAAGTGGGCAAAGATGGTGTATACCCAGATCACCCGGAACACGCAGGAGCCGAGCACCACGATGATGGTGGGAACGACCGTCTTGCCAAGCCCGCGGGAGGCGGCGATGGTGCAATCCATCAGGCAGGAGATGCAGTAAGCAAAGCCCATGACGGCAATACGCTTCATGCCGGCCTCGATAACTGCGGCTTCAGTGGTGAACAGGGCCAGGAAGGTGCGGCCAAAAAAGAACAGTCCGCCGCCCAGCACAAGCCCCACGCCAAAGGAGTAGGCCAGACTGATGAAAAAGCTTTTTTTGACCCGGTCCAGCTTACCGGCACCAAAGTTCTGGCTCATAAAGCTGGCACAGGCCATGTAGAAGGCTGCCATACAATCGTAGATCAGAGCGTCGGCGTTGGCGGCAGCAGAGTTGCCCTTGACCATGAGGGAGTCGAAGGAGTTGACACCTGCCTGGATGAACAGGTTGGCAATGGCAAAGATGGCATTCTGCAGCCCGGCGGGTACGCCCAGACTGAGGATGCTTTTGGTCATGGCAGGGTCCAGCTGGACCTGTTTGAGGTCCAGTGCATAGCAGTCCTGCACCCGGATCAGAGCCCGCAGGATCAGAACGGCAGACACGCACTGGGAGATGGCACTGGCCAGAGCGACGCCCACTACGCTGAGATTGCAGAAAACGACAAAAAACAGGTTGAGCAGAACGTTCAGAACGCCGGCGATGGACAGATAGAGCAGGGGCTTTTTGGTCTCACCGATCGCACTGAAGACAGCGTTGCCAAAATTATAAAGCGCCAGGGCAGGCATGCCTAAAAAATAAATGCGCAGATACAGCACTGCGCCGGGCAGCAGATCCTCTTTGGTGTTCAGCAGCTGCAGCATCAGGGGCGAACCAAACAGTCCCACAAACAGCAGGATCACACCCGCAGCCAGGCTGATGAGGATGGCGGAGTGTACTGCTTTGTGCACATCGTTTTTGTGCTGTGCGCCATAAAAACGGGCCACCAGCACATTGATGCCGTTGCTCAATCCAATGAGAAAGCCGGTAAACAGGGTGACAAGGGTGCTGGTGGAGCCTACGGCGCCCAGTGCTGTGGAGCCGGCAAAGCGTCCGACGACCGCAACGTCCGACATATTGAACAGCACCTGCAGCAGATTGGACAGGGCCAGAGGGATGCTGACCAGAAGGATCTGTTTGGCCAGAGGGCCTTCGGTCATGGTTTTTGCAGTTGAATCCATAGTTCGTATTTCCTTCAATCAAACAAGACAAAACCGGCCCGCGCACACCGGGGCACAAGCTCTATTATAAACAGGAATCCTGCTTTTGCAAGATGATTTTTCGGAATAAAAACGCTCTTTTCCTTTGGCAGGAACTGTGCTATGATTAACCCATAAGGGATACGCAAGGAGGGAAATGGATGCAGATCATGCAGGAAAGGGAGACCAGCCGGTTTTTGGGTGTGATGATCCGTATGGGCGAAGCACTGCAAAACTGCGGCGCAGAGGTATACCGTGTGGAGGATACGCTGAACCGTATTGGCTACGCCTATGGGGCAGAGGATGTAAACGTGTTCGTAATTACCTCCAGCATCGTTCTTACTATAAAAATGCCGGATCAGGAGCCGCAGACCCAGACCTGCCGTCTGGTCAAAAACTCTGGCAACGATCTGTTGATGCTGGAGCGGCTCAATGCGTTCAGCCGGCAGATCTGCGTTACCACTCCTTCGGTGGAAAAGATCAACCGCCAGCTGGACGAGATCCTGGAACAGTCTTTTGACCCGCGGCAAAGGCTGTTTGGCGGGGTTCTGGCGGCCGCCAGCTTTGCGGTGTTTTTTGGCGGCACGGTATGGGATGGTGGATTGGCAGCGGCAGTAGCGGTGCTGATCTGGCTGATGCAGGAAAAGATAGCACCTTTTTGCCTTAACGAGCTGGAGTTCCAGTTTGTGGCGTCCTTTACCAGTGGAGCGGTGGTGTTTTTGCTCTGCTCGGTGCTGCCGCTGTTCAATGCAGACCGGGTCATGATCGGGGATATCATGCTGCTGATCCCCGGCATTATGCTGACCAACTCGATTCGGGATATCCTGCTGGGAGATATTATTTCCGGCTTGCTGCGGCTGACCGAAGCGCTGTTGCTGGCGGCAGCGCTGGCGTTGGGCATTATGGCAGCCATCTGGCTGGTGGGAGGGATCTTATGACACAGGCGATCGTGCAGCTGATCATGGGCGGCCTTGGCTCCATTGGGTTTGGTATCATGTTCAATCTGAATCGGCGCTATCTGCCGGCGGCAGCGCTGGGCGGCGTGCTGGGCTGGTTCGTTTATCTGGTAACTTACTATTGGCTGGGCACGGTGCTGATGCCAAATCTGCTGGCAGGCTGCGCAGCAGCCATTTATGCGGAGATTTTGGCCCGCACCTACAATGCGCCCTCTACGCCGTTTTTTATCATTTCGGCCATCCCGCTGATCCCGGGCCGCGGGCTGTATTATTGCATGAATGCAGTCGTACACAACGACCTGGCCCTGGCACAACAGTACGGCCGAGACACCTTTTTGGTGGCACTGGGTATATCCGGCGGCATGGCTGTGGCCTGGTGTCTTGTGGATCTGAACCGCAAGCTCCATGCACGGCTCAAAAATCGATAAACAAAAAACAGGTGCTCCATCTGCCCGGTTGATACGGGGAGGGGAGCACCTGTTTTTTATTTCTTGATGAGGTCTTTGGTGTACAGTGCACGGGTGGCGTTGAGCACGGCCAGGACCATCACGCCCACATCGGCAAAGATGGCGGTCCACATACTGGCCAGACCCAGTGCGCCCAGCACGAGGCAGGCAGCCTTGATGCCAAGGGCAAACACGATGTTCTGATACACGATGCGCAATGTCCGGCGGGCAATGCGCATGGCCAGTGCGATTTTGGCCGGGTCGTCGTCCATCAGGACAATGTCGGCTGCTTCGATCGCAGCGTCCGAGCCAAGGGCGCCCATAGCGATGCCGATGTCGGCACGGCTCAGCACGGGTGCGTCATTGATGCCGTCTCCCACAAAGACAAGATTCTCTTTGGACTTTTTTTCAGCCAGAAGGGTCTCGATCTTGTCCACCTTGTCACCGGGCAGCAATCCGGCGTGGAACTCGTCAAGCCTAAGCTGGGCAGCTACCGCTTTTGCTACAGGCTCGGCATCGCCAGTGAGCATGACGGTCTTGCGGACACCGGAAGCTTTCAGTGCACGAATGGCGTCGGCACTGCCGGCTTTTACAACATCTGAGATAAGCAGATAACCGGCATAGCTGCCGTCGATGGCAACATGGATCACTGTGCCGATGGCCTCTGCAGCTGGAACGGTGAGCCCTAGCTTTTCCATCAGGCGGGCATTGCCGCAAGCCACCTGCCGGCCGTCCACCTGTGCAGTGATGCCGTGGCCGCCGAGTTCCTCAACGTCGGTGACCCGGGACGTATCAAGCTCCTTACTGCAAGCTGTTTTGATGCTGAGGGAAATGGGGTGTTTGGACCAGCTTTCTGCCAGTGCGGTGGTCTCCAACAAAACGTCTTCGGCCACGCCCGGAGCAGGGCAGAGCTGGGTCACAGCAAAGCGGCCCTGGGTCAGGGTGCCGGTCTTGTCAAAGACTACGATACCGGTGCGGGCAAGCTCCTCCAGATAGGTGGAGCCTTTGACCAGAATACCGCAGGCACTTGCGCCGCCGATTCCGCCAAAGAAGCTCAGCGGGATCGAAATGACCAGTGCGCAAGGGCAGGAAATGACCAGGAAGGTGAGTGCACGGTAGATCCAGTCTCCAAGGCGGGCGGGCTGACCCATCAGCAGCAGGACCAGTGGCGGAAGGATCGCCAGAGCCAATGCGCCGTAGCATACGGCGGGGGTGTAGACCCGTGCAAAGCGGGTGATAAAGTTTTCGGTGCGGGCCTTTTTCATGCTGGAATTCTCCACCAGATCCAGGATCTTGGAAACGGTGGATTCGCCAAATTCCCTGGTGGTCCGGATCCGAAGCAGGCCGGTCATGTTGACGCAGCCGCTGATGATCTCGTCGCCAGCAACAACATCCCGGGGCAGGCTTTCGCCGGTCAGGGCGGCGGTGTTCAGTGCAGAGGTGCCTTCTACCACCACACCGTCGATGGGTACACGTTCACCGGGCTGTACCACGATGATACTGCCCACTTCTACTTCATCCGGATCTACCTGTTCCAGTTGACCGTCGCAGCTTTCGATGTTGGCATAGTCCGGGCGGATGTCCATTAAAGCGCTGATGGACTGGCGGCTTTTTCCGACTGCCACGCTCTGGAACAGCTCTCCTATCTGATAGAACAGGATAACGGCACAGCCCTCCAGATACTCGCCCAGAAGAAAAGCACCCACGGTAGCAACTGCCATCAGAAAACACTCATCAAAAGGCTGACGGTTTTTGATGCCCTTTGCCGCCTTGCGCAGGATATCCTTGCCGACGACAAGGTAAGGGATGAGATAGAGTGCAAGCTCCGCAAGGGCAGGCAGCGGCGGAAGCAGCGCTAATGCAAGCTGAAGAATGACCAACAGCACCAGAGAGATCAGGATCTGCCGCAAGGTCTTTTTTTGTTTTTTGTTCATGGGAGTTTCTCCTTTGATTTGTCGGGCAGAACGAAAGGTTTCAACAGGTTTTTCGGTTCAAAATGGAAATTCCACAGTTTTAACCGTCTTTTCCACAGGGTTTTCCAGATGAAAAACCGCTTTTTCACGCAGAATTTTAAGGTTTTGCGCAAATGATGTTGAAAACCTGGTGGAAACTGTGGAAAACTCGTTTACTTTTCCACAGAAAACCCTCTCTGCGAATTACAGAGAGGGAGATGTCAGCTGCGCAGAAAAAAAGCAGGAGAGGCTCAGATGCCAAAGATCTCGCAGTCGTCCTCCACCTTCTTGCAAGCGGTGAGGACATTTTCCATGGTGGCGTGAGGATCGGCCCCTTCAGCAAACTCCACGCTCATCTTCTGAGTCATAAAGCTGACAGTCGCCTTGGCCACACCGGGAACGGTGTTGGCAGCGTGCTCCATCTTTGCGGCGCAGTTTGCGCAGTCCACTTCGATCTTGTAGGTCTTTTTCATAAGAGATACCAGCCTTTCTATTAAAAAAATTATTCCTCGATATGGTCCATGCCCATGGACAGGATGCTGCGCACATGGTCGTCGTCCAGTGCATAAAATACGGTCTTGCCTTCCCGGCGGAACCGCACCAGCTTGGAATCCTTGAGGACACGCAGCTGATGGCTCACGGCAGACTGGCTCAGCTGCACAGCGTTTGCAATGTCCTGCACACACAGTTCGCTGTCGTGCAATGCATACAGGATCTTGATGCGGGTAGAGTCTCCAAATACCCGGAACAGGTCTGCCAGCTCATACAATACCTCATCGTCCGGCATTTCTTCTGGGGCAGAGGAGCGGTTGGGATCTTGTGCAGTAGCCATTGGCTCAGCTCCTTTACTTTAATATATGAACAACTGTTCATGTGTTCATGATACCATGACCTGCAGCTGCTGTCAAGGGATTTGACACAAGTTTTTGAAAAGAAATAAATCGTTTTGTTTTTGCGATAAAACGCAAGAAAATTGCATTTTTAATTTGCAATAAGGGTGCGTATCTGAGTGGCTTCGGTTTGGGTAAAAAAATCCCCGAAAAAGGGGAAAAGTGCCCTTTTTCGGGGATTGGAGCGGCTGGACTGCAATACGGTGGGGCTGTGACGGTGCAGCAATGACAGGTCTGCACAAGGACTTTGCAAAATTCAGGGAAGATCTGCGGAGCAGAGAGAAGCAAAAATGAGAAAATTTTCACTCAGATTCGCAAAAAACAGGTGCATTTGCGTCGAGAATATGGTATTCTATAAAGCGTTGTGCAATTTTGGGCGCAGGAGATGCGCATTTAGGAGGATACGATATGATGTTGGAATCTGGGATCCGCGGTGTTGGCAGCCAGTTGGTCACTGCTGAAAACACGGCCAAAACCATGGGCAGCGGTACGCTGGAAGTGTTTGCTACCCCTGCACTGGTCGCACTGGCTGAAAAGACCTGCTGGCAGAGTGTGGCGGCAGCTCTGGACGAAGGCTATGGTTCGGTGGGAACAAAGCTGGAGCTGGAGCACACAGCCCCCACCCCTGTGGGTATGACTGTTACCTGCGAGAGTGAGCTGGTGGCAGTGGAAGGCCGCAAGCTGATCTTCCGTGTGGAGCTGCACGACGAAGTTGGTGCTGTTGGCCACGGCACCCACGAGCGCTTTGTGATCCATAACGAAAAGTTTGCTGCAAAAGCAGAGAGCAAGCGGAAATAAAAAATGCATCGCCCGGTTATGCTTGTCAGGGCCATTCTGAGCACCTGGCAGGAGAAAGACGGGCTGAGTCGATCTATATTTCCGGCTCAATTTCTGTTTTGTCCAGCTGCAGCGGCGGTTCGTCGGTAATATAGCGCTGTTCCGCACGCAGCTGGGCCTGCTGGAGCAGTTCGGATGCCTTTACACTGGCACGGAACAACTCGAAATACATGGCTTTATAGTCCGGCACGGGATACACCTCCTTTCAGCCCATAGGGCTAGTGTGTCCACCGGCCGGTCCATATAGAACTCAAATCCAAAAGAAATCAGAGGAATTCAATGAAAAGCAAAAATCTCTCCTGGGCAGGCGCGCTCTTTGTGTTTGCCCTGCTGCTGTGGTGCAGCGCGGCGACTCCCGGCAAGATCGCCGACCCGTCTACCTATACCTGTATCGTTTACAGTACGCCGTTCTCGCTGCTGCCGCCGGTCATTGCCATCGTGCTGGCACTTAACACCAAAGAGGTCTATACCTCGCTGCTGGTGGGCATTGCATCTGGTGCATTGCTGTATGCAAACGGCAATCTGGAATTGACGATCAACACGCTGTTCTTCCACGAAGAAGGCGGTATGATCGCAAAACTGTCCGACCCCAGTAATGTGGGCATCCTGGTGTTCCTGGTCATGCTGGGGATCCTGGTGGCGCTGATGAACAAGGCGGGCGGCAGTGCGGCCTTTGGCCGCTGGGCCTCCACCCATATCCACACCCGTGCGGGGGCACAGTTTGCGACCCTGCTGCTGGGCGTGATGATTTTTGTGGACGACTACTTCAACTGCCTGACTGTTGGTTCGGTCATGCGCCCGGTCACCGATCGTCAGAACGTCTCGCGCGCAAAGCTGGCCTATCTGATCGACTCTACGGCCGCCCCCATCTGCATCATTGCGCCGGTGTCCAGCTGGGCAGCAGCGGTTACTTCCTCGGTGCCGGAAAGTTCTGGCATCAATGGTTTTTCCATGTTCCTGCGCACCATCCCCTATAACTACTATGCGATCCTGACCATGGTCATGAGCCTGTTTCTTATCTTTACAGGGATGGAGTTTGGCCCCATGAAGCTCCATGAGCAGAACGCTGTCAAGGGTGATCTGTTCACCACGGAGGACCGTCCCTATGGCGATGATCTGGAGGATACCGCAGAGGGCAAAGGCCATGTGATCGATCTGGTGGCCCCGGTGCTGGTGCTGATCGCAGGGTGTATCTTTGGTATGGTCTATACCGGCGGCTTTTTTGAGGGCAACGACTTCATCTCTGCTTTTGCGGACTGCAATGCTTCGGTGGGCCTTGTGATGGGCAGCAGCATGGCATTGATGTTCACCTTTGTGTTCTATCAGGTGCGCGAGGTCATGACCTTCCAGGAATTTGCGGACTGCATCCCGGAGGGCTTTAAGGCTATGGTCAGCCCCATGCTGATCCTGACCCTGGCATGGACTCTTTCCGGTATGACCGGCTTGCTGGGTGCAAAATACTATGTGGCAAACCTGCTCAATGGCAGTGCAGCGGCGCTGCAGTATCTGCTGCCCTTTATCATCTTCCTGGTGGCAGTGTTCCTGGCATTTGCTACCGGTACCTCCTGGGGTACCTTCTCCATTCTGATCCCCATCGTATGCCACGCCTTCCCGGAGGGTGAAATGCTGGTGATCTCCATTGCGGCCTGCTTGTCCGGTGCAGTGTGTGGCGACCATTGCTCGCCCATTTCGGACACGACCATCATGGCATCGGCCGGTGCGCATTGCAGCCATGTGAACCATGTGTCCACTCAGCTGCCCTACGCAGCTACGGTGGCGGTGTGCTCGGCGGTATGCTATGTGGTGACCGGTCTGGCACAGATGCTGCTGGGCGCAAGAGCCAACGTGCTTACCTCGCTGGTGTTCCTGGCAGCGGCCATTGTGCTGGAACTGGTGGTGCTGAGCATCATCCGTGCCCGTACCGCACAGCCTGTGGACCCGGCCGGAAACGCAGAATGATTTTTGCACAAAAAATCATACTTTTCCGCAGAGGGCTGTTTGTGGTATACTGAAGAAAAATGATTTTACAGGGAGGACACAGCCTCATGCTGGAAAAAGCATTTCGGGACGTATACACCAAATTCAAACTGCACTTTTATCAAAACGTCTTCCAGCACTTTACCGAAAAGGATGCGCCGCTGACAACTGTGGAGACCTTTTGCATGGAAGGCATTATGGCGATGGGAGAGCCGACAATTGCGGAGTTTGCCCGCATGATGCAGATCTCCACCCCCAATGCAGCCTACAAGATCGGCTGCCTGGTGCGCAAGGGCTATCTGGAAAAACTGCAGTCTTCCATTGACCGCAGAGAATACCATCTGCGCCCGACCCAAAAATATATCGACTATTATAACATCAGTTATGCATACCTTAACACGGTGGTGGAGCGCGCCCGCAGCCGGTTCAGCCCGGAGGAGTGCGCAAAGCTGGAAGAAATGCTGACCATTATCAGCGGCGAGCTGATGCCGGAGCTGAACGCTTTGCAAAAGTAAGCCGCTATGCAGACAGAACAGGCAGGTGATTTTTGTGGGGGAACTTTCACACCTGAAACACGCCCTCCTGGCCGAGCAGGTGGAGGACCAGATCTATCATTACATTCTGGACACACCTCTGGAGCCGGGCGCAAAGCTGCCAAATGAGTTTGCGTTGGGCGAAAAGTTCGGCGTGGGGCGCAGCACCATCCGGGAAGCGATCAAGCTGCTGTCCAGCAAGGGCATTGTGGAGGTGCGCCGCGGCTCCGGCACTTATGTTGTGACCACGGCCAAAGGCCTGTCTGATCCGCTGGGGCTGCGCTCAGTGCAGGACAAAAATGCTCTTGCGCTGGATCTTGTCAATGTGCGGCTCCTGCTGGAACCCGGCATGGCAGAAATGGCGGCGCTGAACGCCACCGAAGAAGACATCGACCGGATCCGCCGCCTGTGCGACCGGGTGGAGTCTAAGATCCAGAGCGGTGAGCGCTATATTGAAGATGACATTGCCTTCCACACCTGTATTGCAGAAAGCAGTAAGAACATGGTGGTGGAACAGCTGATCCCCATCATCGACACAGCAGTGCTAATGTTCGTCAATGTTACCCACAAAAAACTGCTGGACGAGACCATCCTGACCCACAGGATGCTGGTGGATGCCATTGCACGGCACGACCCCATCGGGGCGCGCTCTGCAATGGTGATGCACCTGAACTTCAACCGCACCTATATCAAAAAACTGAACGATGGCGAGCCGGTCGAATGACCGGCTCTTTTTTTATGCAAAGTTGTCTGACAACTTTTTGTTCCCGAATCGTTTTCGCACCGTTCTTCTGGCACTTTTGCCAAGGATATCCTGATTTTTTGAGCGAACTGCAACAAAGAAACGCTCTTTTTTGGGCGAAAAGTGGGTCTTGTCCGGGATGACTTGCAAAACCTCTTTGCGCAAATTACAATAAAACCGTAAGACGTCCTACGGAAAACACCACGATTTATAGAGCAATGGAGGCAATGGAAATGATGGAACTGCGTTCGCAAGTGGTACGCACTCTTGCACCGGAAAATGATCCTTTGAAGATCGGTATGGGCTGGCAGGTAGAAGATCTGGCAAAACCGCAGATCTTTGTGGAAAGCACCTTTGGTGACAGTCACCCCGGCAGTGCCCACCTCGACCAGTTCGTGCAGGAGGCTGTCCGTGCGGTGAACGCTCACGGCGGCAAGGCTGCGCGCTACTATGCCACCGATATGTGCGACGGCATTGCACAGGGACATGATGGCATCAACTATTCGCTGCCCCACCGTGATGCCATCGTCAACCTTGTGGAAGCACAGGCCAACGCATCCGTCTATGACGGCGGCGTATTCGTGGCAAGCTGCGACAAGTCGGTGCCTGCTATGCTGATGAGCATCGGCAGACTGAAGGAGATGAGCGCCATCGTCGTCACCGGCGGTGTGATGGAAGCTCACTCCCTGCCCGACAAGTATGTGGTCAGCGACTCTGCCTGCGCGATCAACGAGCTGCTGACGCTGGAGCAGATCGGCAAGTTCGATGCGTGGGAAAAGACCGGCGTGATCCAGAACGATCAGCTGGACTACTACAAGCAGCACGCCTGTCCCAGCTGCGGTGCCTGCTCCTTTATGGGCACAGCCTCCACCATGCAGATCATGGCAGAGGCACTGGGTCTGATGCTGCCCGGCACCGCTCTGATGCCTGCCACCGCTCCTGAGTTGAAACAGGCCGCCTACGATGCAGGCGCACAGCTCATGAAGCTGGTGGCACAGGGCATCCGTGCCAAGGACATCGTGACCCGCAAGAGCTTTGAAAACGCGATTATGGTGCACGCAGCCATCTCCGGCTCCACCAACGCCACCATGCACCTGCCTGCCATCGCCCATGAGTTCGGCATTGAGATCGACGCAGAGACCTTTGACCGAATGCACCGGGGGGCACATTACCTGCTGAACATCCGCCCCTCTGGCGACTGGCCTGCCCAGTATTTCTACTATGCCGGCGGTGTGCCCCGTGTCATGGAGGAGATCAAATCCATGTTGCATCTGGATGTGATGACCGTTACCGGCAAGACGCTGGGTGAAAATCTCGAAGAGCTGAAGCGCAGCGGTTTTTATGACCATTGCGACCAGATCCTGCGGGAAAAGACCAGAGGTCTGGGTATCTCCGTCAGCCGGGAGGAAATCATCCACAGCTTCGACAACGCCAAAGGCACCGATGGCAGCATCGCCATCCTGAAGGGTAACCTCGCCCCGGAGGGCAGTGTGATCAAGCACACCGCCTGCCCCAAGAATATGTTCGCTGCAACTCTGCGCGCCAAGCCGTACGACAGCGAGGAGGAGTGCATCGCAGCCGTTCTGCATGGTGATGTTCAACCCGGCGATGCCATCTTTATCCGCTACGAAGGCCCTCGCGGCAGCGGTATGCCGGAAATGTTCTACACCGGCGAAGCGATCTGCGCCGACCCGAAGCTTGCCGCCAGCGTAGCCCTCATCACCGACGGGCGTTTTTCCGGCGCAAGCCGTGGCCCGGTGATCGGGCATGTCAGCCCGGAGGCAGCGGTCGGCGGACCCATCGCACTGGTGGAAAAGGACGATCTGGTCCAGATCGATATCCCGAACCGTCTGCTTGCCATCGTGGGCGTTAAGGGCGAGCCTAAGACCCCCGCCGAGATGGACGCGATCCTCGCCCAGCGCCGTGCCAACTGGCAGCCCAAAGCGCCGAAGTATCCGCACGGTCTGCTCAAATTTTACTCTCAGCATGCAGTCAGCCCTATGAAGGGCGCTTATATGGAATAATTGTCATCTGATTTACAGGGAGGAAAACTGAATGACGACTCTTGCAAACCCGGATGCTGCCCGGCTGGTCTTTGCCGCCGTTGCAGGTCTTATCTTACTGCTGGTCCTCATTATCAAATTCAAAGTACACGCTATGATCTCCATTCTGGTCGGTGCAGTTGCCATCGGTCTGATGTCCGGGATGCCGTTGGATGCCATCGTCGGCTCGGTCAACGAAGGCATTGGCAACACGTTGAAGGGTATCGCCCTTCTGGTGGGTCTGGGCTCCATGTTTGGTGCCATTCTGGAAGTTTCCGGCGGTGCACAGACCCTGGCTGTGACCATGGTGCGTAAATTTGGCGATGAAAAAGCGGCGTGGGCACTGGGTCTTACCGGTCTGGTTGTCTCCATCCCGGTATTCTTTGATGCCGGTCTGATCATCCTGATCCCGCTTGCATTCTCTTTGGCAAAGCGCACCAACCGTTCGGTACTGTACTACGTTATCCCTCTGCTGGCAGGCCTTGCGGTCGGTCATGCCTTTATCCCGCCCACACCGGGCCCGGTGCTGGTCGCTACCATGCTGGGCGTGGATCTGGGCTGGGTCATTCTGGTCGGCATCTTCTGCGGTCTGTTTGCCATGATCGTGGCTGGTCCCATCTGGGGCAGCATCTGCGGTAAAAAGTACATGGTCGCGGTGCCGGAGCACGTTGCCCGGCAGGAGGATTTTGACGAGAGCAAGCTGCCCGGCTTTGGCACCATCGTTGGAATCATCCTGATCCCGCTGGTCCTCATCATTGCGAACTCGGTCGCTAAGGTCGTGCCCGCTCTGGCAGGCATCCAGCCCATCCTTGCTTTCCTCGGTGAGCCGTTCGTTGCGCTGACCCTCGCTGTTATCGCAGCGATGTATCTGCTGGGCACCCGCCACGGCTACTCCAACCAGCAGCTGGAGACGATCCTGACCAAATCTCTGGAACCTACCGGTATGATCCTGCTGGTCACTGCCTGCGGCGGCGTACTGCGCTATATGCTCCAGAACTCGGGTCTTGGCGATGTTATTGGCAACGCTGTTGCCTCTGCCAGCCTGCCGCTGGTCCTGGTGGCCTTTATCGTTGCTGCACTGGTGCGTGTCTCGGTCGGCTCGGCAACGGTCGCAATGACCATGGCAGCCGGTATCATCGCCGCTATGCCCGGCATCAGCGAGCTTTCGCCGCTGTATCTGGCGTGTGTCACTGCTGCGATCGCAGGCGGCTCCACCGTCTGCTCTCACTTCAACGACTCCGGCTTCTGGCTGGTCAAGAGTCTTGTCGGTCTGGACGAAAAGACCACCCTCAAGACCTGGACCATCATGGAAACTCTGGTAGGCACAGTCGGCTTTGCAGTTGCACTCGTGATCTCTTTCTTTGCCTGACATCCCCGAAGAATTCTCCTTCGATCAATTTGTCTGCACAACAAAAAAGGGACCGCTTTAAGCGGTCCCTTTTTTGTTGTGTTTCTGTTTTAGCCCTGGCAGCCCTGTTCTTCCCAGTTGGCAAAATCCGAGGATTCTGCGATCTTGGTGGGGTCAAACTTGCCGTTCTCGTCCTTGGGCGCAACGGCGGGGCCTGCCTCCACAGGGTTGGGGTTGGGTGCGCCATCCTCATGGATGGGGCGCTCCTCGCTCCAGTCGGGCAGGGGAGTAGGGATGTGGGCCTGTTCCGGCTCCTCGGCGGCAGGTTCTGCCGGGGCGGATTCCTCGGCAGAAACAGCGGATTCAGCTTCAGCTCTGGCTTCGCCTTCGGCATAGGCTTCGGCGGTCTTTTCCGCTTCAGCGGCGTCGGTTTCGGCCTCCTCCGGGAACTCCACCGCTTCCACATGGAGCGGGTCCTTCTGGTTCAGGATCTTGTCCAGCGCATAGATCGCAGCGCCGGTAACGGCCACAGCTGCAGCCGTGCCAAGGATACGGAAGATGGTTTTCATAACAGGACCTCCCTTGATTTTATTTAAGAGAACATTACAACTTCATCCTGCGGCTTTTCGCCCGGCTCCACCGCAATGGCGGTCAGCACGGGGCCTTTGCCACGGTAGATGTTGTGGAACTTGTAGTTGACCTTTGCAGTCACGGTGACCCAGGAACGCTGCTCCAGCGCCTTGTATCCGTCGTACACGCAGGGGAAACCGACAAACTGGATGTCCTGCACGCAGCAGGTCATGGCAAAGCGGCCGGGAACAAAGCTGTTCTTGCCCGCGCGGTTGGTCTGGCAGACCTGTGCCAGGAACTTGACCGTCTTGCCAACGTACTTCTGCGGCTCATCCTGGCAATCCATATACCAGATGCCGAAATCCTCATCGTGGATCTCGACGACATCTGCATTGATGTCAAAGGGCAGCGGATCGGGGATGTCATCGTATGCTACGCTGCCGTCTTCAAACTCGTAGGCGATGTCGCACTTGCGGGATGCCTGACGGACCAGCTTGTGCAGCTCCTGACGGATCTCGTCGGTGTTGACCTTTTCGGCGCGGTTGAACACGATCAGCTCGCTGCGGGCGATCTTGTCCAGCAGCAGGCTGCGCATCGAGTTGTCACGGGCATAGGTCAGGGCTGTTGTGCCGTCTGCCGTGGCGATGCACTGGTAGACGATCCAGTTCTCCGGCACAGCCTCTGCCAGATCCTGCAGCAGCCACATACCGTTGTACTCAATGACCACACGGCCGGCATCGGCCTCCTTGCCCAGACGGGCGAGGTTCTGGGGGTTCAGCTCGGACTTGTCCGAGATGGTGGCGACCGTTACGCCGGGGAAGGCA
This sequence comes from uncultured Faecalibacterium sp., assembly GCA_964466825.1. GTDB lineage: Bacteria > Bacillota > Clostridia > Oscillospirales > Ruminococcaceae > Faecalibacterium. Next base: position 3,596 of record CAYXQN010000001.1, on the reverse strand, counting down.
AACTTCTTCTCGTTGTACTCTTCCTCGCCTTCCTCGCAGACCAGCAGCAGGGTCTTGTCGCCGGAATCAAAATTGGGGTCCTCAAAGGTCTCCTGAATGAACTTGGTCTTACCGCTTTCGAGGAAGCCCACAAACAGGTATACCGGAATTTCTTTTGCCATAGTTGCTCCTTAAACTGCCTTTGCAGTGTTTTTGAAATGCAGATATCGGGGAAGTGCTCAGCAGCCAAACAGAGCGGCGATCGCCTTTTCGTCCATCTTGGAGCCGATGACCACCAGCTTGCCGCCAACATCTGCGCTGCGGGAACGGACTTCCCACTCGCCGGGAACGTAGTCGAACTCCAGCCAGCCGTCTGCACCGCCGTCCACGATGCCCTTGGAGCGCAGGATCATGCCGTAAGCGCCGCCATCCAGCTCGGTGAGTGCGTGTTCGATCTCTGCCTTGGTGAACTTGCGGGCCGTTTCCACGCCCCAGCTGGTGAACACTTCAGCGGCATCATGATCGTGATGATGGTGACCGCAGCAGCAGTGACCGTCGTGATCGTGGTGATGGTGCTCGTGATCCTCGTCCTCGTGGTCATGGTGGTGGCCGCAGCAGCAATGCTCGTCATGCTCATGATCGTGCTCATCGTGGTCGTGATCATGGTGATGGCGGCAGTGGTGCTCGTCCTCATCCTCATCATGGTGGTGATGACCACAGCAGCAATGCTCATCATGCTCGTGATCATCTTCGTCATGGTCGTGGTGATGGTGGCAGTGATGCTCGTGTTCCTCGTCCTCATCCTCGTCATGGTAGTGATGACCACAGCAGCAATGCTCGTCGTGCTCGTGGTCATGCTCCTCATGATCGTGATGATGGTGGTGATGCTCATGCTCCTCGTCCTCGTGGGCGTGCTCCGCATTTGCCTTGGCTGCCATCTCGATCAGCTCTGCCTTGAAGTCGTCCTTGGTGGACATTGCCTTCAGGATCTGCTCACCGGTCAGCACATCCCAAGCGGTGGTCACGATGGTCGCAGTGGGGTTCTTCTCGCGCAGCAGAGCGACCGCAGCAGCGATCTTCTCCTCGCTGGCGGTCTGGGTACGGCTGAGCAGGATGCAGCTTGCATGGCTGATCTGGTCATCGTAGAACTCGCCAAAGTTCTTCATATACATCTTGACCTTGTTTACATCTGCAACGGTGACAAAGCTGCTCAGCTCCACGTCCAGATGCTCGGCAACGCCCTCGACTGCACGGGTCACGTCGGACAGCTTGCCCACGCCGGACGGCTCGATCACGATGCGGTCGGGGTGGTACTGCTCCACCACCTGCTCCAGTGCGGTGCGGAAATCGCCCACCAGAGAGCAGCAGATGCAGCCGGCGTTCAGCTCATTGATCTGGATGCCGGACTCCTGCAAAAAGCCGCCGTCGATGCCGATCTCGCCGAACTCGTTCTCGATCAGAACGACCTTCTGCCCGGCAAAGGACTCCTGGATCAGCTTCTTGATCAGGGTCGTCTTGCCTGCACCGAGGAAGCCGGAAAAAATATCAATTTTGGTCATGATTCAAATGCCTCTTTCTTTTTCAAGCAGACAGAGCCGCAGAGTGCTGGCTCTGTAAAAAATCCTACACACCTATTATAACAAGGTTGTCAATGGGATACGGGCGTTTTTCGCGAAGAATTTGTAACTTTTTTGCGTTTTCGGGCAGAAAAATTTGTCCGGCGCAAAAAGCGCCCCCGCCAAACGGCGGGAGCGCTCTGCACAGAGGCTGTCTCTGGTCAGCTTATTTCTCGTTCCGAAAGCCACTGCGCAAATTCCCGGGTCAGGGTACTGCTTTCTGCCGTCAGCCAGTAGGTCTGCCCTGCGGCTTCCACCTGCAAAAAGGGTCTGGTTGCGGTCTGAATCCCCGGTGACCATATCCTCCCGGCGGCGGAAGGTCCACCGCCCGCAGACCCACAGCAGCACCAGTGTCCACAGTCCGATAGGCTTTGGCAGGCTCTGCTCCGAGGCACGGGTGTCCACAACCTGCAGCGGATGTTCACCGGGGACAAGTTCTCCTTTGGCGACTGCCCGCACCACCTGATCCCGGCTCTGGCGGTAGATGGGCACCGCACTCTGAAAATCCAGCCGGAACAGCATCCTGAACTCCTCCTTTGTTTTTCTTTGTGTTGTTGAGTGCAATACAAGCGATACATTCTGTCAAGCGTCTGCTCGTTGCAATCTGCCCGCTGGAATGATACAATAGAACACAGAAAAACCACCGCCGCCGGACGTTCTTCCGGCAAAACTTGAGAAAGAAGGCTTTTATCATGAGCATGAACACTGTTCCCGAACGCATCGCCGCTCTGCGTGCTGCAATGGAGGAAAACGGCGTTGCCGCTTACCTGATCCCGGTGGGCGACCCTCACTCCAGTGAGTATCTGCCCGACCACTACACCTCGCTGACCTACTTCTCCGGTTTCCACGGCGAGAACTCCAACTTTGTCGTCACCCGCACCGAAAGCGCACTGTGGGCAGACGGACGCTATTTTGTGCAGGCCGAAAAGGAGATCGCCGGCACCGAGATCCAGCTCCAGCGCATGGGCGAGCCGGGCGTGCCCACTGTGGAAGAATACTGTGCCAACGTCCTGTCCGAGGGCGAAGCACTGGGCCTGTGCGGTCTGACTGCAAGCTGTGAGCTGGTCAACAAGCTGCGCGAAAAGCTGGATGCAAAGGGCGCTGTCATCAAGACCCTGAATCTGGAGGACGAGCTGTGGGTGGAGGGCCGCCCTGCTCTGCCCACGCCCCCGGCATGGATCCTGGGCAAGGAGTATGCGGGCTTCTCCCCGGCAGAAAAGCTGACCCAGCTGCGCGAGAAGCTGGCAAAGGAAGGCTGCACCGCACAGCTCGTGGGCAGACTGGATAACCTTGCATGGCTGCTGAACCTGCGCGCAATGGACATCGAGTGCACCCCCTATGCCGTGGCGTATTGCTACGTCACCCCGGATCGTGCGGTGCTGTTCATCAACACCTCCCGTGTGACCGCCGAGGCCAAGGCAGAGCTGGAAGCCAACGGCGTGACGCTGGCAGAATACGATGACGTTCTGAACTTCCTCGCCGCTGAGACCGAGCCGCAGACCGTTCTGGCAGAGAGCGCCACGGTCAACTATGCAGTGTATCAGGTGCTGGAGCAGAACCCTGCCCTCACCGTGAAGAACGCCGCCGACCCCCTGCTGCCGCTCAAGGGCGTGAAGAACGAGACCGAGCTGGCACACCTGAAGGAAGCACACATCCGGGATGGTGTTGCGATGGTGCGGTTCCAGATCGAGCTGGAGCAGCGCCTTGCCGCCGGGGAGGAGCTGACCGAGCTGACCATCGACGAGATCCTGCACAAGTACCGCAGCGCACAGGACAAGTTCCTTGTGGAAAGCTTTGGCACCATTGCCGCCTACGGCGCAAACGCTGCCATGATGCACTACCACGCCACCCCGGAGGATCACGCCAAGCTCGAGCGCAAGGGCTTCCTGCTTGTGGACAGCGGCGCCACCTATATGGACGGCACCACCGACATCACCCGCACCTATCCGCTGGGCGAGCTGACCGAGGACGAGCGCCTGTTCTACACCTGGACGCTCCAGA